>CAIVVS010000028.1 GCA_903909415.1 uncultured Pseudomonadota bacterium | reverse complement strand
TGGGCAGGTGCAGCACGCCCGAGATCTTCAGGCCGCCGGAGATGAAGCTGACTTGTTCTTCCATGCTGGTTTCCCTTCGTGAAGCATGTTGCCCGCGCTGGCGGGATGTTCGCCGGCGCGGGCATCGCAGCCGTGACGAAGCGGGGATTATAGGCGGGCGGGCGGGCGTATCCCCGGCGCCTGGGATGTGTCCGGCGGCATGGGTGGTGTATGGCGTATAATCTTCGCCTGCCGTCGGAGCTTGAGCGCGACCCGCTCGCCGCATCCGGCGGTTTTGCCGTGCAGCCGCCGCAAGGCGGCCTGGGCGGAAGGAAAGGTGGCAGAGTGGTCGAATGCGCCGGACTCGAAATCCGGTTTGCCGGTCTCCGGCAACGTGGGTTCGAATCCCACCCTTTCCGCCAGTACCCGACTGCCTGCCAAGGCGGTCTCCCGAGCCGGTCCCGCAGCGATGCATTGCATGGTTTGATGCCCGCGGCGCAGCCTGTTCCAGCGGCCCGGATCGCTTGACTGGCTCCGAGGGCAGGCAGCAAGATTGGCGCGGCATCATCCGGACCAGCGTGAACGGGCGACGGATTCCGTCCGCCGGCCCGCCCATCGGGGAGTGGTTTTGGAAAACGAATTCGGGAAGTACCTTCTCAAGGGCGTGCTGGGCAAGGGCACGTCGGCGACGGTCCACCTGGCGGTCGATACCTTCTCCGGAGAGGAGGTCGCGCTCAAGGTCATCAACCCGGTGGTGTTCCGCGACCCGGACTTCGGCGGCCGGATGCGCAAGCAGTTCGTGCAGGAAGCCTCGCTGGTCGGCCAACTCAACCACCCGCACATCGTGTCCATCCTCGACGCGGTGGTGACCGAGGATGCCGGCCACATCGTGATGGAGTACGTGCCCGGCGGCAACCTGTCGCGCTTCGTCAATGCCGCCAACCCGCTCGAGTTGGACGAGGCGATCCAGATCGCGTTCAAGTGCTGCGGGGCGCTGGACTATGCCTTCCGCCAGGGCGTCATCCACCGCGACATCAAGCCCGCGAACATCATGGTGACCGACGCGGGCGAGGTGAAGATCGCCGACTTCGGCTCGGCCTTCCTGCAGTTCCGCGACGTGACCCAGACGGTCAACATCGGGTCGCCGGCCTACATGTCGCCCGAGCAGGTGACCTCCGGCGAGCTGACCCACAACACCGACATGTACTGCCTGGGCGTCGCGCTGTACGAACTGGTCACCGGGCAGCGGCCCTTCATCGCCACCAACGTCGGCGACCTGATGAGCATGATCCTCAAGGCCAGGCCGGTGCCGCCAAGCCAGCTGCGTCCGGCCATCTCGCCCGAACTCGACCGCATCGTGCTGAAGATGCTGGAGAAGTCCCCCGGGGACCGCTACGCCAGCTGGGCGGAGCTTGCGCTGGAGCTGGCCGCGATCGGGCGGCTCAGCACCCACCAGCAGTCCATTCCCGACAGCGAGAAGTACGCGGCGCTCAAGCAGGTGCCGATGCTGTCCACGCTCTCGGACGCGGAGATCTGGGAACTGGTCGGGGCGGGCAAGTGGCGGCGCCTGCACGCCAACGCCAACATCGTGCGCGAGGGCGAGCCCGGGACCAGCATGTTCTTCCTCGCGACCGGGCAGGTGAAGGTGACCATGGCCGGGCGCCTGCTGAACGTGATCGGCGCCGGCGAATGCTTCGGCGAGATGGCCTACATCACCGGCGGCTCGCCGCGCCACGCGACCGTGGAGTCCATGACCGAGGTGGTACTGGCGGAATTCGAGGACGCGGCGCTGGACAGCATGAGCGCTTCCAGCCAGCGCAGCTTCATGCGCGCGCTGGTGCGCAACCTGGCGGACCGGCTGGCGCTGGCGGATTCCCGCATCCTGCAGCTGACGGTCTAGCGTCCGCCCCGGGCCGGAGCCCGGCCGGGGGGCGGACTTGCGCCGGCCGGAGCCGGTGGCGGCTTACTCGGCGCGCTTGGCGCTGGACAGCTTCACCAGGCGGGCGAAGTGGTCGAACTCGTCGCGGATCACCTTGCCGAACTGCTCGGTGGACGCCGGGGACACGGTCAGGCCGCCGTCGACCAGGCGCTTGGTGACGTCCGGCGTGGCGACCGCGGCCATCACCTCGCCGTGGATCTTGGCGATGATGTCCTTGGGCGTGGCGGCCGGTGCAATCAGGCCCAGCGTGGTGAAGATCGCGTATCCCGGCAAGCCGTTCTCGGCGACGGTGGGGATGTCCGGAAAGTTCGGCGAGCGCTGCGCGGTGCTGATGCCCATCATGCGCAACCGTCCGTTGGACAGTCCGGCCTGCGCGCCCGCGTAGCTGGTGAAGGCCATCTGCACTTCGCCGGTCAGCACCGCGGTCGCGGCCGGGCCGCCGCCCTTGTACGGTACGTGCTCGACGTCCAGCTTGGTCATGGACTTGAACAGTTCCGCGGCGAGCTGGTGGATGGACCCGACGCCGCCGGAGGCGTACGAGAACTTGCCCTTGTTCTGGCGCCCGTAGGCGATGAACTCGGCCAGGGTGTTCGCCGGCACGCTGGAGGGCACGACCAGGAACACCGGCAGGTAGCCGACCTGGCTGACCGGCGCGAAGTCCACGCGCGGGTCATACGGGGGCTTGGCCACCAGGTGCGGGCTGATGCCCCAGACGCCGCTCTCGCCGACCAGGAGCGTGTAGCCGTCGGGCGGGGACTTGGCCAGCGCGTCGCCGGCGATGCTGCCGGCCGCGCCCAGGCGCCCTTCGACGATCACCGAATGTCCCCATTTCTCGCCCAGCTTCTGGCCGATGCTGCGGGCCGCGATGTCGAGGATGCCGCCCGGTGCGGATCCGATCAGGATCTTGATCGGCTTGTTGGGATAGGCCTGCGCCTGCGCCCAGGCCGAAGCCGGCGCCAGCGCGCCAAGCAGGACTGCCAACAGGGCTTTGCTCCAGGTGTTGCCGGGCATCGGGTGACCTTTCAGGTTGGTTTGGCTTCGATTCGGGGTGCCGGGACCGTCGGCTTGTCTCAATGATAGTAACCCGCGTCCATTTTTCCGCGCAACCGAAGCGGCCCCCTCTGGCGGGAATCCCACGCCCGGGGACAGGCCCCGGATCGGGTCCTGGTGCAGCGCGCCACACCGGGTCGATGGTGCTTCCCAGTTTTTCCACGGCGAGCAATACAATCCGGCATGCACAAACCCCACGTCCTGATCGCCGGTGCCGGCATAGGTGGCCTGTCTGCGGCCCTCGCCCTAGTGTCACGAGGCTTTCGCGTCACGGTGCTGGAGCGGGTCGCCAGACTGAGCGAGATCGGGGCGGGTTTCCATTGCTCTCCCAACGGCATGCGCGTGCTCTACGCACTGGGACTGAAGGATGCGGTGCTCAAGGTTGCGGTGCGTTTCGCGGAGCGCGACATCCGGCTCTGGAACACCGGCCATACCTGGAAATTGGCGGGGCACGGGTCAGACTCCGAGAAACGCTACGGCGTGCCCTATGTCGCCCTTCACAGGGGGGACCTGCACGCGATCCTCGCGGCTGAACTCATGCGCCGACAACCGGATGCGGTGGTGCTGGATGCGCGCGTGGAGTCCTTTGACCAGCAGCCGGACTCGGTGACATTGCACCTGGCCGGCGGCCGTGCGGTCGAGGGCGATGTCCTGATTGGCGCCGACGGCGTGCATTCGGTGGTTCGGAAGCAGCTTTTCGGGGTGGACAACGCGCGATTCACCGGCGAGATCGCCTGGCGCGGCCTGGTGCCGGTCGACCGACTCCCGGAGCGCATGCGGGGCAGCGTCACTTCCAACTGGATTGGCCCGCACGGAAGCGTCACGGTGTATCCGGTGCATGCCGGCAAACTGGTGAACTTCGTCGGACTTGTCGAGCGCGACGACTGGCGCGTCGAGTCCTGGACGGAGTCCGGGTCGCATGAGGAATGCGAACGTGATTTCAGCGGTTGGCACGAGGACATATTCACCCTGATCAGGAACATCGGAACGCCGTTCAAGTGGGGCCTGTTCCTGCGCCCGCCACTGCAGCGGTGGTCGTCCGGGCGGGTCAGCCTGCTGGGGGACGCTTGCCACCCCATGGTTCCCTACCTGGGACAGGGCGCCAATTCCGCGATCGAGGATGCCTGGGTGCTGGCGAGGTGCCTCGATGACGACGCGGACCCGGTGCGCGCGCTTGCACGTTACGAGGCCGCACGCCGGGAGCGTGCGACGAAACTGGTTGTCGAGTCCTCATTGCAGTCGAAGCGCATCCACGACCCCGTTCTCGCCGACCCGGTGAAGGCCGTTCCCTACATCGAGGCCAACTGGGCGCCGGAGAAGATAAAGGGGCGCTACGACTGGATATTCGACTACGACGTGCTCACGGTTCCAGTTTAATGTTCGCAGCGCGGGCGACCCTGCCCCAGGTCTCGGTCCGGTCCTGCACGAACTTGCGCAGGTCTTCCGGGGTACCTAGCGGCAATTCCACTCCCTGCGAGCGCATGCGTTCGCGGAACTCCGGCTCGGAAAACACCCGGTTGGCCTCGCGGTTGACGAAATCCACCACGCGCTGCGGCGTCCCTGCCGGCGCGTAGAGCGCGAACCACGCGCCGCCCTCCATTCCGGCGATGCCGGCTTCCGCCATGGTCGGAACATCAGGCAGGATCGACATGCGCGCGCTGGTCGCGACCGCCAGGGCCCTGACCTTGCCTGCCTTCACGTTGGCCAGTGCGAAAGGCACGACGTCGAACAGCATGGAGACCTGCCCGCCCAGCAGGTCCTGGATGGCGGGCGCAGCACCCTTGTAGGGCACGTGCAGGATGTCCACGCCGGCGGTCTGCTTGAATTGCTCCCCGGTGATCTGGCCGGAACTGCCCACACCCTGGGATGCGTAGGTGAGGGTGCCGGGCTTCGACTTGGCCAGCGCAATGAGTTCCCTTACGGAGTTGGCCGCCAGCGACGGATGCACGATCAGGATGTTGGGTACGGTCGCCATCAGCACGATGGGGCGGAAGTCCCGGCCGACGTCGAAGGACAGCTTCGCCCCCAGCGCCGGGAGGATGGAGAACACCCCGGTGAAGGCCGTGAACAGGGTGTAGCCGTCAGGGGGCGAGGCTTTCACGTACTCCGCGCCGATGACCCCGCCGGCCCCGAGCTTCTGCTCGATGATCCAGGGCTGTCCGGTCCGCTCCAGCATGCGTATCGCGAACGTCCGCGGCATCAGGTCCGTCAGCCCGCCCGCCGCGGAGACGATGATCCTCACCGGTTTGACCGGGTACTCCTGGGCACCGGCAAGTTGCGGCATCGTCGCGGCAAGGGCAACCAGGGCCAACGGCAAACGGGCTTTCATTTCCGCTCCTTCAGGAAGGCGCGCACCTCGCTGTTGAAGCGCGCGGTGTGCTCGTACATCGGTTTGTGGCCGCATTTCTCGAACGTCACGAGCCGGGCCCTGGGCATGCGCTTGACCGCGGCAACCGCACTCGCGTAGAGCGCGCCCGGATCCTCGCGTCCCCATGGGACCAGGGTGTCCACGTCCATCTGTTCCAGGCGGTCCAGCACCCTGTAGGGCCTGCAAGCCGCGATGTCCAGGAGTCCGTCGATTCCCTGCTCCCAGGCGGAGCGCATCCATGGAAGCGCATAGGCCGTGGCCATCACGTGCACCATTTCCTCGGGAATGGTCGAGGCATCGAACACCTGCTTGGCGACGCTGGCCCGCACGCCTTCGATGGTGGGTGCCGACATCAGCGGCCCGAAATTCTTCTTCACGTTGCGCAGCGTGGCAGCCAGCGCCTCGTCCTCGTTGAACGCGGAGCCGCTTCCCTGCAGGATGAGCTTGTCGACCCGGTCGGGCATGTCGAACCACAGCAGCGCGGCGATCAGCCCGCCGTAGGAGGTTCCCGCGGCGCAGAACCTGCCCAGGCCGAGCTTGTCGGCCAGCCCGCGCAAATGCGCGACCGCATGCGGCTGCGGAGGCCGCCCGCCGGTGTCCACGGGGTCGGTGAAGCCGGAACTGATCATGTCGACCGCGATGACGTGGAACTCGTCTGCCAGCGCGTCGATGTTGCGTATCCACACGTCGGCGGTGCCGCCGTACCCGTGCAGCAGCACCAGGGGATAGCTGCCGGGCGTGCCCGCGGTCAGGCACCGGGTGCGGATGCCTCCCACATCGATGAACTGGATCTGCATTCAGGCCGCCAGCGGCTCGAGCACGGCTTCGAGCCGCGCCAGTTCAGGCAGCACCAGCGCACCGCCAGCCACAATGGGCTCGCCGTCTATCCACATGGACTGCATCGTGACCACGCCGTCCGGATGGTTCTCGCCGCCGCCAGGTTCCCACCAGGGTACGCCCATGCCGATGGCGTTGTTGCCTGCGGCCCGGATGCTCTCGATGAAGGACCCGCCGTGGAACCGCGCCGCGGGATGGAACCCGTGCGAGAAATGGATGATGGATCCGTACTTGCCGCCACCGGCCCGCTTGAGCGCGCGGTCGAGCACGCGCAACTCATTGCCTCCACCGCTGACCTTGCGGATTTGCCCGTCGACATCGATCTGGATCCTCGACTGGAGCAGGGTGAAGTACTCGTGGAAGGTGGCGTCGACGAAAATCCTGCCGCGGACGCTCTCGATCTCCGGGTAAATCACCGCCGATCCCGGAGGGGTATAGGTGCCGGGCTGGTCGATCCGGCGGATTTTCCTGGTCGCCGGTCGTCCGATGGTGAAACTGACGTCCGTTCCGGCATCGTTGGTCACGCGGCAGGTTCTTCCTACCGATCGGTTGACCACGCCGTCAACCGCCTGCTGGAGGTCGAACAGCTGGTCGAAGGAGACGCCGGCGAACAGGCGGGCGATGCCGCCCGCGTCGAGGTCATGGAACATCAGGCACCGGGCGCGCTTGTGCGCCATCGCGTCCGCATGGACCTTCGATCCGGCAAGGTAAGGGAAGGTGATGTCCAGCCAGACGTCGCAGCTCTTCACGGCAGCACCCAGGGGTTCGGCGACATAAGGGTCGGCGAGGGCTCCCTGGTAGGGCAGCTGCGGGATGGTCAGCACGGCCGCGCGCGCCCCGGCCAGCTTTGCGGCTTCCAGCAGGGCCTGAACGGCGCGCGGGTCTGTCGCAGTGTCCGCCGTGATAACCAGTTGTTCGCCTCGTTTCGTGCACATGAACTCGCGCACGATGAACTCGGCCGCGACGGCCAGCCTGGTTTCGTCTGATCTGCTCATCCGAGCCTCCCCGAGCGGGTTTCGCAAGCGGGAAAGCATAGCCGGTTCGCGAATCCCGCGTACTGGCGTTTGGCGACGAGGCGGCGGGTCTGTTCGCCACCGAACGCAAGGCGGCACGGCTTGCAAGAGGGCGTACCGCACGGAACTTTGCAGGATGCCTCCGTACGCTTGTCCGTCGAGGACCCGCGACCCCGTGCTCGTCTCACCGCTGCAGCGGCGGCCTTCCCCGCAAACGAAAGGAACGCGATGGACATTTTCCCCTTCCTGAACCTGATGGCCGAGAAGGGCGCGTCCGACCTGTTCTTCAGCGTCGGCGCGCCGGTGAACGTCAAGATCGAGGGAGAGGCCCATCCGCTGACGATGCCGCCGCTCAAGCCCGGGGAGGTCAAGCAGATCGCCTACTCGGTGATGAACCAGAAGCAGATCGCCGAGTTCGAGTCGAAGCTGGAGATGAACCTCGCGATCTCGGCAGAGCGCATCGGCCGCTTCCGGGTCAACGTGTTCATGCAGCGCGGCGAGGCCGGCATGGTGGTGCGCTACATCAAGTCGACGATCCCGCCGATGGCCGACCTCGGCCTGCCGCCTGCGCTGGAGAAACTGGTCATGCTCAAGCGCGGGCTGGTGCTGGTGGTCGGGGCGACGGGTTCCGGCAAGTCGACCACGCTGGCGGCCATGCTGAACTTCCGCAACCAGCACGCCAGCGGGCACATCCTCACCATCGAGGATCCGATCGAGTTCATGCACGCGCACCAGCGCTCGGTGGTGGACCAGCGCGAGGTGGGCATCGACACGCTGAGCTACGCCGACGCGCTCAAGAACGCGCTGCGCGAGGCCCCCGACGTGATCATGATCGGTGAGATCCGCGACCGGCAGACCATGCAGCAGGCCATCGCCTACGCCGAGACCGGGCACCTGTGCCTGTCCACCCTGCACGCAAACAACGCCAACCAGGCGATGGAACGGGTGATCAACTTCTTCCCCGATGACGCGCACCGCCAGCTGCTGCTCGACCTCAGCCTGAACCTGTCGGGCGTGGTCGCGCAACGGCTGGTGCCCGGCCTGCACAGCAAGCTGGTGCCCGCGGTCGAGGTGCTGCTCAGTTCCGCCCACGTGTCCGACCTGATCGCCAAGGGGGAGATCGAGGGCATCAAGGCGGCGATGGGCCACAGCAACGAGTCGGGCATGCAGACCTTCGACCAGTCGCTGTACGCGCTCTACGCCGATGGCCGGGTGTCGCTCGAGGAGGCGCTGCGCAACGCCGACTCGCGCACCGACCTCCTGCTGCGCGTGAAGCTCGCCGCCGGGGTGTCGCCCGGCGCGGGCTCCAAGCTGGCGATGGAGCCGTCGTTCCCCATCGAGGGGATGCCGGCGCCGGTCGTGGCCGCGCCCGCCCCCGCCCGGGGGCTTTCCTCCAGGGAGGCCCTGTCGCACATGGAAGCCGCGCCCGAGGCCCGGCCCGGCGCGGGCGCGCCGCCGGCCCGGCACCCGGGGCCCGTGCCCTCGGGCAAGTAGCGGACGCCGGCGATGGAGAACTGGCCGCTGCCGCCGTTCTTCCGGGACGGGCGCAATGGCGACGACGTGCCACCGCTGGACGTGATGGCGTTCCGCATGGCGGGCATGACGGTGTCCGGGACGCTCGCGCACTTCCTGCCGGACACCGGCGTGGTGACCATCGCGGGGGCGCGCGGCGAGACGCCGCGGACCATTCCCCTGCTGGAAATCAAGGGCCTGCACCTCGTCGCGCCGATCCCCATCGTTCCTGACGCGGGCTTCCGCGACCTGTACCGCGAGGCCGGCGGCGGCGAGATCACCCTGCCGGACCACAAGCCGTTCACCATCACGTTCGTCGACGGCGATTCCATGAGCGGCAAGACGCGGGGGTTCGTGCGCAATCGCCACGGCTTGTTCCTCAACCTGCTGCTCGATGGCGGGCGCATCATGCGCGCCTTCGTGCCCGCCAGTTCGGTGAAGGAAGTGAACATCGGCGGCCTGCTCGGGGAAGCCGTCGTGAAGCTGGCGCTGGCGCCGCGCACCGCGGTCGAGCAGGCGCTCGACCGCCAGGCGGGCCTGCACAAGCTGCGCCTGGGCGAGCAGCTGCTGCACGACGGGCTGGTCGGGCCGGAACAGGTCAGGGCGGCGCTGGACCACCAGAGCAACGCGCACCAGACCAAGCTGGGCGAGATACTGATCGCAAGGGGCATGGTGTCGCGCCAGCAACTGGTGGAAGCGCTGCCGCAGATGCGGCGCAACCGCCAGGCCAGGCTGGGCGACATCCTGATCGAGATGGGCGTGCTCACTGCCGCGGGCCTGTCGCGCGCCATTGCAGAGCAGCTCGGCATCCCGCGGGTGGTGCTGAAGGACCTGGTGATCGACGAGGCCACGCTGAAGCTGGTGCCCGCGTTCTTCGCGCGCCAGCACCACGTGCTGCCGCTGCTGGCCACCGACAGGACGCTGGCGGTGGCGGTGGAGAACCCGCTGGCGGCGGACTACCTCGAGGAGCTGCGCTTCTCCTCGCAGCGGCAGATCGCCCTCTTCGTGGCGGACCCGGAGGAACTGCTTGCCCTGATCGAGGCGCAATACGGCGGCCGCGAGTCGGCTTCCCAGGATGCGTCCATCGGCGACGAGATCGAGCAGATGGGCCTGGCGATGTCCGGGGCCGCCGCCCTCGCCGGCGACACCCAGGTGTCCGACGGGGA
>CAIVVS010000027.1 GCA_903909415.1 uncultured Pseudomonadota bacterium | reverse complement strand
GACCGCAGGGACCAGCAACATCCAGTTTGCGCAGGCGGTGGGCGGCACGACCCGGCTGGGGACCCTGCAGGTCAACAGCGCCAACAACGTGAACGTCAACAACGCGATGGCGGTGACCGGCTTCAACCAGGTCGCGGGCAGCGGAACGACCACGACCAGCACGGGCTTGCTGTCCGCGACTACCGGCGGGGTCCAGATCACGGCGGCGAACATAGCCGTGGGCACCGGAGGCATCACGACGACGGCAGGCTCGGGCGGAACGGTTTCCATGACCGACACCGGCACCCTGACCGTCGGCGGCGCGATCAATGCAGACGGCAACGTCTCCGTGAGCGGCGCGGGCACCACCACGCTGAACGCCAACATCACCACCAGCAGCGACCAGGTGCAGTTCTCGCAGGCCGTGGTGCTAGGCGGCAACCGGACGATCGACACGACCGCGACGGGAACGGGATCCGGCGGAAACATCCGGTTCCAGAACACCTTGAACGGCGGTGCCAACACGCTGACCCTGATCGCCCCGACGGCCACCGGCGACATCCTGTTCAACGGCGCGTCCACCAACCTGGGCGCGGTGACGGTGCAGAGCGGGCACGACCTCACGGTGTCGGGATCCGGGAGCATTGCGGCGGCCAGCTTCACGCAGCAGGCGGGCGGCGGCGCCACCACCTTCTCGGGCGCGGTGAATACCACGGCCGCGGCCGGCGTGAACGTCACCACGAGCGGAACCATCACGGCGACCGGCGGGATCAGTTCCTCGTCGAACCCGATCGTGCTGAACGGCTCGAACTGGAATTTCTCCGGCGGAACCATCAACGCCGGCACGTCCACCATCACGGTGTCCCATTCCTCGAACGGCACGATCAACATCGGTTCGATGCTTGATTCGACGGATTTCGGCGTGCTGCAATCGAGCAACCAGCTCTTCATCGGCGGCGCCAGCAACACCGGCGTGGTCAACGTCGACGGCGCGACCAGCTTCGCCGCTGCGACGCCCAACGTCACGCTGCGAGCCACCGGGGCCGGCGGTTCGATCACGCAGACCAACCAGGCGGTGACGACGACCACGCCGTCCACCCTGCTGACGCTGTCGGCACACTCGGGCATCGGCACCACCGGCTCGCCGATCCGCCTCACGGGCGGAAACGTCGCGGTGAACAACACCAACGCGAACGACATCGCCCTCAAGTTCACCAGCGGGAACGCGAACCTGGCTTCCCAGTTCACCAACAGCGCCTCGGGCGGCAAGATGCAGGTGCTTGCCGACACCGGGAACATCACCAACTCGGTGCAGTTGTCCAGCGCTGGCGCGATGTCGCTGACGGCCTCCAACGGCACGATCACCGTCGGCAGCACGGGTTACCAGGCCAGCGGTGACCTGACCCTGGCCTCGGCGGGTGACCTGACGGTCGGCACCGGCTACGGCGCGCGGACCAGCGGCGGCGTGGCGACGCTCATGGCGGGCAATACGTCCGGCTTGTCCACCTTCGCCGGCAACCTGGGCGTGGGCGCGACCCCGGCGTCCGGGGGCGGCACGAACAGCCAGCTCCTGATCAACGGCCCCATCCATGCGGGCAGCGGCAGCTTCTACAACGTGAACCTGCTCTCCACGGGACAGGTCCTGCAGGCATCCAGCGGCGCTGCGGGGATACAGACCACCCACACATCGGGCAACGTGACCACCAAGGGCGGCCTGCAGGTCGTGACCTTCAGGGACGCCGGATCGCCGGTTACCCTGCAGAACGCGGTGGCGACCGGCACGTCGATCTGCGGCACGTCCACCGGCGGCGTTGGCACCGGCAACTGCGTGGGACCGCTGCAGATCGAGACGCGCCTTGCCAATGGCACGACGGCGACGTTCGCCGCCGGCGACATCAAGTACAACTCGATCAACGGCACCAACATCTTCGGCGTGGGCACGGCGGCGGACGTGGTGTTCGTCGGCCCGTCGCAGACGGTGAGCAACGGCAACATCAACGGCCGCAACGTGTTCTTCTATGCCGAGGGCAGCGACAAGAACGCGGCCGACGGCACCGGCAAGATCACCCTGAACGTACTGATCAAGAACGGTGACATCAACAGCGGGCAGAAGGGCGGATCGCTGAACCTGATCTCCGACGGCTCGATCGTCCTGGACGGCTCGGGCACCAGCGAGAACTCGCTCATCGGCCAGCGCACGACCAGCAACAACGGCAACACGGTCACCATCACCTACTTCGACCACAACCTGAAGCTCGTGGCGACCAAGGACATCGACATCAAGGGTTCCATCTACCTGGTGGGCGACCTGTCGCTGCGCGCCAACGCGGGCCAGTCCGAGGTGCAGGCGCTCGTCACCAACCCCTCGTCCAGCGCCGGCACGCTCGGCGGCAGCGTGAACATCACCCGGCCGGACAGCTACCAGTTCCCGGTCGAGATCCGTGCAACCAACATCACGATCGGCGATGCCACCGGCGCGTTCGGCGTCAAGGACGTCAATGTCACCGCGGGGGCCATGTCGTTCACCGGCAACGGCACGCGCCAGGGCGACGCGCTGCTGATCGCCACGGGGGCGGTGAACGCCAATTTCTCCGGAGACTTCAACCTGACCGGCGGCACGGTGTCGGCCACCAGCGGCGGTTCGGGGACGACCGCAAAGGTATCTTCCATCGCGGGCATCCAGGCGACCAACATGTTCATCCGCGGGGTGGGCACCAGTCCCACCCAGTTGGCCAACCTGAACGTCAAGGCGGGTTCCGCGACCTCGACGCTGAACGGCGGGGGCGGCGCGCTGGCCACGGCGGATGCCATCCTCCTTTCTTCGACCACCAAGGTCATCATCGTCGATGGCGACATGTATATCGTCGGCGGCAACACCTTCGCGGGCACGCAGGGCGTGAAGCCCGCCAATGCGGGCCAGGTATCCGCGGCGGCGACGGTGGACCCGATCAGGATGACGATCACCACGGGCGGCGACCTGACGCTGGAGTCCGGCAAGGTCGGCAGCAACAACCAGGCCACGCTCCAGAGCTCCGGGGAGATCGTGCTGAACGTGCGCAACCTGTTCCTCAAGGGTGCCCCGGGTTCGGGCCTGTTCACCGGCTCCGGGACCGCGCTATCCGGCCCGCCGTACAACCTGCCGATCGAGGTGAACCTCAAGGGCGGCCAGGTGGTCATCACGCAGTCCAGCATCTACGGATCGGTGGCGACCATCAAGTCCGACGTCACCCCGGTCTATGACGGCCTGCTGAACTACATCATCTATGCTGCCAACGAGGAAACCCGCGCAGCACGGATCCGCGCGGGCCTGGGCGCCGGGGACGACTCGAACCTGCCTTCCTGCCAGTGACCGGGAGTGGTCCGGTCGCCGGCGGGGCTTCTGCTACACTCTTCGGCAGAGAGTGGTTCCTGGTCCTGGGAGAGTACTGATGGCAGGCAAACCGAGCGTATCTGCGCTGCTTCTGCGCAACGTGCCGCTGTTTTCCGTTTTGCCGGAGAGCCAGATCGCCCTGCTCACGAGTATCGTGGGCCGCCGGTCGATCACGCGCAGCACCACGGTGATCGCGGCCGGGGATCCGACGGACTCGCTCTACATCATCGTGTCCGGCCGCATGAAGGTGATGATGAGCGACGACGAGGGCAGGGAGGTCATCCTCTCCATCCTCGGCCCCAACGAGTACTTCGGCGAGATGGGCCTGCTGGACGACAGCCCGCGCTCGGCCAGTGTCGTGGCGCTCGAATCCTGCGAGGTGCTGGTGTTGTCGAAGCGCGACTTCAAGACCGTGCTCCACGACAATACCGAGATGTCGTCGGCCCTGCTGCGCGGGCTGGTCAAGCGCCTGCGCGATGCGGACCAGAAGATCGGCAGCCTGGCCCTGATGGACGTGTACGGACGGGTGGCACGCCTGCTGCTGGAGATGGCCGATACCGTCGATGGCCACAAGGTGGTGACCAAGCGCCTGCCCAAGCAGGACATTGCCAAGATGATCGGCGCGTCGCGCGAGATGGTGAGCAGGGTCATGAAGGACCTGCAGAAGAGCGGGTACATTGAAGTCCGGGCGGGCTCGATCTTCCTCCGGGACAATATCCTCGCGGTCGATTAGCCATGCGCCTTGGGGCGGTCAGGCCACAGGCAGCCACCTCGCGGATGCCCATTCCGTCACGATTCCCGGGTTTGCGGGCCCTTTCCGGTGAATTTGCGTGAAAAAATGCCGCGCTGCCGCGGGCGTGGCATCCTAGACTAGGTCCATTCGATGCCCCTTCGGGGTTGGCTGGAAAGGTGGAGCAGATGAACAAGATCCTGGTTTCCGGTGCGCTTGCGTTGGCGATGCTGCCCGTCTCGGTCCATGCGAACAGTGGGACCGTCACGCAACTGGCGGGCACCCTCTCGGTCCAGAAGGCCGACGGATCGGTGCGCATCCTCTCGCAGAAGTCCGAGATCCAGCAGGGCGACACGATCAACACCCAGAAGGACAGCTTCGCCCAGATCAAGTTCGGCGACGGTGCGCAGATCACCCTCAAGCCGAACACCAGCGTGAAGCTGGAGGCCTTCAGTTTCAGCCAGGAAGAGCCGGCCAAGGACAGTTTCCTTTACGGCCTGGTCAAGGGCGGCCTGCGCGCCGTCACCGGCCTGGTCGGCAAGCGCGGCAATGCCGATGCCTACAAGCTCACCACGTCCACTGCCACCATAGGCATACGCGGCACGACCTTCGGCGCGGATGATTGCACCAGCGGCGGCGAGCCCTGCCAGGGACTGGAGGCAGGCGTGTACGTGTCGGTCAGCGACGGCGAGATCATCGCGTCCAACGACGCGGGTACCACCAGCCTGGTCGCCGGCCAGTTCGGCCAGATCACCGGCCGCGACCGCCAACCGCGCTTCCTGTCCACCGACCCAGGCCTGCAGTTCACGCCGCCGGCCAGCTTCATCCAGAGCATCTCCGGTGGTTCGGCGGTGAACTCGGGGCGCAACCTGGAGTGCGTGGTCCGCTCGCGCTGACACGGTTTCCCTCCACCTGAACCCCCGCCATCGCGCGGGGGTTTTGTTTTTTGCGTCGGCGATGGTGTTCCCCGTCCGGGGAACGTAAAATAAGCCCCTGATGCGGTTGAAGAATCCGCAAAACCATCCTCGGACGCCACCGTAGCGTTGAAAGACGACCAAGCACCCCTGCCGGGAAAGATCGCCGCCCTGTTGCGTGAATCGCGCTGGATCGCGCTGATCGCGGTCGCCGTCTATCTGGCCCTGGTACTGGGAACCTTCGACAAGGCCGATGCCGGCTGGTCGCACAGCGCGGCGGGTGATGCGGTGCGCAACGCGGGCGGACGCGTCGGCGCCTGGCTCTCGGACGTGCTGCTCTATGTGTTCGGCCTGTCGGCGTGGTGGCTGGTGGTGCTGCTGGCGGGGGCCGTGGCGTGGGTCTACCGGCGGCTCGATGGTTCCCCGCTGGGGGACCGGCGCCCCCTGGCGATCGCCCTGACCGGCTTCATCGTGGTGCTGCTGGCCAGCGCCTCGCTTGAATCCATACGCCTTCACACGCTCAAGGCCGCGCTGCCGCTCGCACCCGGTGGCATGGCCGGCGCCGTCCTCGGCGACCTGCTGTCCTCGATGCTGGGTTTCACCGGGGCGACGCTGCTGCTGGTGACGCTGGTCGCACTCGGGCTGTCTTTGTTCACGGGCGTTTCCCTGCTCAGGGCGTCCGAAGCCATCGGCCATGGCATCGAGTGGGCGTGGGATGCGGGATTGTCCCGCTGGCGCGACCGGCGCGACCGCCAGATCGGCGAAGTGGCGAAGGAAGAGCGCGAGGCGATCGTCGTGGCCAAGCGCGAGATCATCGTCGAGCATGAGCCGATCCGCATCGAACCCGCGGTGGTGGACATCCCGAAGTCCGTGCGCGTGCAGAAGGAGAAGCAGGCGCCGCTGTTCCAGGACCTGCCCGACACGCCCTTGCCGCCGCTGGGCCTGCTCGAGGAGGCCGCCACCGACGTGGAAGTCCAGAGCGCGGAAACGCTGGACTACACCTCGCGCCTGATCGAGAAAAAGCTCGCCGACTTCGGCGTGCAGGTGAAGGTGCTGGCCGCGTACCCGGGGCCGGTGATCACGCGCTACGAGATCGAGCCCGCGACCGGGGTGAAGGGCAGCCAGATCATCAACCTCGCCAAGGACCTGGCGCGTGCGCTGTCGGTGATCAGCATCCGCGTGGTGGAGACCATACCCGGCAAGTCCACTATGGGCCTGGAGATCCCCAACCCGCACCGCCAGACGGTGCGGCTATCGGAGATCCTCGGCTCGGAGGTCTACCACAAGGTCAGCTCGCCGCTGGCGATCGCCCTGGGCAAGGACATAGGCGGCGTGCCGGTGGTCGCCGACCTCGCGCGCATGCCGCACCTGCTGGTCGCGGGCACCACCGGCTCGGGCAAGTCGGTCGCGATCAACGCCATGATCCTGTCGCTGCTGTACAAGGCCGAGCCCCGCGACGTCCGCCTGATCATGGTCGATCCCAAGATGCTCGAGTTGTCCATCTACCAGGACATCCCGCACCTGCTGGCGCCCGTGGTGGTCGACATGAAGCTCGCGGCGCACGCGCTCAACTGGTGCGTGGGCGAGATGGAGCGTCGCTACAAGCTGATGTCCTGGGTGGGCGTGCGCAACCTGTCCGGCTACAACAACAAGGTCGCCGAGGCCGAGAAGGCCGGCAACCCGCTGATGGATCCGCTCACGCTGGAGACCGACAACCCGGTCCCCTTGGGCAAGCTTCCCTACATCGTGGTGGTGATCGACGAACTGGCCGACCTGATGATGGTCGTCGGCAAGAAGGTCGAGGAACTGATCGCGCGGCTCGCGCAGAAGGCACGCGCCGCGGGCATCCACCTGATCCTCGCCACGCAGCGCCCTTCAGTCGACGTGATCACCGGCCTGATCAAGGCCAACATCCCGACGCGCATCGCCTTCCAGGTGTCCTCGCGCATCGACTCCCGCACCATCCTCGACCAGCAGGGCGCGGAGGCGCTGCTGGGACAGGGCGACATGCTCTTCCTGCCGCCGGGTTCGGGCCTGCCGCAGCGTGTCCACGGTGCGTACGTGGCGGACGCGGAGGTGCATGCGGTGGTGGATTACCTCAAGTCCCAAGGCCAGCCGGACTATGTCGAGGGGCTGCTCGAACCGCCCGACGCGGGCGGGGATGTGCTGTCCACCGGCGGCGAGGCCGGGGCCGGCGAAGCCGATCCGCTTTACGACCAGGCGGTCGAAGTGGTGTTGCGCACGCGGCGCCCCTCCATCTCCCTGGTGCAGCGGCACTTGCGGATCGGCTACAACCGTGCCGCGCGCCTGATCGAGCAGATGGAGCAGTCTGGACTGGTGTCCTCCATGCAGTCCAACGGCAACCGGGAAGTGCTGGTTCCGGCCAAGGCCGAGTAGGTCTCCTCTCCAATCACCGGATGCCGGTTGCCCCGGTTCCTCCCGCCAGGCCTGCCCCGGCGTGACCAAGGTCACGTTTCGGGGTCAAAATGTGACATATCTGTGTCAGAGATTGTAAAAGGCCCTTAAAAAACAGGGCTCTAGGCCCTTTTGTACGTGAAAATACGCTCATGAACCCGTCGTTCACCCGCAAGGCCGTTTGCGTTGCCCTGGCTTCCTGCTTTTCTGCGGGCAGCCAGGCGCTGCCCGTCGCGCCCGTGGTGGCCAACGGGTCGGCCGCATTTGCCCAGAGCGGCAACACCCTGACGGTCACGAACAGCCCCGGAGCCATCATCAACTGGCAGGGCTTTTCCATCGCCGCCAGCGAGGCCACCCGCTTCATCCAGCAGTCCGCCAACAGCGCCGTCCTGAACCGCGTCACCGGCGCCGACCCGTCGGTGATCCTCGGCCAGCTCCAGTCCAATGGCCGCGTGTTCCTGATCAACCCGAACGGCATCACCTTCGGGGCGGGGGCGCAGATCGACGTCGCCGGCCTGGTCGCATCCTCGCTGAACATGCAGAACGCGGACTTCATCGCCGGGCGCTACCGTTTCAGCGGTTCGTCGGATGCGGGACAGGTCATCAACCGCGCGCAGATCCGCACGCCGGAAGGCGGGCAGGTGTTCCTGATCGCGCCGCGCGTCGAGAACAGCGGACTGATCACGACGCCGCAGGGCGACATCGTCCTTGCAGCCGGCAAGAAGGTCGAGATCACCGACACGCGCAACCCGCGCGTGCGCATCGAGATCGAGGCGCCGGAAGGCGAGGCGCTCAACATCGGCAAGCTGATGGCCTCGGGCGGCTCTGCGGGCCTGTACGGCCGCAGCGTGAAGGCGGGCGGCCAGATCAGCGCGAATGCCGCCGTGGTCGAGAACGGCCGCGTTGTGTTCCGCCGCGCCGACACCGCCACTGCCACGGCCGAATCCAAGGCCGGCACGGTCACCCTGGAGGCGTCCAGGTCCGTCGAGGTCCTGCCCGGCGCCAGCATCACTGCCGACGGCCCGCAGGCGGGCACCATCTCGGTCAAGGCTGGTGAGGACGTGACCCTGCGCATGGACGCCATGATCTCCGCCACCGGCGAGCAGGGCGGCAACATCGACTTCCAGGCGGTCGCGGGCACGCTGACCACGCAGGCCACCGTCGAAGCCAAGGGCGAGGACGGCCCCGGTGGCCGCATCACCATGCTGGGCCAGCGTGTCGGCCTGCTGGCGCGATCGCGCACCGATGCGTCGGGCGAACTCGGCGGCGGCGTGGTGCTGGTCGGCGGCGACTTTCAGGGCAAGAACCCGGACGTCCAGAACGCGGCCCGGACCTTCGTCGATTCCGACGCCGAGGTACGTGCCGACGCGGCCGCAGCGGGCGACGGCGGGCGGGTCATCGTCTGGGGCGACGAGGTCACGCGATACAACGGCTCCATTTCGGCGCGCGCGGCCGGCACCGGCGCCGGCGGTTTCGTCGAGGTCTCGGGCAAGGACTCGCTGGAGTACCACGGGCGCGTGGACGTGTCGTCCCCGCTGGGCGCCGGCGGCACGCTGTTGCTCGACCCCACCAACATCACCATCCAGGCGGCTGCCGGCACGCTGGATCCCGAGTTGAACGGCACCGCCGATCCCAGCCTGCTGTTCGCCGATGGCGGCGCGAACACGACGCTGGGCGTGGCGGAACTGACCGCGGGCTTCGCTGCGGGCAACACGATCCTGCTGCAGGCATCGAACAACATCACGTTCGGCGTTGCAACGACGCTCCAGAACGGCGTCAACCTGACGGCGACCGCCAACAACATACTGGCGGTCAATGCGGCGCTCAGCGCGGCCGGCGGCAACATCAATCTGACCGGCGGTTCGGTCACGGGGACGGCGGCCGGGAACATCACCACGACCGGTGCCGCGAACACCAATGCGAACGGCGGCAACGTCACCATCAACGCGACCTCGGGTGTGATCAACCTCGCGGGCACCATCACCGCCAACGGCGGCACGGTGGCCTCGGGCAACCCGGGACGCAGCGGCGGCACGGTCACGTTGACCGGAGCCGGGGTGACCGTATCGGGCGCGATCAACGCGCAGGGCAGCGCCGGTTTGGGCACCAGCCAGGCGGGAGGCGCCGGCGGCACGGTGTCCATCACCTCCACTGCGGGCATCAGCACCAACGCAATCAACGTCACGGCGGGCAATGCCTCGGCGACATCCGCGGCCGGCGGTGCCGGTGGCACGATCACGCTGACCAACAGCACCGCCGGCAACATCACGGCAGGCGGCGCGCTGACCGCTCGCAACGGCTCGTCCACCGGCCTGATCGCCAGTGGCAGCGCCGGTTCGGTAAGCCTCACCAACAGCTTCGTGGGTGGCACCATCAGCACGGGTGCCATCACCACCTCCGGCCAGAACAACGGGGCGGGCGGCAGCATCACGGTGGATGGCAAGGGCAGCGTCACGCTGGGTGGCGCGGTCGCGAGTTCGGGCGGGACAGCGAACGCGAATACGTCCGGCCGCAACGCCGGCGACATCACCATTGCCGGCAATGGCGTAACGGCGTCGTCCACCATCGCAGCCAGTGGCAGCAATGCCCCGACGGCGACCAGCAGCCGCGCGGGTGGCAACGGCGGGGCGATCCAGATCACCTCGACCAACGGCATCAACACCAGCGCGGGTGCGATCACGGCCAGCGGCGGCAACGCGGCGACCAGCAACGCGGTGGGCGGCAACGCCGGGACCATCGCGATCACCAACAACACGGCGGGCACGCTGACCACGGGCGCGCTCCTGGCCCAGGTGGGCGCCTCCACCGGCACGACCACCGGCGCCACGGCGGGTTACGTCCGTGTGACCAACAACGCGGCGACAACGCTGCAGACCGGAGCGATCACCACGACCGGCCTGGCCAATGGCACCGGCGGGGAAGTGACGCTGAACGGGGCGGGTGCGATCACGATCACGTCGATCACGGCTTCGGGTGGTGCGGGGACGGCGACGGCGGGAGCGCACGGGGGCAACGCGGGCGTGGTGACGGTGACGTCCACGGGCGGGAACATCACCAGCGGTGCGATCACGGCCAGCGGTGGCAACGGCACGACGGCAGCGTCCAACGGCGGCAACGCCGGGACGGTGACGCTGGATGCGGCCGGGGGCACGCCGACGGTGACGCTGTCCGGGAACGTGACGGCGGTGGGCGGGAACAGGGCGGGCGGCGGCACGGACGGCGCGGGCGCGAAGGTATGGGTGAAGGATGCGCTGCTGTTGAACGCGGCGACGGTGACGGTGGACACGCGCGGCGGCACGGCGGGAGCCGGTGCGGGCGGTGACATCCAGTTCGATGGCACGGTGAACAGCACGGGCGGGGCGCGGGCACTGGTGCTGAACGCGGGCAAGGCGGACGTGCTGGTGGCCGGCGCGACGGGAGCGCTGAGCGCGCTGAGCGCGCTGACGATCACCGGCAATGACGTGACGCTGGCGAACATCGGGGCTGGCGCTGCCGGGGTGACGGGCGCGACGGCGGTGACGGCGGTGACGAACGGCGCGGACACGGGCGAGATCCGGTTCTCGGGCACGACGTACAACGCGATCGCGCAGACCTACGTGGCGGCGGCGGGCGCCACGCTGCTGGTGAACGCGGGGGCGACGACGACCTTCACGAGCACGGCCGATGCGGTGCGCTTCGGCAACGCGGCCAACGCGAACGGGGGCCAGCTGTCGCTGGCCGATGGCTCGAACCTGGTGGTCAACACGGCCAACGGAACGCTGGACCTGTTCGCGGGGATCCAGGCGGACTCGGCCGAAACGGTGGTGTTGATCGCGGGCACTAGCACGATCTGCGTGGGGCAGATCGGCTCCGGGGCGCAGGTCGGGGCGGTGACGCTGACGGGGGCCACGACCACGCTGCGGGGCGACATCACGACGGCGGACGTGTCG
>CAIVVS010000026.1 GCA_903909415.1 uncultured Pseudomonadota bacterium | reverse complement strand
GTGAACACGCCGGAGAACAAGATCTG
This sequence comes from uncultured Pseudomonadota bacterium, assembly GCA_903909415.1. The sequence continues at coordinate 17,343 of CAIVVS010000026.1, read as the reverse complement.
GACCGCCGAGGACCCGATCGAGATAACCCATTCGGGCCTGCGCCAGATCCAGATGAACGCCGTGGCCGGGCTCACTTTCGCCACGGCGATGCGCGCCTTCCTGCGTGCCGACCCCGACATCGTCATGGTGGGCGAGATGCGCGACGTCGAGACCACCAAGATCGCCGTCGAGGCTTCGCTCACCGGGCACCTGGTGTTGTCCACGCTGCACACCAACAGCGCGCCCGAGAGCGTCGTGCGCCTGCTGGACATGGGCGCGGACCCGTTCAACTTCGCCGATGCGCTGATCGGCGTGCTGAGCCAGCGGCTGGCGCGGCGGCTTTGCGGGCATTGCCGTCAGGCCTATCCCGCGAGCGTCGAGGACCTCGACCAGCTGGCGCGCGAGTACTGCGCCGACACCGCGCTCGAGCCTGCGGTGGTGCTCGCGCAGTGGCGCCTGCGGCCCACTGTTCCGCCGGGCTCGCCCATGCGCCTGTACAGGCCGGTCGGCTGTCCGAAGTGCCGGGATTCCGGCTACCATGGCCGAGTCGGCTTGTATGAGCTCATGGAAGCCACCGCGACGATCAAGCGCCTGATCCAGGCGCGATCCACGGTCCAGTTGCTGTTCGAGCAGGCGGCGCGGGACGGCATGCTCAGGTTGAGGCAATACGGAATTGAAACAGTGCTGGCCGGTGATTGCGACCTGCGCAGCGTGCGCGGCGCGTGCGCCTGAGCGCCGGCTCCCGGTCCCTTCGCCATTCCCTGCAGGCAGCCCCGCGCGGGCCCCGACGCACCCGGGGTGCGCGCATGGCTGATTCCGCGCGACCCGGCAACGCCCTCATCCACCTCATGGCCGCAGCGGCAGGGACGACCTGCTCGGCCATGTACTACCACCAGCCGATGCTGGCCGTGCTCGGCATGCAGCTGGACATCCCCAAGGAGCAACTGGGCTGGATACCCGCGTCGATATGGGGTGGCTACGGGCTGGGCATCCTGTTCCTCGCGCCGCTGGGGGACCGCTTCGATCCCAAGCGGCTGATGCTGTTCAAGCTGTGCATGCTGGTGCTGGCCCTGGTCGGCGCCGCGTTCGCGCCCGACTACCGCGTGCTGGTGGCCTGTTGTTTCGTCCAGGGCATCTTCACCACCGTCGCGCAGGACCTGATCCCGTTCGCCGCCAGGGTCGTGCCGGCCGACATGCGCGGGCGCGCCATCGGCATGGTCACCAGCGGGATCCTGATCGGCGGCCTGTACGGGCGCATCGCTGGGGGACTCGTCACCGATGCCCTCGGATGGCGCGCGAGCTATGCGATGGGCGCGGTGATGGTGGCCGTGGTGATCCCGCTGCTCGCGCGCAGGCTGCCCGCGCCCCGGCCCAGCACCGACCTCGGCTACGTGGCGCTGATCGCGTCCACCTTCGCGCTGCTGCGGCGCCACCCCGCGTTGCGCAAGTCCACGCTCACGCAGGCGATGCTGTTCTCCTCCTACGGCGTGCTGTGGGCCACGGTCGCGACCATGTACCAGGCGAACTTCGGGCTGTCACCGATGGCGGCCGGGCTGCTGGGGATACCGGCGGTTGCGGGCGCCTTGTCCATGCCGTGGCTTGCTCGGCAGGTTCAGCGCCACGGGCCCTCGCCGCTGGCCTGGGTCGGGATCGGCATGGTCACGCTCGCCTGGCTGGGGATGGGCCTGATGCAGTCCTGGGCGCTGCTGGTCGCGCTGGGGGTGCTGATGCTGGACGTGGGCCTGCGCTGCAGCCTCGCCGCACAGCAGTCGATCATCTTCTCGCTGGACCCGAGCGCACAGAGCCGGATCAATACCGTGTTCGTGACCGCGCTGTTCGGCTCGCAGGCGGTGGGCGCCTACCTCGCGAATGCCGCCTGGGTGTGGGGCGGGTGGACCGCCGTCGCGATTACCGGCGGGTTCATCGGCAGCCTTGCGGTGCTGTTCCACCGCAGGTAGCCGGACCGCGGCTTCGGCCCGGTCCGCAAGCCGGCATTCGGCCCGGTACCCGGCTCAGTAGGGATTCAGCCGCTGGTGCACCCAGTGCGCCGCGGCCAGCGTGCGCGGGTCGTCGTCCATGCGTCCCACCACCTGCAGTCCCAGCGGCAGGCCGTTCGGGCCGATCGCGGCGGGCAGGGAAACGCAGGGGCCGTAGAGCAGGGTCCACATCTGGTTGAAGCAGGGATCGCCGGTCCAGTCCAGGCCCTTGGGCGCCTCGCCGGTGGCGCCCGGGGTGAGCAGGACGTCGAACTCGCCCAGCGCCTGCGGGAACATCGCGCGGCATTCGCGCGCCAGCTTCTGCGCGGCGAGGTAGTCCCCGGGCTTCACGTCCCAGGCTTCGCCGCAGCGCTGGTGCAGCAGTTCGCGCAGTTTCGCGCCGTGGCGCAGGTATTCGTCGGCGAGCGTGCGGCCGATCTCCCAGGTGCCGACCGCCATCTGCGCGGCGAGCATGCCGTTGAACGGTTCGGGCAGGGTGAAGTCGCGCACCACCGCGCCGGCTGCCGACAGCTTGCGGCCGGCGTCTTCGAGCGCGGCCTGCATCTCGGGTGTCGCGCGGTCCCATTGCGGGCTGCGGCACAGGCCGATCCGGGGCGCGGCGATCCCGTCGGGGACGTTCAGCTGCGGGTACGACATCATGCCGGCGACGAACCAGGCGGCGTCCGGCACGGTGTTGGCGAACACGCCCACATGGTCGAGGGAGTCGGCGTCGGCCCACACGCCCTTGCGCGGGATCAGGTTGAAGGTGGGCTTGTAGCCGATCACACCGCAGTAGGCGGCGGGGCGCACGGTCGAGCCCAGGGTCTGGGTGCCGGTGGCCAGCGGAAAGAATCCGTCGGCGACGCCGGCGGCCGAGCCCGACGAGGAGCCGCCCGGCGTGTGCGCCAGGTTGCGCGGGTTGCGCGTCTCGTTCGGCGGGAAGGTCGCGAGTTCGGTGGTGACGGTCTTGCCGATGATCACCGCACCCTGGTGGCGCGACATCGCGATGCAGGCGGCGTCGATGCTGCCGTGGTTGCCTTCATAGACCTTGGAGCCGCCCTGCGTGGGCATGTCGTAGGTGTCGAAGATGTCCTTCACGCCGACCGGCAGGCCGTGCAGCGGCCCGCGCACCGGGCCCTGGTCGAGCGCGCGCGCGGCGGCGAGCGCTTGTTCGCGGCCGAGGTAGGCAAAGGCCCGCACCTCCGGTTCGCGTGCCTCGATGCGATCGAGGAAGGCCTGCAGGTACTGCTCGGCCGACAGCTCGCGCCTCGCGATGCGCCGCGCGGCATCCACAGCGGAAAGGCGATGCAGGTCGCTCACGTGGCCGCCTTCTTCTTCGAGGTCTCGGCGGGTTGCCCGGGGACCCAGGGCGGGGGCACCAGCCGGCGCTTGCCGTCGGGCGTGCGCAGGATGCCGGGCTCGTCCAGGCGCAGCCTGTCCCACAGCTGGCAGGTCACCACCTCATGGCCCTGGTCCAGCGCCTCGCAATAGTTGGTGTATTCGCATACGCGCACTTCCTGTCCGTGGCCGCTGCGCACCTTCTCGAACCAGTCCGGGTCGGCGAGGCTCTGGCGTGCCAGACCCACCACGTCGGCCTGGCCTTCGGCGAGCATGGCCTCGGCGCGCTGGAAGTCGAACACGCCGCCGGTGGTGACCACCGGCGTAAACAGGCCCGCGCCGCGGATCGCGGTGCGGATGCGCGTGGCCGCGTCCACGTTGCGCCCGAACGGGCCGCGCTCGTCGGAGATGTACTGCGGCATGCACTCGTACCCGGAGGGCCCGGTGTACGGGTAGGCCGACTGGCCGATCTTGGGCTGCTTGGCGTCGTCGAACTTGCCGCCACGCGACAGCGACAGGAAATCCATGCCGGCGCGCGCGAATTCCACCCCGAACCAGGTGGCGTCCTCGACCGTGTTGCCGCCTTCGATGATCTCGTCGGCGAGGTAGCGGCATCCCAGCGCGTAGTCGTTGCCGACGGCGCGCCGTGTTTCGGCGTAGACCTCCAGCGGCAGGCGGATGCGCTGTTCGCGCGGCCCGCCGTAGCCGTCGGTGCGGGTGTTCAGCGCCGAGAGGAAGCTCGCCATGGTGTAGGCGTGCGCGTAGTGCAGTTCGACGCCGTCGAAGCCGGCCTCGCGCGCGCGCCGCGCGGCTGATGCGAACAGGCCGGGAAGCTGCTGGGGCAGGTCGCGGATGTGCGGCAGGTGCACGTCGGTGACGCGCTCGCGGTAACCGGCGCGCAGGTCCTCGGTTTCCTTGGGCGTCAGTACCTGTTCGAGTTCAGCGGGTGCCAGCGCTGCCAAACGCTCGCGCACGGCTGCCTCTGGCGCGTCGCGCAGGTCCAGCGCGGCGCGATGGCGGTCCGTGACGCGCAGGAAGCGCTGGAAGTACTTCTCCGGTTCCGGGCGGCGGCGTATGGCCAGGAAATCGATCACCTGGATCAGCAGCCTGGTGTGCCCGTCGCTGGCCTCGCGCACGGCGTCCACGAGTTGGCGCAATCCGGGGATGAAGCGGTCGTCGCCGATGCGCAGCAGCGGGCCGCTGGGGATGTCGCGTATGCCGGTGGCTTCGATGACGATGGCGCCGGGCCGCCCCTTGGCGAAACGCGCGTACCACTCGATATTGGCCGGCGTGACGAAGCCCTCGTCGGTCGCGCGCCACGGCACCATGGCCGGGATCCAGGTGCGCGATTCCAGCTGGATGGGTCCCAGCTTGGCAGGGCTGAACAGGCGCGAGACCGAGGCTTTTTCAGCGCTCGGCCAGGGGCCGGGGAGGGGGTGCCACTTGATCCGCTGCGGAGGTCGCCACATGCAGATATTTTAAACCTAAAGTATCTGCGCGTGAAACAGGTCCGGGTGTCCCCCGGCGTCCAGGCGTGGGACGGTCAGCGGCCCGGGGGCTTTCCGTCGACGGACTGGGGCAGCCCCAGCGCCGCGGCCAGGGATTCGTTGACCTCGTCCAGTTTGCGCCAGCGCAGCGAGGCGGCGCGCGGGGCCGAAATCGAGGCGACGGCTGCGATGACCGCATTCCCGTCTGCGGAAAACTGGCTTGCGCCAGGGGAGAAGACCTTGTCCAAGGTGAGCATGCTTGCCTCTTTGGTTGGCGGGGTCATGCAGGCATGGTGCGCCGGGTTCATGACAAATTGAAGTCGGCCGTGCAACGGTCTGTGACATTCGACCGGTTCCGTCGCCATGCTTGGTCCGGCGTAGGCCCGGCGCCGGGCTTGTATGCTTGCGGCGGAGGCCACACATGCCAGCAAGCGATCCCCGTTTCCGTCAGTCCGCTTCCGAAGACCCGCTGCAGCAGGTGCTGCGCGCGCTGGAGTTCGCCGCGCACAAGCACCGCGACCAGCGGCGCAAGGACGCGCAGGCCTCGCCCTACATCAACCACCCGATCGCGCTGGCGGCGGTGCTGCGCAACGAGGGCGGGGTGTCGGACCCGGTCGTGCTGTGCGCGGCCCTGCTGCACGACACGATCGAGGACACCGAGACCACGGCCGACGAACTGGCCGGGGCGTTCGGCGAGCGTGTGCGCGACATCGTGGTCGAGGTCACCGACGACAAGTCCCTGCCCAAGGAGGAGCGCAAGCGGCTGCAGGTGGTGCACGCGCCGCTGTCCTCGCGCGAGGCCAAGCTGGTGAAGCTGGCCGACAAGATCTGCAACCTGCGCGACGTCGCGCAATCGCCCCCGAAGCATTGGGACATGGCGCGCCGGCTGCGCTATTTCGACTGGGCGCGCGAGGTGGTGGCCGGGCTGCGGGGCGTGCATCCCGTGCTGGAAGCGGTGTTCGACGCGACCCTGTTGCTGCGTCCGGCGTCCGGTGCCGGGGCGGCGCCCGAGACCAAGTAATATAGGCGGCCCATGTCCGCCATCGCGCTGCCCGCAGGCATGCCTGCCGACCCGAACCGCGCGCTGATCGCGTGCGTGGTCGCGTCCATCGTGCTGCATGCGGCGGTGCTGTTCGTCGGTCCCCGCCTGCGCGAGGCGCCACCCGCGCCCAGCGCGCCCAAGGTGCTCACCGCCTTCCTCGCCCCCAGCCTCGCGATGCCGCAGGCGAAGGTCGCGCCCCAGCCGGAGCCTCCCCAGCCGGTGCCGGTCCCGCCCAAGCCCGAGGTCAAGCCGAAAGCCGAGGCCCCCAAGGAGGTGCTGACCCGCCCGACGCCCGCGCCGGAAGCCCCCCGCGTGGCTGCCAAGCCGGTGGCCGAACCCGCACTCGTGGCCCCGCCGGCGCAGGCTGCACCCGCCGCGCCCGCTGCACCCGCCGCACCGGCGCCGCCGGTGGCCGCGCCGAGCGCGCCCGTTCCCCAGGCGCCGGCAGCCTCGGCCAGCGACGGGGCCCGCCCTTCGCCGGGCGGCGATGATGCCGGATCGCTGTCGCAGTACCGCATGGCGCTCATCGGCGCGGCCAACAAGTACAAGCGCTACCCGGCACAGGCCATGGAGCGGGGCTGGACCGGAAAGGTCGTCATCCGGATGGCGATCGGCGCCAACGGCATGACCCAGAACACGACGGTGGTGTCCTCCAGCGGCCATGACCTGCTGGACAACACGGCGCTCGACATGGTGCGCAAGGGCAAGCCGCTCGCCCAGATTCCCGCTGCGCTGCGCGGCAGGGAGTTCACCGTGGATGTGCCGGTCATCTTCGACCTCCAGTCGGGCTGATCCGGCGCGCCGGGCCTGCCCGGGCCGCGCGGCACCTCAGTGCGCGTGCGCGCCGGCTTCGCCCGGAACCGGCCTCGGCGAGAACGCCACCACGTGGTCCACGTCCAGGCGGATGCCTATCTTCTCCCCCACCGCGTGGTCATGGTGGCTGGGGACCAGGGCCAGCACCGTGCGCCCGGAATCGAGTTTCAGCGTGTAGAGGATGTCTGCGCCGCGGAACGCCTTCAGGGTCACCTCGGCGCGCAGGCTCGACGAGTCGTCGTGCACCACGTCGTCCGGACGCAGCAGCACTTCCACCTGGCAGCCCTTGCCGCAGGCGTCGCAGCCCTGTCCGCAGGTCGGCGGGATGTCCCCGTGCAGCACGCCCAGTTCGATCGACACCTGCTGCTCGGACATCACCGAGCCGGGCACGAACGCGCCCTGGCCGACGAAGTCCGCGACGAAGCGCGTCGCCGGGCGGTGGTAGAGGTTGTAGGGCGTGTCCCACTGCTCGATGCGGCCCTTGTTCATGATGCCGATCTCGTCGGCGATCGCGAAGGCCTCGTGCTGGTCGTGCGTGACCAGGACCGCCGTGGTGCGCGTCTGCTTGATGATGTCGCGCACCTCGTGGCCGAGGCGCTGGCGCAGTTCCACGTCCAGGTTTGAGAACGGCTCGTCCAGCAGGATCAGGTCGGGTTCCGGCGCGAGCGCGCGTGCCAGCGCGACGCGCTGCTGCTGCCCGCCGGACATCTCGTGCGGAAACTTGTCGGCCTGGCCGCCCAGGCCGACGGCGTCGATCAGCTCGGCCACGCGCCGGTCGCGCTGCGCGGCGCCCATGCCGCGCAGGCCGAAGGCGATGTTTCCGGCCACGTCCAGGTGGGGAAACAGCGCGTAGTCCTGGAACACCATGCCGATGCGGCGCGCCTCCGGCGGAATCACCTTGCGCGGCATGGATACCGAACGGCCGTTGAGGATGATCTCCCCTTGGCGCACCGGTTCGAAGCCGGCTATCGCGCGCAGCACCGTGGTCTTGCCGCAGCCACTGGGTCCCAGCAGGCAGGCAATCGAGCCTCGCGGCACCGAGAACGAAATGCCACGCGCCACCGGGTGGGTGCCGTAGGCGACGTGCACGTCCTGCAGGGCGAGGATGGGAGCTTGGCTGTCCATGGGATGAGTATAGGGCCGATCCAGTTCAATGAACAAGAATCATTCTTGATAGAATCCGATGCGACGTCCCCGGATTCTGTTGATTGTTCAGCGGCTTGCACTTAATCTGGCGCGCCCCCAGCCCGCCTGCCGGGCCCAGCCCCGCCACACTACCCATGACCCAAGCCATCCTGGACGACCCCATCGCGGTACCCGCCACGCGCAGGCCGCTGGGCACGCTCGGCATCGTCTCGGTGCTGGTCGCGGTGTTCCTGGTGATACCGATCGTGGTCGTGGCAGCGCACCTGTTCATGCCCTCGCAGGGGACCTGGAAGCACCTCGTCGACACCGTGCTGGGTGACTACGTGCGCACCACGGTACTGTTGCTGGCAGGCGTGTCCTTCGGCGTGGTGACCATGGGCGTACTGACCGCCTGGCTCACCACCGGCTACCGCTTTCCGGGGCGCGGCCTGCTGGAGTGGACGCTTGTGCTGCCGCTGGCGATGCCCGCCTACGTGATGGCCTATGCCTACACCGACTTCCTGCAGTTCGCCGGGCCGGTGCAGACGGCCTACCGGGCGCTCACCGGACTGCAGGGCAGCGCGCACGCGCTGCCCGACGTGCGCTCGCTGTGGGGCGCGATCGCAATGTTTTCCTTCGCCCTCTACCCCTACGTCTACCTGCTGGCGCGCGCCGCCTTCATCCAGCAGCCGGTGAGCCTGCTGGAGGCAGGGCGCCTGTCCGGGCGCGGGCCGTGGGGCGTGTTCTTCGGCGTCGCGCTGCCGCTGGCGCGGCCGGCGATCGCAGCGGGCACGGCGCTCGCGCTGATGGAGACGCTCGCCGATTTCGGCACCGTGTCCTACTTCGCGGTCAACACCTTCACCGCGGGCATCTACCGCGCCTGGTTCTCGATGGGCGACCAGGTCGCGGCGGCGCAGCTGTCGGTGATGCTGCTGGCCTTCGTCGCGGTGCTGCTGGTGGTGGAGCGATGGAACCGCGGCCGCGCGGCCTACTACAGCCTTGCGGGCAAGCCGCTGACGCGCCCGATCCGGCTGCGCGGCGCCAAGGCGCTGGTCGCCTTCACCGCCTGCGCGCTGCCGCCGCTGTTCGGCTTCCTGCTGCCGGTGCTGATCCTCGCGCACGTGGTCTGGACCGAGCCCGATCCGCTGTTCACGCCGCGCTTCGCCGGGCTGATCGGCAACAGCTTCCTGCTGGCCGGCGTCGCCGCGCTGCTGGCGGTGGCGGTGGCGCTGCTGCTGGCCTATGCCGCGCGCCTGTCGCGCAGCAGCCTGGTGGCCGGCGCGAACCGCGTCGCATCCATGGGCTATGCGGTGCCGGGCGCGGTGATCGCGGTCGGCATCCTCGTGCCGCTGGGCCGCATCGACAACCTGGTCGCCGATGCGATCGAGTCGCTCACCGGCGCGAAGACCGGCCTGCTGCTCACCGGCACCATCGTCGCGGTGCTGTATGCCTACCTGGTTCGCTTCCTCGCGATCGCGCTGCAGACGGTGGAGGCCGGCCTGGGCAAGATCCGCCCGAGCATGGAGGACGCGGCGCGCAGCCTGGGACTCACGCCGGGGCAGACGCTGCGGCGCGTGCATGCGCCCATCATGAAGGGCTCGCTGATGACCGCGGTGCTGATCGTGTTCGTGGACGTCATGAAGGAGCTGCCCGCGACCTTCGCGCTGCGCCCCTTCAATTTCGACACGCTCGCGGTGCAGGCCTACAACATGGCCAAGGACGAGCGCCTGGCCGAGGCCGCGGTCGCCTCGCTGGTGATCGTCGCCGTCGGCGCCATTCCGCTGATCGTGCTGTCGCGCGCGATATCGCGGGGCCGCGGCGCGAGCTGAGCGCGCCCGCGCCGCGGCCTGCCATGCCGTCCCCGGCCACTTCCCTGAGCTGGGACCTGTTCTGCCGCGTCATCGACAACTACGGGGACGCCGCCGTCACGTGGCGGCTGGCGCGCCAGCTCGCGGGCGAGCACGGCGGGGACGTGCACCTGTACATCGACCGACCCGACGTGCTGGGCGCGCTGCGGCCGGCGCCGCTGCCGGGGGGCGGGCAGGTGCAGGTCCTGCCCATGGCGCGGGCCGACGGCAACGGGCGGCCGGCGGACGTGGTGGTCGAGGCCTTCGGCTGCGGCCTGCCCGACGCCTATCTGGCGGCGCTGGTCGCGCGCGCGCGCGCGCCGGTGTGGATCGTGCTGGAGTACCTGAGCGCCGAGCCCTGGGTCGCGCAGCACCATGGCCTGCCGTCGCCGCATCCGCAATCCGGCCTGCCGCGCTGGTTCTGGTTTCCGGGTTTCAGCAGCGATACCGGCGGCTTGTTGCGCGAGCATCGGCTGCTGGCGGCACGCGACGCGCATCGCGCAGGCCCGGGTTCACGGGCTGCGTTCTGGTCGGCACAGGGATTCGGCCTGGTTCCGCCAGGCTCGGGCAGCGCGTCGCTGTTCGGTTACGAGAATCCGGCGCTCGGTTCCCTGCTGCATGCCTGGCGCGACGGGCCGGCGCCCATGGTCGCCGCGGTGCCCGCCGGTCGCATCCGCGCGGGGGTGTGCGCGGCGCTGGGTGTGCCCGACCCGGGGGAGGGTGAGGCGCGCGCCGTCACGCAGGGCGCGCTGGAATTGCGCTTCATGCCCTTCATTCCCCAGGACGACTACGACCGGCTGCTGTGGCAGTGCGACTGGAATTTCGTGCGCGGCGAGGATTCGCTGGTGCGCGCGCTCTGGGCAGGCGTGCCGCTGGCCTGGCAGATCTATCCGCAGGCCGAAGGGGCGCACCTGGTGAAGCTGGAGGCGTTCCTCGGGGCCTGGCTTGCCGGCCTGGATGCCGCGCCGGCCGGGGCGATGCGGGATTTCGTGCGTGCCTGGAACGGGCAAGGCGCGCTGGCCGGGCCTGCCTGGCGGGCGCTGGCGCCATGGCAGGACGTGCTCGCCGCGCACGCGCGCTCGGTGGCGGCGCGCCATGCCGGGCAGCGCGACCTCGCAAACGGGCTGGCGGAGTTCTGCATTAAGCGGGTAAAATAGCGGGTTACTTATTTCAATCAACAGGTTACCCTGCAATGAAGATCGCTCAGGAAATCCGCGCCGGCAACGTCATCATGGTGGGCAAGGACGCGATGGTGGTGCAAAAGGCCGAGTTCTCCAAGTCCGGCCGCAACGCCTCCGTGGTGAAGATGAAGCTGCGCAACCTGCTCACCGGTGCCGGCACCGAGACGGTGTACCGCGCCGACGACAAGTTCGATATGGTCAACCTCGAGCGCAAGGACGTCACCTACTCGTACTTCGCCGACCCGCTCTACGTGTTCATGGACGGCGAGTACAACCAGTTCGAGGTCGAGGCCGAGAACATGGGCGACGCGCTGGACTACCTCGAGGAGGGCATGCCCGGCGAGCTGACCTTCTACGAAGGCCGTCCCATTTCGCTCGACATCCCCCAGTCGCTGGTGCGCGAGATCGCCTACACCGAGCCCGCCGTGCGCGGCGACACCTCGGGCAAGGTGCTCAAGCCCGCCAAGCTCAAGAGCGGCAAGGACATCCCGGTGCCGCTGTTCTGCGAGACCGGCGACCGCATCGAGATCGACACCCGCACCGGTGAGTACCGCAACCGCGTGAAGGGCTGACCACACCGGCGGGTGCCGCCCGTTCCGGGCGCCCCGCAACTGGAGACGGCGCCCGCGGGCGCCGTTTTTCATTTCCGACGTGGGCGCCCCGATGTGGGCGACCCGGGGGGCGTCCTACTTGTAGCCGGCGCGGTCGGCGATGCGTTGCGCGGCGGCCTGGTTGCGCCCCAGTTCCGCCACGTTCAGGCTGTCGGCCTTGAACTTGCCCAGTGCTTCCAGCGCGGGATTCGCCACCCTGACCCCTGCCACCACCGGCCACTCGTTGTTGCCGTCGGCGAAGTAACGTTGCGCATCGTCACCCGCCAGGTATTCCAGGAACCTGACCGCAGCCGCCTTGTGCGGCGCGTTCTTCAGCATGCCGCCGCCCGATATGTTCATGTGCGTGCCGCGGTTGTCCTGGTTCGGCAGCACCACGCCGAGGCGGTCGGAGGCTGCCTTCTCGTTGGCGCGCTGCGAGCGCATCAGGCGTGCGACGTAGTAGGTGTTGGCCAGCGCGACCTTGCACTCGCCGGCGGCGGCGGCCATCAACTGGTCGGTGTCGCCGCCCTTGGGGTCGCGCGCCAGGTTGGCGGCGAAGCCGCGCACCCAGTCCTGCGCCTTGGCCTCGCCCAGGTGCGCCACCATGCTCGCCACCAGCGACAGCATGTAGGGGTGGCTGGAGGAACGCGCGCAGATCGCACCCTTCCACTTCGGGTCGGCCAGGTCCTCGTAGTTGCGTATCTCGCCGGCCTTGACTGCGTCCTTGTTGTAGGCGATGACGCGCGCGCGCGCCGAGAAGCCGAACCACAGGCCGGACGGCTCGCGGTAGTTGGCGGGAACACGCGCATCCAGCACCGCCGATTTCACCGGCGCGAAGATGCCCGCCTGTTCCGCGCGCCAGATGCGGCCCACGTCCACGGTGATGAACACGTCGGCCGGGCTGCGTTCGCCCTCGGCCTTGATGCGCTCGAACAGTGCGTCCTCGCCGCCTTCGATGCGGTTGATGCGTATGCCGGTCTGTTTGGTGAAGTTGGCGTAGAGCGCCTCGTCGGTGCTGTAGTGGCGCGCCGTGTAGAGGTTGAGCACGTTGTCCTGCGCGGCGGCGCCGGCCGGCGCGAGCAGGGCGCCGGCGGATGCCGCCAGCAGCGTGCCCAGCAGGGCGAATCGGGTCAGGTCGAGCATGTCCGGGTCTCCTCGATGGCGGATGGCGCGGGGCTTGGCGATGTCGCAACAGTAACAGGAATTATTCTCATTATCAACACCCGGCCACGCGTCGACGAAACCATGCCTTCAGCACGGGATTCTAGCGCCCCTTTCGGGAGCTAAGCCGCCAGACCGCGCAAGAACGAGATGACGTCGCTGCGTACGGGCGCGCGTTCGCGCAGCGGGACGGCCAGCGCGCCGACGAGGGTGCGGTGGTCGACCTGCGCGTAGCGCAGGTGGCGTACCGGTCGTCCGAGCCCGGACAGGCGCGCGGCCAGGCGCGCCGAGTTTCCCGGGTCGACGATGCTGTCGCGCTCGGCGGTGAGCAGCAGCGTGGGTGGCGCGTTGCCGTCGGCATGGGCGATGGGCTGCGTCAGCGGCGAGGTGTCGGGATGGCCGAACACGGCCCGGGTGGTGCGCCCCGTCAGCGGCAGGAAGTCGTACGGCCCGGCCAGTCCGACGAAGCCGCCGATGCGGCCCGGATCGAAGCCGGCAGTCCGTAGCCAGTGCGCGGAGTAGGCGAGCATCGCAGCGTTGTAGGCCCCGGCCGAGTGGCCCATCAGCACCAGCGGCCCGCGGGCTTCGTTCCATGCGCGGTCGGCGCCCACCGCGGCAACCGCCCGGGCGCAATCCATGAGGAAGTCCGGATAGCGGACCTCGGGATGTAACCGGTAGTCCGGGATGGCCACCAGGCAGCCGGCCGAGGCCAGCGCCTCGCCCACGAACAGGTAATCCCCGCGCCGGCCGCTCGTCCATGCGCCACCGTAGAAGAAGATGACCCGCGGCGCCGCCGCGTCAGGCCGGTCGGGCAGGTAGGCGTCGAAGCGCTCGCGTGGGCCCGGGCCGTAGGCCACGCCTTCACGCACCGAATAGCCTTCCCGCGGCGTGAGCCCGTTGACCAGGGCCACCGGGGAACAGGCGCCCAGCGACGCGGCTGCAAATCCGCCGGCAAGCAGGCGGCGTCGGAAGGCGAGTGTGGGGCGGGTCGTCGGCATGCCGGTTGTACGCAGCCGCAGTCGGGCTGGATGGGGCGGCGCCTCAGCCTGACTGCGCCAACACCGTCGGTCCCAGCCGGCGCGCCCCGTTGAAGCGCTTGGTCCAGTAGGCCGCGCGCATGCTTTCGGTGCGCACCACGGCGCCGGGCTTGGGCGCATGCAGGAAGCGCCCGTCGCCGACATAGATGCCGACGTGCGAGAAAGGCTGGCCCAGCGTGTTGTAGAACACCAGGTCGCCGATCGTGAGGGATTCGACCGGCACCGGCTTGCCGCGTTCGCTCTGCGCGCGCGCGTTGTGCGGCAGCTTCAATCCGTAGGCCTGCGCGTAGACATGGGCGACCAGGCCGCTGCAGTCGAAGCCGGTGGCGATGGCCTTGCCGCCGCGGCGGTAGTCGGTGCCCAGCGCGGACAGCGCGACGAACAGTGCTTCCGGCGAGAGGGCTGCACCCGGCTGCGGCTTGGCGCCCTCCGCGAGCGACGCTGACGCAGCGGGCGCGGCCATCGCAGGTTCTGGCCGGGTGTCGCTGGCGCGCGGCGCGGGATCGGCGGCAGGCAGCGGCACTGCATCGGCCACCGGCGCCGGCTGAATGCTGCTGCAGCCCGCGAGCCAGGCTGATAAGATCAACAAAAACAGGGTTTTGGCGGTAGCCATTGAAGTACTTTAGAAGAGAGCCCGGGCAATGTAAAGCAGGGCTCAGCGAGCGCTGTCCCCGCCTGCCCCGCCTCCGAGGGGTCCTCAAGGCCCTGCCGCGTGTTTGTCGGCGTGCGCCGATGGCCGCCGGCGGTCCTCGCGCGTTAAGCGTGGCACGACCGCACCGCACTGGAGCCGCCATGAATGCCATCAAGTCAGTCCTGCTGCTTGCGCTGCTTGCCACCGCCGGCATTGCCCAGGCCGAACTGGAAGTGATCGGCCTGAAGAACCGCCGCGTCGAGGACGTCATTCCCATCCTGCAGCCCCTGCTCGAGCCCGGCGGCGCCCTGTCCGGCATGAACGGGCAACTGATCATCCGTTCCAGCGCGCGCAACATCGCGGAATTGCGCCGCGTGCTCGATGCGGTGGACACGGCGCCGCGCCGGCTGCTGATCTCGGTGCGCCAGGATGCGCAGGGCGCGAGCGAACAGCGTGGCGCCTCCGTGGGCGGCAACGTGTCGATCGGCGGCGGGCGCGCGGTGGTGGGCATCGACAGCGCCAACGAACGCGGCGCGGGCCCGGGCGCCCGGCCGGGCATCAACGCGCGCATCACCGATTCGCGCTCGGCCACCGACGAACGCGTCACGCAGACCCTGCAGGTGATGGAGGGCGGCGCCGCGCAGATCCAGGTCGGCCAGTCGGTGCCGGTGGCCACGCGCAACGTCACGCGCACGCCGTTCGACCTGGCCACCACCGACAGCATCGCCTACCGCGACGTCACCACCGGCTTTTCGGTGGTGCCGCGCCTGTCGGGCGAGCGCGTGACCCTGGAGATCAACCCGCAGCGCGACACCCTGGGCGCGGGCGGCGCGGTGAACGTGCAGCGCGTCGCCAGCACGGTCAGCGGCAGGCTGGGCGAATGGATGGAACTGGGCGGCATCGGCCAGGACATGAACGCGCAGTCCAGCGGCATCCTCTCCAGCGCGCAGGGTTCGCGCCAGGACAACCGCCGCGTCTGGGTCAAGGTTGACGAACTCCGCTGACGCCCCGCCGGTGGACCCGGCGCTGCCGGCCGAACGGCCGCCGGCGCTGGCCGCGAAGCTGCGCGCGCTGTTCGCGCAGGACGGCCCGCTCGCGCGCGGCATCGAGGGCTATCGCGAGCGCGCTCAGCAGGTCGACATGGCCACGCGCATCGCCGCGGCGCTCGAGGCCAACGGCACCTTGATCCTCGAGGCCGGCACCGGCACCGGCAAGACCGTGGCCTACCTGCTGGGGGCACTGCCCGTGGCGCGCGCGCGCGGCTGGCGGCTGATCATCAGCACTGCCACGCTGGCGCTGCAGGAACAGCTGGTAGGGAGAGACCTGCCGGACCTCGCCGTGAGCAGCGGCCTCGGCTTCGGGTTCGAACTGGCGAAGGGGCGCGGGCGCTATCTCTGCCCGTTGCGGCTGCGCGGGCTGGTGGCGCAGGCGTCCTCCGGGCCGGCGGGTGAGGACGCCATGCCTGCAAGCGGCGACATGTTCGCGGGCGAACTCGCCGCCTTCGAGGGTGATGGCGGCGGTGGGGGCGACGTTCCAAGCCTCACGTCGGTACAGCTCGAGGCGTTGTTCGAGGCGTTCGTGACGCACCGCTGGGACGGCCATCGCGACAGCTGGCCCGAGGCGCTCGAGGAAAGCGCGTGGCGGCCGCTCACCACCGACTCGCGCGGCTGCAGCGGCAGCCGCTGCCCCGAGTTCCGGCAATGCCCGTACTTCATCGCCCGCCAGCGCATCGCCGATGCGGAGGTGGTGGTGGCGAACCACGACCTGGTACTGGCCGACCTCGCGCTGGGCGGCGGCGCGGTGCTGCCGGATCCGGAAACCAGCCTGTACGTGTTCGACGAGGCGCACCACCTCGTCGAGAAGGCGCAGCAGCACTTCGCGCTCGAATGGCGCGTGCGCGGCAGCGTGAACTGGCTGGATGGCCTGAACCCGCTGCTCGCCACGTTGCAGCAGCGGCTGCGCCGCCCCGCGGGGCTGGTGGCGCCGGTGGACGCGGTGCTGTCCGCGTTGCCCGAGCCACTCGCGCTCGCGCGCGCAATGGAGACACCTTTGCTGGCGCTCGACCTGCAGTCGAGTGGCGAGGGCCGGCGCCAGCATCGCTTCGTGGATGGCATCGTGCCGCTCGAACTTGCGGACATCGCCGAGGCGCTGGGCGAGAGCCTGCGCGCCCTCGTCACGCCGTTGGCGGAGGTGCAGCGCTTCGTGGCCTCGGACGAGGGGGTGAATGCCGCTGGCGCGGAAGGCAACGAGCAGTGGCTCGGCCTCGTGGGCAACGCGCAGCGCCGGCTGGATCACGGCCTTTCCGTGCTGGAAGACCTGGCGAACGCGGCCGGGCCGGCCTCGGCCACCCAGGCACCGAGCGCGCGCTGGCTGGCGCTCGAGGGCAACGATCCACGCTCGGACCTGGTGCTGCGCAGCGTGCCCGTGGCGATCGACGACATCCTCGAACGCTCCCTGTGGTCGCGCTGCCAGGGCGCGCTGCTCACCTCGGCCACGCTCGCGGCGCTGGGGCGCTTCGACCATCTGTTCGCGCGCACGGGCCTGCCGGCGGACACGCCGGGATTGCGCCTGCCGAGCCCTTTCGACTATCCGCGCCAGGGCCGGCTGCACATCCCGGCGATGCGCACCGACGGCGGTGGCCGGGATGCGCACACCGACGAGATCGCCGAGTTGGTGCCGGAACTGCTCGAGCAGGAACGCGCAACGCTGGTGCTGTTCACGTCGTGGCGGCAATTGCGCACGGTGCTCGGTTCATTGCCGCGGCGGGTGGAGCGCTTCGTGCTGTGCCAGGGCGAGCTTGGCCGCTCGGAGATCCTCGCGCGCCACAAGGCGGCGATCGATGGCGGCAAGCGCAGCGCAATCTTCGGGCTTAACAGTTTTGCAGAGGGGATCGACCTGCCCGGTGCGTACTGCACCCACGTGATCATCTGCAAGCTGCCGTTCCCGGTGCCGGACGATCCGCTGTTCGCGGGCACCTGCGAATGGCTGCAGCGCAATGGCCGGGATCCGTTCGACGAGTTGAGCGTGCCCGAGGCGTCCTTGCGGATGGTGCAGGCCTGTGGCCGGCTGATCCGCAGCGAGCACGACCAGGGTGTGATCACCATCCTCGACCGGCGGCTCGTCACGCGCCGCTAC
>CAIVVS010000025.1 GCA_903909415.1 uncultured Pseudomonadota bacterium | reverse complement strand
CTCCGTCACTGTTTAGTTTTCGACATTTTTGCCGAATTTATACAATTCACCTCCATCACTTATCTCATCAATGCTCGAGAAACAGGGTCGCCCTCCCTGCCGGCGAATGACTTAATTTATTGTTTTAAAATAATTTTTAAAATCATCAGAAGAACTGGTACGGGATGTGCTACCCGATAATCGCGTTTCCATATTTTCCGATTTGAGGTCAAAATGGCACCCTGTACTCACCACCTTCGTAACACCCACCAACAATTTCTGCGCCTTCGGTCCGCCGGCTCGAGGTCGAGGGGATTTACTTTGCTCGAGTTGCTTGTCGTGATGGCCATCATTGGATTGCTCGCGGGCTACGTCGGACCGCGCTACTTCGCCCAGATTGGCAAGTCCGAGGTGAAGGCCGCACGCTCACAGATGGACTCCCTGGCCAAGGCGCTGGACCAGTATCGACTGGACACCGGGCACTACCCGACGCAGGAACAGGGCCTGGCGGCCCTGGTGAAGCGTCCCCAGAACGAGGCCCGCTGGGACGGACCCTACCTGCAGAAGGACCTGCCGAACGATCCCTGGAGCCGCGCGTATCTCTACAAGATCCCCGGCGCCAAGGGAGAGTTCGACCTGCTCAGCCTGGGCAAGGACGGCGCCCAGGGCGGCAGCGGCGAGTCGGCCGACCTCAGCTACAACTGACGCCAGCCGCTTCGCGCAATGACTCACCCCCCCAGACCATGACCATCGAGATCAAGGCCCTGACTCGCGGCGGAAAAGTCGTGTCGCGCCGGTACGAGACCGAGCGTGAGGCCGATGCGCGCGCTGAAGCGCTGGCCGAAGGGCTGGCGGTCTTCCAGGCGCGCCGCCTCGGCGGTGGCGCTGCCGCGATTCGCCTGCCCCATCGGCGCGCCGTGCGGGTGGACATGGCCTCGTTCGCCCAGGAGTTGCTCACGCTGCTGCGAGCGGGACTGACGCTGGTGAGCGCGCTCGAGGCGCTGGCCGAAAAGGAATCCAATCCCGCCGCACGCGCCATCACCGAGGACCTGCTCTCACGCCTTCGGCGCGGCATGCGGTTTTCCGACGCGCTGTCCGGTTCTTCGGCGGGCTTTCCCGAATTGTTCATCGCCGGGGTCGTCGCAAGCGAGCGCAGCGGCTCCCTCGATGAAGCGCTGGAGCGTTACATCGCCTACGCCACGCGCCTGGACGATGCCCGCAAGAAGATCGTGGCGGCGCTGATCTATCCGGTGCTGCTGCTGGTGGTCGGCGCCCTCATCACCGTTTTCCTCATCGGCTATGTGGTGCCGAAGTTCGCCGCCGTCTACCGCGAAACCGGCGGCGACATTCCGTGGGCCTCGGCCATGCTGATGACCATCGGGCGAATGATTGCCGAACACCCGCAGGTGCCGGTGCTGGCCGCCGCGGCGCTGGTGGGCGCAGCCGTGACGGCCTGGCTGCAACCGGCGGTGCGCGAGCGGCTCGGACGGGCCGTGCGCGCGATTCCCGGCATCGGACCGCGGATTCACGTGTACGAACTCGCGCGCCTCTACCGGACGCTGTCGATGCTCCTGCGCAGCGGAACGCCCGTGGTGCAGGCCTTCGGCATGGCCACCCGCATGGTCAGCCGGCCGCTGCAGGCGCGCCTCGCCGGCGCGCGCGCGCAGGTCTCGCAGGGCGTTTCGCTGTCGCGGGCACTGGAGGCCAACGGCCTGTCCACACCGGTGGGCTCGCGGATGCTCGGCGTGGGCGAGCGCGGCGGCGGCATGGCCGATATGCTGGCCCGCATCGCCGACTACCACGACAACGACATCGAGCGCTGGGTCACGCACGCCACCAAGCTGTTCGAGCCGATCCTGATGGCCATCCTCGGGGTGGTGATCGGTGCGCTGGTGGTGCTGCTCTACATGCCGATCTTCGACCTTGCGGGCAGCGTCAAATGAACACGATCGCAGACAGCGCGGCATCGACACGGCTCGACCCGGCACTGGTGCACCAGGCCCGCGCGAGCGCCGGCGACGAAGGCCGCCCGGTCATCGAGGTGCTCGAGGAGTTGAGCGGCCTTGCTCCGCGCGAGTTCATGGCCGTGCTGGCGCACAGCCTCGACATGCCATTGCTCGCCCCGGCCGAACTCGAGTCGCGGGCTCCGGATTTTTCCGAGGTCAGCTTTGCCCTGGCGTCACAACGCCGCTGCGTCATCGTCGCGCGCGAAGGCGGCGGGCTGGACGCGGTGATGGGCGATCCTTTCAACACCGACCTTCGCGAGTGGGCCCGGTTCTCGCTGCCACGCGGCGCAAGGCCGGTCCTTGCCCACCCGAAGGACATTTCCGCGTACCTGTCCAAGCAGGAAGAGGCGCTCAGCGCCATGGACGGATTTGCCGGGACGGGCGACCTGACCGACGAGGTCGCCGAGACCATCGACGATCTCTCGCTCAGCGCCATCAGCGCCGACACGAGCCCGGTGGTGAGGCTGGTCAGCTCCACGCTCTACGATGCGCTGAAGGCCACCGCCAGCGACATCCACCTCGAATCGAACGCCGCCGGACTCGCCATCAAGTACCGCATCGACGGCGTGCTGGTGAAGGTCGGCCAGGTGGCCGGCACGACCACCGCGCAGCAGATCGTCTCGCGCATCAAGGTGCTCTCGGAGCTGGACATCTCGGAGACGCGCGTGCCCCAGGACGGCCGCTTCAAGGTGGCTGTCCGCGGCCGGCCGGTCGACCTGCGCGTGTCGGTGATGCCGAGCATCTTCGGCGAAGACGTGGTCATGCGCGTGCTCGACAAGCAGACCCTCGCCGACGAGGCCATGGACTTGCGGCTCGAGGCGCTCGGCCTGGATGAGGATTCCATCCGGCAGATCCGGCGCCTGTCGAACGAGCCCTACGGCATGGTGCTCGTCACCGGCCCGACCGGCAGCGGCAAGACGACCACGCTGTATGCCGCACTCACCGAGATCAACCACGGCAGCGACAAGATCGTGACCATCGAGGACCCGGTCGAATACCAGTTGCCGGGGGTACTGCAGATCCCGGTCAACGAGCGCAAGGGCCTCACCTTCGCGCGCGGCCTGCGCTCGATACTGCGGCACGACCCGGACAAGATCCTCGTCGGTGAAATCCGCGACCCCGAGACGGCGCAGATTGCGGTGCAGTCGGCACTGACCGGACACCTCGTGTTCACCTCAGTGCACGCCAACAGCGCGTTTGACGTGATCAGCCGCTTCAAGCACATGGGGGTCGATCCCTACAGTTTCGTGTCGGCCCTAAACGGCATCGTCGCCCAACGGCTGGTGCGGCTGAATTGCCCCGACTGCAGCCAGCCCCACCGCCCGGAGGCCGCCGCGCTCATCGAGTCCGGGCTGCGCGATGCCGACGTGTCGGGCTACACCTTCATGGCCGGTTCCGGATGCGGCACCTGCCGGGGGACCGGATTCCGCGGGCGCCGCGCCATCGCGGAATTCCTCATCATGGATGACGAACTGCGCGAACTGGTCGTCGACAACGCGCCGATCCGGCGCATCAAGGAAGCCGCGCGCCAGCGCGGCACCCGGCTGCTGCGCGAGGCGGCGCTCGAACTGGTCCGCACCGGCCAGACCACACTTCAGGAGATCAACCGTGTTACGTTTGTTTCGTGATTCGGTCTACATCGCCCTGTACCCCGGGGCGGCCGTGCTCGCGCGGGTCAAGCGCGGGCCGCGCGGCTCGATCGAGGCGCACCATGCGCAGGACCAGGACACGGCCGGCCGCGGCGACGGCCTCGACGCGCTGGCCGAGGCCTTGCGCGACAGGCGCTGGCACGACGCGCAGGCCACCGTGCTGGTCTCCAATTCACTGGTCCGCTACTCGCTCGTGCCACCGAGCGATGAACTCGTGACCACAGCCGACGAGCGCGACTTCGCGCTGCACCGGGTGACCCAGGTGCACGGCGGCAGCCCGCACGACTGGGAAGTCCGCCTCGGCCACCCGCTGCAACAGCTCAGCCAGCCCGTCGCCGCCTTTGCGGCCGGCTACCTCGAGCGGCTCAAGGGCATTCTCGCCTCGGCACGGCTGCGCGCGGACTCGATCCAGCCTTTCTTCATGCAGGCGTGGAACCGCTCCTGCGCCAGCATCCGGGACGACAGCTTCTGGTTCGCCAATGCCGAGGCGGAAAGCCTGCTGCTCGCGCGCGTGGAACACGGCGCCTGGAGCGGGCTCACCGTCACGCCGATCAGCGGCTCGCCCATCGATGCGCTCGGCGCCCGGATCCGCGAGGATCGGCTGATCCACGGCATTTCGGAGGGCCGCGACCGGGTGTACCTGTATGCACCGGCCTTCGCGGGGCTGCCCGGCAAGCCGACATCGCAATTTGACCTGATCATGCTCAGCGGACCGACGGCCGGGCGCCTGCCCGACGTGCAGAAAAGCCTCTCGCAGGTGCTGGGCATATGAACCGACTGCAGGCCATCGCAGCGCACCTGGGGCGCAGGTTCCCGCGACTGGCGGCGGGACGCGCGCGCGCGCCGAGCTGTCCGCCGCGAGTGCTGCTCGATTTCGCCACGCCCCAGCGCCGCGATCGGAAGCCGGCCATCGTCGCCGTGGCTATCGGGACGATTCTCCTTGCCCTCGCGCAATGGCATGCCGACACCCATCGCGCCCGCCTCGCCCAGGCCGAGGAACAACTCGCCGGTCTCGAGCAAAACCGCAGCGCCGCGGGCAAGAAACCGTCCGGGCGCTCGCGCCTGCAGCGCAGCGAGATCGACGAACAGGTACAGAAGGCCAACGCCATCATCGCCCAGCTGGCCACGCCCTGGGACAAGGTGTTCGACGCGCTGGAAGGCGCTGTGAACCGCGATGTCGCGCTGCTGTCGCTTGAACCCGACCCCGTGCGCGGCCTCATTCGCGCCGGGGCCGAGGCGCGCAATGCCCACGCCATGCTCGATTACCTCAAGCGCCTGGGCGAGAGCGGCTTCCTGCGCCAGCCCGTGCTCATTTCCCACCAGATCAAGGCGGAGGACCCCCACCGCCCGATCCAATTCACCTTCAGTGCATCATGGTCGACACCTCCTTCAAACAACAATTGAACGTTCGGTCGCGCCGATTCGCGCAACGGCTCGGATGGCCGGGCGGCATCGGCGTGCTGCTGGGCGTGCTCGCACTGCTCGAGCTGCTCACGGGCGCGCTGCCGGCGATGGAACAGACGCATGAGATCGAGACCCAGATCGCCCGCCTGCGCGAGCCGGCCCGCAGCAACGCGCCGATCGGCCCTGGCGAGAACGCGGACGCGGCCTCTCAGCTCGATGCGTTCGAGCGGTTCTTCCCGGCACGCAGCGCGCAGAACGAGTCGCTGAAGTTGATGTTTTCCCTCTCCGAGGGCATCGGCGTGGAACTGGCGCGGGGGGAATACCGGCTGGAAACGGACAAGACGCTGAAACTCACCCGCTACCAGCTGACGTTGCCGGTCACGGGCAGCTACCCGGCCATCAAGACGTTCATCGGCAAGGTGCTGCAGGACATTCCCTCGGCGTCGATCGACACGTTGAGCCTGCAACGGCGCGCCGCCTCTGAAGAACTGCTCGAAGCGGTGCTGCGCATCAGCTTTTTCAATTCGCCCGACGCGCCATGAACGCCAAACGCGCGGCGACAGCCGCCCTCGTCCTCCTCGTCGCCGCCGCGCTGCAGCGTGCCGATGAGCCCGCGTCGACGCCCGCCGCGCCTGCTGGGGCGATCTGGCTGCGCCTCGAGGGTGCGATCGTGACGCAGGCGCACGCCGCTGCCCCGGCGCCGGACGAGCGCCCGGGCCCGGCGACGAACCTGCGCATCGACGAGAAACTGCCTGGCGCGGGCTCGGCCGCGCCGACCGATGCCGCCGAAGCCGCGTCGCCTCGCGCAACGACGGAGTCCGGCGGGCCGGTGCGGCTCGACGGCCTTGCAAGGCCGCGCGAACTGGGCGCACCGGGCGACCTGTTTGCCACGCGCAGTTGGGCGCCGCCGCCCCCGCCG
>CAIVVS010000024.1 GCA_903909415.1 uncultured Pseudomonadota bacterium | reverse complement strand
GCCGCTGCCCTCGCTCGTCGCAACCCGGAGTTACCTCGCCGAAGTGCTCGCGCTGGTGCTGCGCCGGCTCGAGCGCGAACCGGAAAACGCCGACCTGCACTACTTCATCCAGCTGGCCGCTTTCCATGAGGACATGCACGCTGAGGCTTTCCACTACACGCGCCAGACGCTCGGCTATCCCGACCCCATGCCGGCGCGCGAGTGGACCCCCGATGCCGCCCTCGGTTCGGGAGACGCGGGGTTGCCCGGCGGACTTTTCCTGCTCGGCGCCACGCAGGCCGACGGGTTCGTCTTCGACAACGAGAAATGGGCCCACGAAGCCCGGATCGCGCCGTTCAAGATGGCGCGGGTTGCAGTAACGAACGCGGAGTACGCCGCTTTCGTCGATGCTAAGGGTTACCTGCGGCGCGAATTCTGGGACGCCGAAGGCTGGGCATGGCGCGAATCCTCCAGCCTCGATGCGCCACGCTACTGGGTGCGATCAGGCAGCGGATGGAACGCACGGCGATTCGACCGCACTGTGCCGCTGGAGGGGACCCACCCGGTACTGCACGTGAACTGGCACGAGGCGCAGGCCTATTGCCGCTTTGCAGGCCGCCGCCTGCCCACCGAAGCCGAATGGGAATACGCGGCCTCACTTGGCGAGACCGACGCCAAGCGCCGCTACCCGTGGGGTGACGCGCCTCCCGCGCCGCACCTGGCAAACCTGGAAGGCTCGGGCACGATGCCGGTGGCAGCCTGCGCGGAAGGCCGGTCGGCCTCCGGTTGCCTGCAGTTGCTCGGCAATGCCTGGGAATGGACGGCGAGCCCCTTCGAGCCCTACCCGGGATTCACGGTCGACCCGTACAAGGAGTACTCGCAGCCGTGGTTCGGCACGCACAAGGTGCTGCGCGGCGGGAGTTTCGCGTCCTCGCGCCGGCTCCTGCGCAATACGTGGCGGAATTTCTACACACCGGACCGCAGCGACATCTTTGCCGGATTCCGCACCTGCGCCAACGACTGACCGCGCCGTGACGAGGACAGGTCAGCGCACGGCCGGCGCGGCAAACCGGACCGGAATGCGCTTCGCGCCAAAGGGCTTGCCAAATTTCCGGTAGCGGCCGGCCAGCTGCGTGCCGCAGTGCACGCAGTTCCCCTCGTCCGAAAGCCGGTAGGCGGGGAGTTCGTACCAGTCGCGCTCGATGACCACGTTCTCGCATCCGGGGCAGTAGGTGCTGCCGCCGTCCTTGTCGTGGACGTTCCCGGTATAGACGTAGTTGAGCCCGGCGAGCCGCCCGATCTCGCGCGCACGCGTGAGCGTTGCGGGCGGCGTGGCGGGAACGTCCTTCATCCGGTAGTCCGGGTGGAATGCGCTGAAGTGCAACGGCACGTCGCGGCCAAGTCGGTTCCTGACCCAGAGGCACAACGCCTCGAGTTCCGCGTCGGAATCGTTCTTGCCCGGGATCAGCAGCGTAGTGATCTCGGTCCAGACGTCGGTGTCGCGCACGAGGTACTCGAGCGTCTCGAG
Source organism: uncultured Pseudomonadota bacterium (assembly GCA_903909415.1). Next base: position 1,620 of record CAIVVS010000024.1, on the reverse strand, counting down.
CACAGGTGCCAGGTGCGAGCCGGTTTCCCTGAAGTAGAACTCTTCCGTAAAGGCCTTGAGGTCGACGTTGGTGGCATCGATCTTCGCGTAGAACTCGCGGCGCGGTTCGGGGTAGATGTAGCCCGCGGTGACCGCCACCGTCTTCAGGCCGCGCGCATGGCAGGCGTCGGCCACATCCATGGCGTACTCGGCAAAGATCACCGGGTCGTTGTAGGTGAACGCAACGCTCGCGCAACCGAGCTCGACCGCCGCCTTCGCGATCGTGTCCGGGCCCGCCTCGGCCATCAGCGTATCCATCTCGCGCGACTTGGAGATGTCCCAGTTCTGGCAGAACTTGCACGCGAGGTTGCAGCCCGCGGTACCGAAGGAAAGCACGCTGGTGCCGGGGTAGAACTGGTTGAGCGGCTTCTTCTCGATCGGGTCGACGCAGAACCCCGAGGAGCGGTTGTAGGTGGTGAGCACCATCGCGTCGCCCTCGCGCTGGCGCACGAAGCAGGCGCCGCGCTGCCCGTCGTGCAGCTTGCAGTCGCGCGGGCACAGGTCGCACTGGATGCGCCCGTCGCCGGTCGCATGCCACCAGCGCGCGGGATGGTTCATCTCACTGCTCGGTGAAGTCGGACTGCTTCCACTTGATCACGCGGTAGCGCAGCACCCGGCAGCGGCCGGTACGAAAGTCCGCCGGCAGGCCGGCCTTCAGCTTCAGCTGGGTGAGGAACTGGCGCTTGTCGGGGAGCGACTCCCAGACCTGCGGCAGGAACGTGCCGCGGTGGCCGGGCGCCTCGAGGATCAGCCCGTCTTCGCCCACCACGATCTTTTCGAGCAGGTCGTCCTCGTCGGCGAACTGGATCGGCTTGGACGCCGACAGCATCGACACCTCGGTCTGCGTGTTGGCCCACTCAGCCGGCGTCATGGGCTTGAAGCGCGGGTCGCTGAATGCCGCGGATTGCGCGTTCGACAGCACATCGGCGCCGAGCGACAGCCGCGGCACAAGGCTGCCGATACAGCCGCGCAGGCGCCCGCCCTGTGTCAGCGTGACGAACGTGGCGCCCGGCCGCGCCAGCCAGGCGGCGGGCGGCACCTTCGGCGGATCGCGCAGGACGAGGCGCCCGCCGATCGCCGCCCGCGCGAGGCCGACCAGCGTGCGCCCGGCCTCCTCGCTGGACACGGTGCTGCCTTCGTCGAGCGCGAACGAGGAATAGCCCACGACCCGGTCCTTGCCTCCCGCGGTGTCGCCGGAGTTGCAGGCGGCGAGCCGGCGGATCGTGAGGCCCTTGGCGCGGGCCAGCGCGAGCATGCCGTTCAGCGGCGTGGCGCCGCAGGCCTGCTCGTGGTTCAGGCCGGTCTCCATGCGGCTGATCTGCCCGATCGTGCCGGCATCGATGGTCCGCGCTTCATCGTAGGGGTGGTAATGGGACAGGTCGGTGCTGATCACGATCAGCGTCTCCGGCCCGCCCCAGACCGCCTCGAGCACCTCGGCGACCTGCTCCGGCGAGGTCGCGCCAACCGCCAGCGGCAGCAGGGAGAACTTTCCGAGCACCCGCTGCAGGAACGGCAGCTGTACCTCGAGGGAGTGTTCCATCGCGTGGGCCGGGGCGCTGGTCACCACCTGCGGCAGGCCGG
>CAIVVS010000023.1 GCA_903909415.1 uncultured Pseudomonadota bacterium | reverse complement strand
GTGCTCTGGAACAGCCGCGTGGACATCGCCCTGCTGCTGTCCGGGTCCGCTACCGAGGCCATCCCCCACGCCGCGCGCCTTACCGGCTGGGGGTTCCTTGCGGCCGCCGCGGCGATGCTCCTGATCGCCGCGATCGACGTGCCCTCCCAGCTCTGGCAGCACCACCAGAGCCTGCGCATGAGCACCGAGGAAGTACGGCGCGAAATGAAGGAAAGCGAGGGCGACCCGCACATCAAGCAGCGCATACGCACCCAGCAGCGCGAGATGGCGCGCCGCCGGATGATGAGCGACGTCCCGAAGGCCGATGTGGTGGTCACCAACCCGACCCACTTCGCGGTGGCGATCGCATGGAAAGAGGGGGCCATGCGCGCGCCGCGCGTGCTGGCCAAGGGCAGCGACGCCGTGGCCGCGCGCATTCGCGAGATCGCCGCCGAGAACGGCATCCCTGTGCTGGAAGCGCCGCCTCTTGCGCGCGCCCTGCACAAGCATGCCGAGATCGGCGCGGAAATTCCGGCCGCCCTCTACAACGCTGTGGCCCAGGTCCTGGCATGGGTCTACAGCCTGCGGGCGAGCCAATCCTCCGGCCGCCCGCTGCCGGTCGAGCCGGAAGATTTCCTCGTGCCGGTCGAGCTTGATCCAGGAGTGCAAGGAGCCAGCGCCGCATGAGCACCACTACCTTGGGCGCCGGCATCACCGGCAAGCAGCTCACCAACCTCGCGGCGCCGCTCCTGATCGTGCTGATCCTCGGCATGATGGTTCTGCCGCTGCCCGCGATCCTGCTGGACCTCCTGTTCACCTTCAACATCGCGTTGTCCATGATGGTGCTGCTCGCGGCGATGCAGACCACCAAGCCGCTCGAGTTCTCCGCCTTCCCGACGGTGCTGCTGCTGACGACCTTGATGCGCCTGTCGCTCAACGTCGCGTCCACGCGGGTCGTGCTGCTCAACGGCCACACCGGTCCCGACGCGGCCGGCAAGGTCATCGAGGCTTTCGGCCACTTCCTCGTCGGAGGGAACTACGCCGTGGGCATCGTGGTGTTCATCATCCTGGTGGTGATCAACTTCGTGGTGATCACCAAGGGCGCGGGCCGGATCGCGGAGGTCACCGCGCGGTTCACGCTGGACGCGATGCCCGGCAAGCAGATGGCGATCGACGCCGACCTCAACGCCGGCCTGATCAACGAGACCGAGGCGCGCCGCCGCAGGAAGGAAGTCGGCCAGGAGGCCGAGTTCTACGGCTCCATGGACGGCGCCTCGAAGTTCGTGCGCGGCGATGCGATCGCCGGCATATTGATCTTGTTCATCAACATCATCGGCGGCCTGATCATCGGCATCGCCCAGCACAACCTGTCTTTCGCGCAGGCCGCCAACAACTACGTTCTGCTGGCGATCGGCGACGGCCTGGTGGCGCAGATTCCGGCGCTGGTCATCTCCACGGCGGCGGGCCTCATCGTGTCGCGGGTCGGTGACGGCGAGAACATCGGCGAGCAGCTGCGCGTGCAGGTGTTCGGCAACGCGAACACCATGCTGATCACCGCCGCCATCATCGGCGCCCTGGGCCTGATCCCGGGCATGCCGCACATGGCGTTCCTGCTGCTCGCGGCCGCGATCGGGGGCCTTGGATGGTGGCTGCGCACGCGGGCCACCGCGGCGCCGCAGGAAGTGCCCGCGCCCGTCGCGGCGCCCAGCACCGACGCCAGCTGGGAAGATGTTGCGCCGGTGGATGTGCTGGGCTTCGAGGTGGGCTATCGCCTGATCCCGCTGGTCGATGCGGGCCAGGACGGCGAACTCCTCAAGCGGATCAAGGCGCTGAGGAAGAAGTTCGCGCAGGAGGTCGGATTCCTGCCGCCGGCGGTGCATATCCGCGACAACCTCGAACTCAAGCCCAACGGCTACCGGATCACGCTCAAGGGCGTGGTCATCGGCGAGGGGGAGACGTTCGCCGGCAAGCTGCTGGCGATCAACCCCGGACGCGTCGCAGGCACGCTGCCTGGCGCCGTCACCAAGGAGCCGGCGTTCGGCCTGCCTGCCGTGTGGGTCGACACTGCCGCGCGCGAGCAGGCGCAGGGCCTGGGTTACACGGTGGTGGACTCGGGCACCGTTGCCGCCACGCACCTGTCGCAGCTGTTGCTTACGCACGCCTCGGCGCTGCTCGGCCGGCAGGAGGTGCAGAACCTCATCGACCACGCCAACAAGCTGTACCCCAAGCTGCTCGAGGACATCGTGCCGAAGGTCGTCGCGCTCCCGGTACTGCAGCGCGTCCTGCAGGGCTTGCTGGAAGAAGGCGTGCCGATTCGCGACCTGCGCACCATCATCGAAGTGCTGGCCGACGTCGCGCCGCGCACGACCGACCCGCAGGAGCTGTCGGCCGCGGTACGGCGGGCGCTGGGCCGCGCGATCACGCAACAGATTTTCGGGCAGGCCGTGGAACTGCCGGTCATCGCGCTCGATCCGGAACTCGAGAAGGTGCTCGGCCAGGCGTTCACCGGCGGCGAAGGCGCCGCGCTGGAACCGGGCCTCGCCGAAACGCTCCTGCGCGAATCCGCACAGGCCGCCAAGCACCAGGAGACGCTCGGCCAGCCGCAGGTGCTGCTGGTGCCGGACCGCCTGCGTGCGCCGCTGGCGCGAATGCTCAAGCGCGTGCTGCCCCAGTTGCGGGTGCTCGCGCATGCCGAAATCCCTGATAGCAGGACCATCCGTGTGAGTTCCATTGTCGGAGCAAGGACATGAAAGTCAAAAGCTACATAGCTGCCAATTCCCGCGAAGCCATGGCACAGGTCAAGAAGGAGCTGGGGTCCGATGCCGTAATCCTTTCGAACCGCGCGGTGACGGGCGGCGTGGAGATCCTCGCGCTCGCCCAGGGCGATGTGGCCGGGCTGGTCTCGCCGCTCGACAAGAAGCGCGCTTCCTTCCCCGCCCAGCCTGCATTCGAGAGCCGGCGCGTGGCGCCCCGGCGCGCGGAGCCGAAGCCGATGGTCTCGGCGTCGCTGAAGGAGTTTGCGCAGCGCCTCGACCAGGCCGCCGCCGCACCGGAACAGCCGCGCCCGGCAGCGCCCGCCCCGGTGCCGGTGGCCAAGGCCGCTGCGCCTGCGGCCGCACCTGCGCGCGTGGCGAGCGCCGACGCGCGCCTCTTCGCCGAGATCAAGGCCATGCGCGGCGACCTGGAGCGGCAGTTGGCGGGGCTCGCTTGGAATGAAGGCGCTCGTCGCCGGCCGCTACGCGCCAAGTTCATGCGCGAAATGCTGGCCGCAGGATTTTCTGCGCCGCTGGGGCGCAAGGTTTCCGCGGGCCTGCCCGACGACTACAGCGAGGGCGAGGCGCGCAAGTGGCTGCGCGCGGTCCTGGCAAAGAACATCCGCTGCGACAGCGAAACCGACAACATCGTTTCCCGTGGCGGCGTGCATGCGCTGGTCGGTCCCACGGGCGTCGGCAAGACCACTACCGTTGCCAAGCTCGCTGCGCGCTGCGTGGTGCGCTACGGCGCCCACAAGCTTGCGCTGGTGTCGACCGACAGCTACAGGATCGGCGCGCAGGACCAGCTTGGCATCTACGCGAAGATCCTCGGCGTGCAGGTGCATGCCGCGCAGGACGCCGCCGGCCTCGAGCGGGTGCTCGCGTCACTGGGCGACCGCCACCTGGTGCTGATCGATACGGTCGGCATGGGCCAGCGCGATACGCGCGTGGCCGAGCAGCTGGCGATGGTGGGCGGCAAGAAAGTGAACCGCATCCTGCTGCTGAACGCAGCCGCCCAGCTGGAGACGCTGGAGGACGTGGTCCGGGTCTACAAGGGGAATTCGGAGCTGGCCGGCGCCATCATCACCAAGCTGGACGAGTCGCGCCGCCCCGGCAGCGCGCTCGATGCGGTCATGCGGCACAAGCTGAAGCTTGCCTTCGTGGCCGATGGACAGCGCGTGCCCGAGGACATCCACCTGCCGGTGGCCGGGTCGCTCGTCGAAGCGGCGCTCGCTTCGGGAGTCGATTCCCCTTTTGCGCTGGATGACGACGAGCTGATGCTTGTGTCGGACATCCGCCCGCCGAAGGCTTCCTGAGGCGATGATGCGCAAACAAGACCAGGCTGCGGGCCTGCGCCGCATGCTTGCACGCACCACGATGCGCGTGTTGCCGCTGGTGTCCGTGCTGGATCGCTCAGCACAGGCACTGCTCGCGGTGCACCTCGCCGCCGCATACTCGTACCTCGGCAACCGCGTGGTGATCGTCGACGCGTCGCGCGGCGACGTGGCCGTCGCGATGAACCTGAACCCTCGCTACGAGCTGCTGCACCTGCTGCAGGGTGAAAAGGAGTACGGCGACGTCGCGCTCGACGGCCCGGACGCGCTGCGGCTGGTGCCCGCCGCCCGCGGCATCGAGTCGATGGAACACGCCGACGACGAAGGCTGGACCGAGTTTTTCGGTGCCTTCACCGGGCTCTCGGAAGCGCCGGACCTCGTCCTGCTGAACTGCGCGCCCGGCGAGGCGCATGCCGCCTGCCGCGCAGCGGGGGGCACGCACGAAGTGGTGCTGGCGCTGGACGCGAGTCCCAAGTCGGTGACCGCGGCCTATTCGCTCATCAAGGCCTCGCTGCAGTCCGACGGCCAGCGGCGCTACCGGCTCTTGTTTGCCGACCTCCCTGACGATGCCGACGCCGCGCCGCTTGCGGACCGGATGATCGGCGCCGGGCAGCGTTTCCTTGGCGCGGACCTGCGCGACGGCGGCTCGCTGCCGCGGCACGTGGCGCTGCAGTCGGCGACCCGCCAGACCCTCGTATCGAGCGACCCGGCGCATCCCGCCGCCGCCGCCTTCCTGTCCCTCGCCGGCGCCAGCGCCGACTGGGGCCTGCCCGAGTTTTCACGTCCTGCGGCCGTCTCGGCCGCCGTGCACTAGCGTAGGAGAAAAACCATGTACACCTCGACCGGAACCCTCAGGAAGCCCGACTACGTGAAGGAGTACGCGCCGCTGGTCAAGCGGATCGCGCACCACATGATGTCCAAGCTGCCCGCCTCGGTGCAGATCGACGACATCATCCAGGCGGGCCTGATCGGCCTGATGGACGCCGTCAACCGCTACGAACAGGAACAGGGCGTGCAGTTCGAGACCTACGCCACGCAACGCATCCGCGGCGCAATGCTCGACGAACTGCGGCGCAACGACTGGCTGCCGCGCGGCGTGCGGCGCTCGCAGAGGAGGATCGAGACAGCACTGCATTCCCTCGGGCAGAAGCTCGGCCGCGTGCCGAAGGAGCGCGAGGTGGCCGCCGAGATGGGCGTACCGCTGGAGGAGTACCAGACGCTTTTGCAAGAGGCGCGCGGCTGCCAACTGCTCTACATCGAGGACTTCAACGACGAGGACCGCGACGACGGGTTCCTCGAGAGGAACGTGGCCCGGGCCGAGAAGGACCCGCTCGCGGCGCTGCAGGACGACCGCTTTCGCGACTCGCTCATCGGCGCGATCGACAAGCTGCCGGAGCGGGAGAAGCTGCTCATGTCGCTCTACTACGAGCAGGACCTCAATTTTCGCGAGATCGCGGCGGTGCTGGGCGTGACCGAATCGCGTATCTGCCAGCTGCATACCCAGGCGGTGGCGCGCCTGCGCACCAGGATGAAGGAGTGGTCGTGAGATGGCGCTGATCGGGTTGGCATCGCTCGCGCGCAAGGCCTTTTCCGGCGCGGACCTCGCACCCGTCGGGGCACAGCTGCTTGCGCGCGCGGCCGAGGATCCGGGCGAGGGCCTGAAATTCCTGGTGCTGGTCAGCCCGGGCGACCTGGCCGAGAACAACGTGCTGGAGTTCCTGCTCGAAGAATCGAGCGTTACGCTCGAGATGCTGTATGTGTCGATCGACCTCCCGCTGCCTTCGCCGTTGCCGGAGCATGACCTCGCCTTCGTCGCCGTGTGCGAGACGGACCTCAACCGGCCGCTGCTCAGGCACCTGGAAGGCGTGCTGGCGCACTGGCCGCACCCGGTGCTCAATCGCCCGGGGCGAATTGCGCGGCTCTCGCGCGATGGCGCTTGCGCCGTACTGGGGGCGGTGCCTGGGGCGTACATCCCGACCACCGTGCGGGTCGATCGCACCGCGCTGGCGCAGATCGGCGAAGGCGCGTCGATCAAGTCCTTCTTCGGCGGCGGCTACCCGGTCATCGCCCGGCCCGTCGATTCGCACAAGGGGCAGGGGCTCGCCAGGCTGGAAGACTCCGCGTCGGTGCTCGACTACCTGGTCGATCGTCCCGAAACCTTCTTCTACCTGTCGCCCTTCGTTGACTACCAGTGCGCCGACGGGCAGTACCGGAAATACCGGATCGTCTTCATCGAAGGGCGGCCTTATGCCTGCCACATGGCGATTTCGTCCAACTGGATGGTGCACTACATGAACGCGGGCATGGCCGCGAGCGCCACCAAGCGCGCCGAGGAACAGCGCTTCATGGAGGACTTCGATATCCATTTCGCGTTGCGGCACCGCGAGGCCCTGGCCGCGCTGAGCGACCGGCTCGGACTGGAGTATGTCGGGATCGACTGCGGGGAGACGCCGGATGGCAAGCTGCTGATCTTCGAGGCCGACAGCGGCATGACGGTCCACGCGATGGACGGGGTGGATGTGTTCCCGTACAAGCAGGTGCAGATGAAGAAGGTGTTCCGGGCGTTCCGGGAGATGCTCGAATCCCGCCTCAGTCGCCCTTGACCGAGGCGGCCCACCGGCGCTGACCGGGTTAAGCCAGTGCCTTGCCGACGATCTCGGCCACGTCGCGCGACAGCCCGTCCGTGCCGAGCACCCGCTCCAGCGCCGCCTTCGCGTGGGCCTGGCGGCCTGCATCGAATTTCCTCCAGCGGTCAAAGCACCGGGCGACGCGCGCGGCGACCTGCGGATTCAGGGTGTCGATGGCGATGACCTGGTCGGCGGCAAAGGCATAGCCGCCGCCGTCGGCCGCGTGGAAGCGCACATGGTTGGCCGCAACGAACGCGCGGATCAGCGAATAAATCTTGTTCGGGTTCTTGATGTCGAACGCCGGGTGTGCGGTGAGCCGCTTCACTTCGGCCAGCGTCCCGGGCAGGCGCGCGGTGGCCTGCACGGCGAGCCACTTGTCCACCACCAGCGGCTCGTCCTTCCAGCGCGCATGGAAGGAGTCCAGCGCCTGTGCGCGCTCCGGGCAATCG
>CAIVVS010000022.1 GCA_903909415.1 uncultured Pseudomonadota bacterium | reverse complement strand
GGCCGGCGCGAGGCCATCGCCGCTGCGCGCGCACGCCTGCCCGACCTCGCGCTGATCGACATCGGGCTGGGCGACGAGGCCGACGGCGGCTTCGCGCTGTGCCGCGAGCTGCGCGCGCTGTCGGCGCAGCTGCCCATCCTGTTCCTCACCGCGCGCGACTCGGACTTCGACGTGGTCTCGGGCCTGCGCATGGGCGCGGACGACTATCTCACCAAGGACGTCAGCCTGCCGCACCTGCTGGCGCGCATCTCGGCGCTGTTCCGTCGCGTGGACGCCTTGTCCGAACCCGCGCCCGCCGAGGACACCCTCGACCGAGGCGAGCTGCGCCTGGACCTGAAGCGCTTCTCCGCCACCTGGCGCGGCCAGCCGGTGGAGCTCACGCTCACCGAGTTCTGGATGGTGCATGCGCTGGCGCGCTTTCCCGGCCATGTGAAGGAGCGCGACAGCCTGATGCGCGAGGCCAACCTCGTTGTGGACGAGGGCACCATCACCTCGCACATCAAGCGCATGAGGAAGAAGTTCCTCGCCGTGGACCCCGGCTTTGACGCGATCGACACGGTGTACGGCATGGGATACCGGTGGAAGGCCTGACCTCGGCGGCGCGTCCATGGGGCCCGCGCTGAAGCGCCTGCTGCCGCGCCGCGTGTCGCTGCGCGCGCGGCTTGCGCTGGTGGCGCTGGTGCTGCTCGCGCTGCCTTGGACCGGCTATCGCTATGTGCGCGAGATGGAGCGTTTCCTGCTCGCCGGCCAGGAGCAGGCGCTGGTCGCGACCTCGCGCGCAGTGGCCACCGCGCTGCATGACCGGCCGCAGTTGATGAACCTGCGCAGCGAAGCCGCGCGCAACGTGGACCTGCGCGCGTTGGCCGAACAGGAGCTGCGCCAGCTCGCGCGCGAGCGCGCGCTCGCACAGGGCGAGCCGCAGCCGGCCGAATCCGCGCCCGAAGCACCCGAACCCGCGCCGCCGCGGCCTGCGGAACAGGCGAGTGCCGAAGCCGAGATCGCCGCCATCCTCAAGGGCGTGGAGCGCACCACCTCGCGCATCTGGGTGGTGAACCGGCAGTATCGCGTGCTGGCGCTGGCCGGCAGCCTGCGCCCGCCGGCCTCGCAACAGGCGGACGTTACCTGGCGCGAGAAGCTGCTCGCGTTCCTGCTGCCGCGCCCACGGCTGGACTTCGATGACGCGATTCCCGACGACGCGCTCGCCGCCGGGCGCGAGATCAACGCCGCGCTGCAGGGCACGCCCGGGTCGCGGGTGCGCAACACCAGCGACGGACGCGCGGTGGTGGTGTCGGCCGCGCACCCGGTGTGGAGCGCAGACCGGGTGCTCGGCGCGGTGGTGGTGGAGGAAACCACCAATGCCATCGTCTCGATGCGCAACAAGGCGCTGGAACAGCTGCTGCTGCTTACGCTCGCCGTGTTCGCGCTCGCCGCCGCGGTGATCCTGTGGTTCGCCGCCAGCGTGTCCGGCCGCATCCGCCGGCTGCGCGACGAGGCCGAACGCGCGATCGATGCGCGCGGCCGGGTCACGCGCCTGGTCACCGCGTCCGATGCCGGGGACGAGATCGGCGACCTGTCGCGCAGCTTCTCCGAGGTGCTGGCGCGGCTCGCGCAGCACAACGCCTACCTCGAAGGCATGGCGAGCCGCCTGTCGCACGAGTTGCGCACGCCGATTGCGGTAGTGCGCTCGTCGCTGGAGAACCTGCACCTGTCGCACTCGCCCGAGGAGACGCAGACCTACATCGCGCGCGCCGAGGAAGGCCTGGCGCGCCTGTCCACCATCCTGTCGCGCATGAGCGAGGCCAGCCGCCTGGAGCAGGGCCTGCAGGCTCAGGAGCGCGAGCGCTTCGACCTCGCCGCGGTGGTGCGCGGCTGCGTCGAGGGTTACCGCCTCGCCTACCGCGAGCATGCGATCGAACTCGCGGTACAGGGCGGCGCATCCATGACCGCCGAAGGCTCGCCCGACCTGCTGGCGCAGATGCTGGACAAGCTGTTGGGCAATGCGATGGACTTCGCCGCGCCCGGAACGCCTGTGAGGCTGTCCCTCACGGCCACGGCCGGCCGCGCGCTGCTCGCGGTGGAGAACCAGGGCCCGCCGCTGCCGGAGTCCATGCGCGGACGCCTGTTCGAGTCCATGGTCAGCGTGCGCGAGGGCGGCACGGGCAAGGGCGTCGCCGGCAAGTCGTCGGAGCCACACCTCGGCCTCGGCCTGTATGTCGCACGCCTGATCACGCAGTTCCACCACGGCGAGATCGTCGCGGACAACCTGCCGGCGGCGGAGGGATCGCAGGCTGGCGTGCGCATCAGCGTCAGCCTTCCACTGGTGATGGCCACGGCATGAACGCCCCCGCCACGGTGGACCTGCTGGTCATCGGTGGCGGCATCAACGGCGCGGGCATCGCGCGCGACGCCGCCGGGCGCGGCCTGTCGGTGCTGCTGGCCGAGCGCGAGACCCTGCTCACCATCGCGCCGCACATCATCTGGCCGCTGGAGTTCGTGCTGCCGCACGAACCGCACCTGCGCCCCGCGTGGATGATCCGGCGCGGCCTGTTCCTCTACGACACCCTGGGCG
>CAIVVS010000021.1 GCA_903909415.1 uncultured Pseudomonadota bacterium | reverse complement strand
TGCGTGAGGCCGCCGGCCAGCGCGACCGCGCAGATCACGAACAGCACCCAGGGCGCGAGTTCCGGCGCGGCCATCACCGATCCACCATCACAGCGCCATGCTGCGGTCGCCGATGGCGAAGCCCGCCAGCGGTGCGATCGCGCCGCCGTTTGGCACGCCACCGCTTGTCACGCCACGGGTGAACGCGATCGCCTTGAACAGCTCGCCCATCTCCGCCGGCGAGGTCAGGCGCTGCACCGCATTGGACTGCGGCAGGTAGCCGGCGGCCTGCTCTGCCGGCGTGCGCGCCAGCACTTCGGTGATGCCGCTGGCGATCAGGAAGGCGGCCTGGCTGGTGTAGCCGGCCAGCTCCATGCCCGATTCCACCGCGGCCTGCGCCATCGCGGTGAAGTCCACGTGGGTGGTGATGTCCTGCAGCCCGGGCATCCAGAGCGCGTCGTCATGCGCGCGGTGCCGGTAGTGGCACATCATCGTGCCGCCGTGGCGCTGCGGGTGGTAGTACTCGCGCGCCGGGAAGCCGTAGTCCAGCATCAGCACCACGCCGCGCCCCGGCATCGCGCCCAGGCTGCGCACGAAACCCTGCGCCTCGCGCTGGATCTCGGTGGTGTAGCCGGCGGGCAGGTGGTGCTCGGCGGCGAGCGCCTGGGCGCTTTCGAGCAGCCCGCCGGAGGCCGGACGGTCGACCAGCACCAGCGCATCGCGCTCGCCCAGCCCCACGCCGCGCTCCATCCAGCGTCCCTGCCCGTCATGCACCACCAGCGCAAAGGGCATGGCATCCAGCACTTCGTTGCCCAGCACCAGCCCGTCGAAGGCCGGGGGAAGGCGCGACAGCCAGGCCACGCGCTCCATCAGCTGCGGCACGCGCCGCGCCAGCGTGTCGCGGCTGCGCTCGCGCAGGTCGGGCGAGAGTTCCAGGATCAGGTACTGCCCCGGCAGCGCGTCCAGGCGCGCCAGTTCCTCCAGCATGGAGGCGGCGAGCGCGCCGGAGCCGGCGCCGATCTCGAGGATGTCGGGCAGGCCCTGCGCGTGCAGCTCGGCCGCGGTGCGCGCCAGCGTCTGCCCGAAGATGGGCGTGAGCTCCGGCGCGGTGGTGAAGTCGCCCTCAGGCCCGAGCTTGCGGCTGCCGGCGGCGTAGTAGCCCAGGCCCGGCGCGTACAGCGCGAGCTCGACGTAGCGCTCGAAGGAAATCCAGCCGCCGGCCGCGCGGATGGACTCGCGCAGCATCGCGAGCACGCGCCCGGCGTGGGCGAGCGCGTCGGGGCCGGGCTCGGGAAGCCTGGAGGGGTTCGTCGGCGTATCCAAGCCGCGATTATCCGCCACCCGGCACGCGTTTTACGGCGCGCGGGTGCGGAAGCGCGACGACGACTGCGACGACTGCAGCTACGATTGCGTGCCGCGCCGCCGTCCAAGGCCGCGCAGCCAGCCCCAGGCGCGCGCGACCCCGTGCTCCAGGTCATCCATGAAGGTGTAGACCACCGGGATCACCAGCAGGCTGAGCAGGGTGGAGGTGATCAGGCCGCCTATCACCGCCACCGCCATCGGGCTGCGGAACGACGAGTCCGCCGCGCCGCTGCCCAGCGCGATCGGCAGCATGCCCGCGCCCATGGCGATGGTCGTCATCACGATGGGCCGCGCGCGCTTGTGGCAGGCATCCAGCAGCGCGTCCAGCCGGTTCATGCCGTGGTCGCGCCGCGCCATCACTGCGTACTCCACCAGCAGGATGGAGTTCTTGGTGGCGATGCCCATCAGCATGATCAGGCCGATCAGCGAGGGCATGGAAAAGCTCTTCTGCGCGGCCAGCAGCGCGACGAAGGCCCCGCCCAGCGACAGCGGCAGCGCGGCGAGGATGGTCACCGGCTGCAGCACGTCCTTGAACAGCAGCACCAGCACGATGTAGATGCACAGCACCCCGGCGAGCATCGCCAGGCCGAAGCTCGCGAACAGCTCGCCCATCACCTCGGCGTCGCCCACCGCGGTCTGGCGCACGCCCGCGGGCAGGTTCTTCAGCGCGGGCAGTTCGGCCGCCGCCGCGGTCACGTCGCCCAGCGGCATGCCCGAGAGCTCGATCTCGAAGTTCACGTTGCGCGATCGGTCGTAGCGGTCGATCACCGCCGGCCCGCTGGACAGCTCCAGCGTGGCGACCTGGCCCAGCATCACCGGCGCGCCGGGCCGGGCGCCGGGCACGGCCAGCCGAGCCAGCGTGGCGGTGTCGGCGCGCGCGGCATCCACCAGGCGCACCACCACCGGCACCTGGCGCTCGGCCAGGTTCACCTTGGGCAGGGCCACGTCGTAGTCGCCCACGGTGGCGATGCGCAGCGTCTCGCCGATGGCCGCGGTGGTCACGCCCAGGTCGGCGGCGCGCGCGAAGTCCGGCCGCACCGCGAGCTCGGGCCGCACCAGCGCCGCGCTGGAGGCGATGCTGCCGATGCCGGGGATGGTGCGCAGGTCCTTCTCCACCGCGCGCGCCGCCGCGGCCAGCGCCTGCGGGTCGTCGCCCGCGAGCACCAGCACGTACTTCTCGCCCGAGCCGCCCAGGCCGACCTTGGTGCGCGCCCCGGGCAGCCCGCCCAGCGCGTCGCGCATCGCCTGTTCGATCACCTGCTTCCTCACCGGCCGCTCGCCGCGCGCGCTCAGCTGGATGGTGAGCGTGGCCTTGCGCACCTCGGCCACGCCCTGCGGCGCGAACGGGTCGCCCCCGGCCGAGCCGCCGCCGATGGTGGTGTACACGCTCCTGACGTGTTCCACGGCGGACACCAGCCGGCGCGCGTGCTCGGCCGCGTCGCGGGTCTGCGCCAGGGTCGCCCCCGGGGGCAGCTCCACGTGCACCTGGGTCTGCGAGTTGTCGTCCGGCGGGATGAAGCCGGTGGGCAGCAGCGGGATCAGCGCGATCGAGCCGGCGAAGAAGGCCAGCGCCGCGAGGATGGTGGTGATGCGGTGGCGCAGGCACCAGCCCGCCATCCGCATGTAGCCCGTCATCAGCCGGCCGTCGGGCTGGTGCGCGCCCACCGCCTTCATCATGTAGGCCGCCATCATCGGCGTGAGCATGCGCGCCACCACCAGCGAGGCGAACACCGCGAACGAGGCGGTCCAGCCGAACTGCTTGAAGAACTTGCCCGCGATGCCGCTCATGAAGGCGGTGGGCAGGAACACCGCGATCAGGGTGAAGGTGGTGGCCACCACCGCCAGGCCGATCTCGTCGGCCGCCTCCATCGCCGCCTGGTAGGGCGTCTTGCCCATGCGCAGGTGGCGCACGATGTTCTCCACCTCGACGATGGCGTCGTCCACCAGGATGCCGACCACCAGGGACAGCGCCAGCAGGGTCACGACGTTCACCGAGAAGCCGAAGGCGTACATGCCGATGAAGGCCGGGATCACCGACAGCGGCAGCGCCACCGCCGAGACGAAGGTGGCGCGCCAGTCGCGCAGGAACAGCCACACCACGATCACCGCGAGGATGGCGCCCTCCCACAGCAGCGCCATCGAGCCGTCGTACTCCTCCTGCACCGGCGTGGCGAAGTCGAAGGACTCGGTCAGGACGATGTCCGGGTGCGCGGCGCGCAGTTCCGCGAGCGCCGCGCGCACGCCCGCGCCGACCTCCACCTCGCTCGCGCCGCGGCTGCGCGACACCTCGAAGCCGACCACCGGCTTGCCGTCCAGCAGCGCGGCCGAGCGGCGCTCGGCCACCGTGTCGGTGACGGTGCCGAGCTGGTCCAGGCGCACGCGCCGGCCGTCGGACAGCGCCAGTTCCATCGCGCCCAGCTCGGCCGCGGTCTGCACCGTGCCCAGCGTGCGCACCGGCTGCTCGCCCCCGGCCAGGTCGGTGCGCCCGCCCGCGCTTTCCTGCTGCACCTGGCGCAGGCGCCGCGACACGTCGGCCGCGGTGGCGCCCAGCGCCTGCAGCTTCAGCGGGTCGAGCGCCACGCTCATCTCGCGCGACACGCCGCCGACGCGGTTCACCGCGCCCACGCCCTTGACCGACAGCAGCCGGCGCGCGACCGTGTTGTCCACGAACCAGGACAGCGCCTCGTCGTCCAGGCGCGTGGAGGCGATGGTGTAGGCGAGCACCGGGGTGCCGGCGATGTCCAGCTTGGTGACGATGGGGTCGCGCATGTCCCCGGGCAGGTCGGCGCGCACGCGCGACACCGCCGAGCGCACGTCGTCCAGCGCCTCCTGGACCGGCTTCTCCAGCCGGAACTGGGTGGTGATGGTGACGCGGCCGTCCTGCACCTTGGTGTAGTTGTGCTTGACGCCCTGCAGCGTGGCGATCGAGTTCTCCACCTTGCGCCCGACGTCGGTCTCCAGCTGCGACGGCGAGGCGCCCGGCAGCGAGGCCGTGACCACGATGGTGGGCAGGTCCAGGTCGGGGAAGTTCTGCACCTTCATCGCGGAGAACGCGAGCAGCCCGCCGAAGGTGAGCAGCACGAACACCATCAGCGCCGGGACCGGGTTTCGGATCGACCAGGCCGATACGTTCAGCCCGCCGCCTGCATAGGGGCTGTTCATGCCGCTGCTCCCCGATGTAAGCCCCTCATTT
>CAIVVS010000020.1 GCA_903909415.1 uncultured Pseudomonadota bacterium | reverse complement strand
GCTGGAGGAGGCCGCCGGCGTGCAGCGCCTGGTCGCGGAATTCAACCTCACCCACGAGCAGGCGGCGCAGGCCATCGGCCGCTCCCGCGCCGCGACCACCAACCTGCTGCGATTGCTGCAGCTGTCGCGCCCGGTGCAGGCGTTGCTGAACGACGGCAAGCTGGAGATGGGCCACGCGCGCGCGCTGCTCGCGCTCACCGGCCACCAGCAGGAGACGGTCGCCAACCAGGTAGCCGAGGCCGGCATGTCGGTGCGCCAGACCGAGAAGCTGGTGCAGGACATCCTCAACCCGAACCCGCGCGTCCCGAAGAAAAGGCTCACGCCGCGCGACATCGCGCGCTTCGCCGAGGAACTGGCCGAGCGCATGGGCACCAAGGTCGAGATCAAGACCGGCGCCAAGGGGCGCGGCCGGCTGGTGATCCATTACTCCAGCAACGAACACCTCGACGACCTGCTGGCGCGGATCAAGTAAGCGTCCGCTGTCCTGACCCGCCACCCGGACGCGACCAGGACCACGCCGCCGTGCTCGGATCGCTGATCGCGCGGCTGCTGGGACGCCGGCCTGCCGCCAGCCTTGCCGCCGGTTCCGTTTCCGCCTCGCCCGAGCGCCTGCAAGCCGCGCAGGACGCGCTCAATGTGGGCGACCACTTACGCGCGCAGGCGCTGGCGCGTGAGCAGCTCGCCACCGGCGAGCAAGCGGCGGCGGCCTGGTCGGTGCTCGGCCTGTCGGCCAAGGCACAGGGTGATTTCGACGCCGCGCAGTCCGGGCTGGAGCAGGCGCTCACCCTCGTGGAACAGGGCGCCGTGCAGGACCGCGCCCTGCTGCACACCCACCTCGGCCAGGTGCTGTGGAGCAAGGCGCTGACGCGCGAGGCGCTGGCCCAGTTCCGCGCCGCGCTCGCGCTGGACCCGGATTACCACAAGGCGCGCAGCGCGCTGCTCTACTGCTTGTCCTTCGCGGAGGGCGTCACGCCCGAGGTGATCGCCGCCGAGTACGCCGAGTTCGGCCGGCGCCATGCGGGGCCGCTGCAGGCGGGGTCCCCGGCGCACGCGAACCCGCGCGATCCCGCGCGCCGCTTGCGCGTCGGCTACTCCGCCTTCAGCTTCGCCAACCGGGTGAACCTGCCTTACCTGGAACCGGTGTTCCGCGCGCACGACCCGGCGCGGGTCGAGCTGCTGCTGTTCGATGACGGCCCGGACCCTGCCCAGGCGCAGGCCACGCTCGGCGGCCTGGTGCAGGGCTGGCACCGCACCCGCGGGATGGATGACGCGCGTTTTGCGGCGCTGGTGCGCGAGCAGGGCATCGACGTGCTGGTCGACCTGTCCGGCCACCTGAATGACAACCGGCTGCTGGCCTTCGCGCGCGGCCCGGCGCCGGTGCAGGTGTCGTGGCTGAGTTATCCCCAGTCCACCGGCGTGCCGGCCATCGGCTATCGCATCACCGATGCGCATTGCGATCCCGCCGGCAGCGAGAAGTACTACAACGAGACCTTGCTGCGCCTTCCGCACAGCTACTGGTGTTATGCGCCCCCGGAGGATCCCGCGCCCGGTCCGCTGCCGGCGCTGGCGCGCGGCCATGTCACCTTCGGCAGCTTCAACAACCACCGCAAGGTCAGCGACGCCAGCCTGGCGCTGTGGGCCAGGCTGCTCGCGCGCCTGCCGCAGGCGCGCATGCACTTCGTCACCGTGCCGCCGGGCGCGAGCCATGCGCGCATCCTTGCGGCCTTCGCGCGCGAGGGCGTGGCGGCGGACCGCATCCGCATCGATGGCTGGCTCACCGAGCTGGAGTACCGCGCGCGCTGGAACGAGGTCGACATCGCCCTCGATCCCTTCCCGTACAACGGCGCCACCACCACGCTGGATGCGCTCTGGATGGGCGTGCCGGTGGTGACCCTGGCCGGAAACACTTGCGCCTCGCGTGCGGCGCTCAGCATCCTGACCAGTGCGGGCCTGGAAGAGCATGTTGCGCAGCATGACGCCGGCTATTTGGACATCGCCGCCGCGCTCGCCGCCGACCTGCCCGCGCTGTCGGCGCTGCGCGCGGGACTGCGGACCCGGATGCGCGCCAGTCCGC
>CAIVVS010000019.1 GCA_903909415.1 uncultured Pseudomonadota bacterium | reverse complement strand
GCGAGGTCGCTGGTGACGATCTTGGGCGAGTCGAAGTACTTGGCGTCCGGCCAGAAGCGCACCTTGGTGCCGGAGTCCTTGGGATTCGTGGTGCCGATCTTCTTCAGCGGCTCCTTCACCTTGCCGTTGTCGCCGAACACCATGCGGTGCCGGGCGCCATCGCGGTGGACTTCCACTTCCAGCCGGGTGGACAGCGCGTTGGTCACGCACACGCCCACGCCGTGCAGGCCGCCGGCGATGCGGTAGGCCGCTTCCTTGTCGGTCTTCCTGAACTTGCCCCCCGAGTGCAGCGTGGTGAAGATCACCTGCACTGCCGGGACTTTCTTCTTGGGGTGGATGTCCACCGGGATGCCGCGGCCGTCGTCCTCGACCGAGGCCGAGCCGTCCTCGTACAGGATCACGGACACGTTTTTCGCGAATCCGGCCAGGCCCTCGTCCGAGGCGTTGTCGATGACCTCGATCAGCGCGTGGTTGGGGTTCACCGGGTCGGTGTACATGCCGGGCCGATGCAGGATCGGCGACAGGTCCTCGAGGATTTCGATGTCCTCGGCGCTGTAACCTCTAGATTTTGTTGCCATTTTTCCTCAAGCCACTACCTATTGGGTCAGATGCGGGGTCGGGTGGTGGGTCCAGTTCGTCGGGCGCAATGATACTCCGGCGCCCCGCGGGACGCATGGGAGGGGACCTGGACGCCCCCTGCGCGGTCCCCGGCCCCGTGCGGGCATTACAATTCCGGCATGGCAAACATCCGTACCGTCGCCGTGTTCTGCGGCTCCAATTTCGGCCGTGGCGACGCATACCGCGACGCTGCCGCCGCCCTCGGCCGGGCCCTGGCCTCGGCCAAACTGCGCGTGGTCTACGGCGGCACCAACAAGGGCCTGATGGGCGTGCTGGCCGATGCCGCGCTGGACGCCGGCGGCGAGGTGCACGGCGTGATCACGAAACGCCTGGCCGACAAGGGCCAGCTGCATCCCCGGCTGAGCGGCTCCCAGGTGGTCGAGACCATGCGCGAGCGCAAGGCGGAGATGGCGCGCCAGGCCGATGCCTTCATCGCCCTGCCCGGTGGCATCGGCACGGTGGAGGAGTTCGTCGAGGTCTGGACCCTCGCCCAGCTGGAATCCCACGGCAAGCCGATGGGACTGCTGAACGCGAACGGCTTCTACGCGCCGCTGATCGCCTTCGTGGACCACATGATCGCCGAGGCCTTCCTGCCCGCCGCCCACCGCGAACTGGTGGTGCTGGACGCAGATCCCGCCCGGATGCTGGAGAAGTTCGCTGCCTACAAGGCGCCAGAAGTCAGCAAGTGGCTGACCTGAAAGGAGATTTTCCAGCCGTCCCCGCGCCGGTGGGGGGCTGGATGGCGCTGCTGATCGTGGCCACCGTCGGCACCGGCCTGTACGTCGACCAGGCCATCCCGGGCATCGGCCAGCCACTGGTGAACCTGGTCGCCTGGTCGGCGTTCGGCCTGCTGGTCTGGCGCTCGACGCCGTCAGCCCGGCGCGCCCTGCTCACCTGCCTGGTCTACGCGACGCTGGGAGAGGTGTTCCTGTCCCTGGTGTGGGGCATGTATGTCTACCGGCTGGAGAACATTCCCCTTTTCGTGCCGCCCGGCCACGTGCTGCTGTTCGCACTGGGCATCTGGATCGCGGCGCGCATGCCGCCGGCCATCACCTGGCTGATCCCCGCGCTCGCGGTGCCGGTCGTGGCCTGGCTGGCCTGGCAGGACGCGGACCGCCACGGGCCTTGGCTGGCGGCGATGTTCGTCGCCTGCGTGCTGTTCGGTCCGGCCAAGCGGCTATACGCCGTGATGTTCGTGCTGGCCTTGGCCATGGAACTCTACGGCACCTGGCTGGGCAACTGGACCTGGGCCCCGCGCGACCCCTGGTTCGGCGCGTCCATGACCAACCCGCCGCTGGCGGCCGGCGCGTTCTACTGCGCGCTGGACCTGCTGGTCACCACCACCTGCAGGCGGCTGGACGCCGCGTCGCGGACCCCGGCGCCAGCCTGAGCCCGGGCTTCCTATTTCTGGAAGCGCTTGGCGAGCATGGTGGCGTTCTCGACGACCTTCATCGGGTTGCCGCCCCAGAGGATGGACGCGTAGAACGCCTCCTCGAGCTTGGTGTCGGTCAGCGCGCGCCACTGGTACTGGTTGAGCATGATCACGCGCCCGGTCATGCCGAGGTCGCCGATGGTGGAGAAATGGCACTCCTGCACCGGCTTCTCCGGCGGCTTGTTCCACTCCACCGGGTCCACCTTGGCGATGGACTTGGGCGTGGTGCCGGGATAGACGGAGAACGCACCCTGTGCGCCATCCATCGAGCGCAGCGAGGCTGCAAGCCGTTGTCCGCGTGGTTCCATGTGTGCTCCGGTCTGCCGATCGCCGATTCAGCGATAGGCAGGCATTGTAATGCCGCAGCCCGCCAAAGGCAGCGACGATCCCGCCACGGGGCGCCTCAGGAGGCCGCCCGTATCGCGCGCCACACCCGGTCGGGCGTGGCCGGCATGTCGAACCGGGTCACACCCAGCGGCGCCAGCGCGTCGATGATCGCGTTCATCACCGCCGGCATCGCGCCCACGGCGCCCGCCTCGCCCGCGCCCTTGGCCCCCAGCGGGTTGCGCTTGGTCGGCACGCTGATGCTCTTGATCACGATGTCGCAGAAATCGTCCGCGCGCGGCATCGCGTAGTCCATGAAGCTGCCGGTCACCAATTGCCCGGAATCGTCGTCATAGGCCACCTGCTCCAGCAGTATCTGGCCGGCGCCCTGTCCGATGCCGCCGTGGATCTGGCCCTTCACCAGCAGCGGGTTGATCATGTTGCCGACGTCATCGACCACGGCGTAGCGGTCCATGCTCACCTCGCCGGTCTCCGGGTCCACCTCGACCTCGCAGACGTGGGTGCCATAGGGGAAGGTGCAATCCACCGGCGCGAACGTGCCGGTCTCGTTCATGCCCGGCGCGATGTGCGGCGGCAGCTTGCCCGGCACGAAACAGGCCTGGACCACCTGCTTGAGCGTGACCTTGCGGTCGGTGCCCGCCACCTTGAACTCGCCGGACTCGAACACGATGTCGGTGTCGGCCGCCTCCAGCAGGTGCGAGGCGACCAGCTTGCCCTTGGCGATCACCTTGTCGGCCGCCGCGGCCAGCGCGGAGCCACCCAGCGAGGCCGAGCGCGAGCCGAAGGTGCCGCCGCCGTAGCCGACGCGGTCGGTGTCGCCTTCCAGGTAGGTCACGTCCTCGGGTGCGATGCCCAGTTGCGAAGCCAGCACCTGCTTGAAGGTGGTCTCGTGGCCCTGCCCCTGGTTCTTGGTGCCCATCAGCACCGTCGCGCGGCCGGCCGGGTCGAAGCGCACCTCGGCGAACTCCATGGTCGGGGCGCCGGCGCGCTCGATCGGGTTGGACAGGCCCAGGCCGCGCAGGCGGCCGCGCGCCTTGGACGCTGCGCGGCGCGCCTCGAAGCCGGCGACGTCGGCCAGTTCCAGCGTCATGTCCATGCAGCGCTCGAACTCGCCGCAGTCATAGTCGAAGCCCAGCGGCGTCTTCATGGGCAGCGCCGAGGGCGGGATCAGGTTCTTGCGCCGCAGTTCCACCCGGTCCATGCCCAGCTCGCGCGCCGCATCGTCGATCAGGCGCTCCAGCACGTAGGTCGCCTCGGGACGGCCCGCGCCCCGGAATGGC
>CAIVVS010000018.1 GCA_903909415.1 uncultured Pseudomonadota bacterium | reverse complement strand
CCGCGCCCCGTCAGTCCCGCGCAAGCGGGAATCCCGCGGCTTTCGTGCAACGACACTGGATCGCCGCTTTCGCGGGGATGACGTCACTCCGGGATAGGGACCGAGCGGGTTCCACAACGCCCGGTCATTCCCGCGAAAGCGGGAATCCAGCGACTTTGGAGGGCGACGCGGCATCCCCAAGTCGCGGGGACGAAGTCAGCCCTGCGGGCTGTCCTTCATGATGAAGTGCTTCCGCACCGGCTCCAGCACCTCGAAGCTCCCCCGGAAACCAGGCGGAATCACGCAGGCGTCGCCGGGGCCGAACTCGCGCGCCTCGCCCGCCTCGGACGTGATGCGGATACGGCCCTCGATGAGCTTGAAGAACTCCTCGCGTCCGGCGTGGAACTCGATGCGCCACGACCCCGGCTCGCAGGCCCACAGGCCGTACTCGGTGTCGCCGTTCCGGTGGTGGACCCAGGTGGTGCGCAGCGGATTGCCGCGCAGCAGGCGCTCGGGCTTGGGGCGGTCGTATTCCGGGGCGATGTCGCCCTTGAAATCGACCAGGCTGGGTCCGGTCACGATTCGAACCTCATGACTCGAAAAGCGCCTTGGTCACGATCTCCGACACGTCGCGCGACAGCCCGGCGGTGCGGCGGATCTGCTCCAGCGCGCGCTTGGCATGCGCCTGCCGGCCGGCATCGAACTTGCGCCAGCGGTCGAAGGACCGGGCCACGCGCGAGGCGACCTGCGGGTTCAGCGCGTCCAGCTCGATCACCCGCGCCGCGCCGAAGGCATAGCCCGAACCGTCGGCGGCATGGAAATGCAGGTGGTTGGCGCAGAAGGCGCGGATCAGCGCGTACACCTTGTTCGGGTTGCGGATGTCGAAGGACGGATGGCGCATCAGCGCCTCCGCCTCGGCGAGCGTCCCGGGCAGGCGCGAGGTGGCCTGCACCACCAGCCACTTGTCCACCACCAGCGGCTCGTCCTTCCAGCGCGCGTGGAACTGCTCCAGCACCTGTTTGCGCTCCGGCATCGCGCTGTTGGCGATCGCCACCAGCGCGGCGGCGGAGTCGGTCATGTTGGTCGCGGAGCCGAACTGCATAAGCGCCAGGCCGTGCGCCTCGGCGTCGTCGCGCTCCATCAGCAGCGACAGGCACAGGTTGCGCAACGCGCGCCGGCCCATGGAGGCGGCGTCCGGCGAGTACGGGCCGGTGTTGGCCAGCTCGGCGTACAACGACAGCAGCCGCGCGTGCAGGCCGTCGGCCATCGCGCGGCGCAGGGCGTTGCGCGAGGCATGCAGCGCCACCGGGTCCACCACCGCCATCTGCTCGGCCAGCGTGGTCTCGGATGGCAGGGACAGCGCCTCGGCGACGAAGGCCGGATCCGTCGGGTGTGCGAGGATGCGGGCGCAGGCGGCGACGAATCCGCTCGGGTCCACCGGCTTGCCCGCTGCGCCAGCGAGGATCAGGTTCGCGGCCAGGCGCTGGCCCGCTTCCCAGCGGTTGAAGGAATCGCTGTCATGCGCCATCAGGTGGGTGAGCTCGGCCTCGGTGTAGGCGAAGTTCAGCACCACCGGCGCGGAGAAGCCGCGCGCGAGCGACGGCACCGGCGCGGCGGGCACGTCCTCGAACACGAAGCGGTGCTCGGCCTCGCGCAGCGACAGCACGCGGGTGTTGCCCGGGGCGGTGGCTTCGCCCGCCAGCCGCAGCGGCACTTCCCTGCCGTCGGCGGCGATCAGGCCGACCGCGAACGGGATGTGCATCGGCAGCTTGCCCGACTGCCCGGGGGTATCCGGCACCGACTGGCGCACGCTGAGCGTGTAGCGTTTCGCCGCCGCGTTGTAAGTGCCGCTGCAGTCGAGCACCGGCGTGCCGGCCTGCTCGTACCAGCGGCGGAACTGGGTGAGGTCCGCGCCGTTGGCGTCGGCCATCGCGGCGACGAAGTCCTCGGTGGTCACCGCCTGCCCGTCATGGCGCTGGAAGTA
This sequence comes from uncultured Pseudomonadota bacterium, assembly GCA_903909415.1. The sequence continues at coordinate 442 of CAIVVS010000018.1, read as the reverse complement.
CAGGTCCATGCCGCGACGGAAGCCCTGCGCGCCCAGCAGGGTGTGGATCATGCGCACGACTTCCGCGCCCTTCTCGTACACCGTGGCGGTGTAGAAGTTGGAGATCTCCATGTAGGACGCGGGCCGGATCGGGTGCGCCATCGGGCCGGCGTCCTCGGGGAACTGCGCCGCGCGCAGGCCGCGCACCTCCTGGATGCGCTGCACCGCGCGCGAGTAGTGGTCCGCGCCGTACTCCTGGTCGCGGAACACGGTGAGGCCTTCCTTGAGCGAGAGCTGGAACCAGTCGCGGCAGGTCACGCGGTTGCCGGTCCAGTTGTGGAAGTACTCGTGCGCCACCACGCGGTCGATGTTCATGAAGTCCGTGTCCGTGGCCACGTCGGGCCGCGCCAGCACGTACTTGGTGTTGAACACGTTCAGGCCCTTGTTCTCCATGGCGCCCATG
>CAIVVS010000017.1 GCA_903909415.1 uncultured Pseudomonadota bacterium | reverse complement strand
GCTCGACGAACCGTCGATGGGGCTGGCCCCGCTGGTGGTGGCCGAAATCTTCGCGACCATCCAGCGGCTGCACGCGGCCGGCACCACCGTGCTGCTCGCCGAACAGAACGCCCGCATGGCGCTTCGCGTGGCCGACAGGGGTTATGTCATCGAGTCCGGCAAGGTCGTCCGCGAGGGCGACGCTGCGTCACTGGCAGACGACGACGCGGTGCGCGAAGCCTACCTCGGCGGTGCCTGAGCATGGCCGCCGCGCCGCGCCCCCTGCCGGAGATGGTCGATCCGGCGCGCGACCCGGTCTGCTTCCTGCCGGTCGCGGAACTCGTCGCGCGCTACGGCAACGGCAGCCTGTCGCCGGTGGACGTGGTGACCGCGATGCTGGCGCGCATCGATCGTCTCAATCCGGAGCTGGCCGCGTACTACGAACTGCATCCCGAGTGGTCGCTGGCGGAAGCCCGCGCGTCCGAGCAACGCTGGCGCGCCGGCGCGCCGCTGGGCGGGCTGGACGGCGTGCCGGTGTCGATCAAGGATCACCTCGAGGTCCGCGGATGGAAGAACGCGCGCGGCCATGCCGTCGACAAGCTGGCCCCGATGGGTCTCGACAGCCCCGTCGCCGCGCGGTTGCGCGAAGCCGGCGCGGTCATGATGGGCAAGACCACCATGCCCGAGTTGTCGGTCATCCCGGTGACCACGACGCGGGCCTGGGGTGCGACACGCAACCCCTGGAACACGGCGCATTCGGCCGGTGGATCCAGCGGCGGTGCCGCAGCCGCGGTCGCCGCGGGACTGTGCACCATCGCCATGGGCAGCGATGGCGGCGGATCGATACGGCTGCCCGCGAGTTTTGCGTCATTGGTCGGCCACAAGCCCACGCTGGGCCGTGTCCCGTACTTCCCCGGCCAGACCGACCGGACGGTGGCCGGACCGCTGGCCCGCAGCGCAGCGGACGCCGCCGCTGCCATGAACGCGGTGGCCAGGCCGGACGGTCGGGACTGGATGGAACTTGCGCCGGATCCCGTCGATTACGTGGCCACGCTAGGCGCCCCACCGGGCGGGCTGCGCGTGGCCTGGAGCCCGGACTTCGGCTACCCGCGGGTCGACCCGGAAGTGGCCGCAATCACCGAGGCCGCGCTGTCGCGCCTCGGCGCGATCGCATCCGGCATCGAGACACTGGCCAGCGTGTGCGCCGACCCGTTTCGCATTTACATGAGCCAGGCCGCGTTGCGGCTGCGGCAGACCCCGCGCCGCGACGACGAGTCTCGCGCCATTGCGAGCGTGCTGGACTACGCGGCCACGCTGACTCCCGAGGACCTGCAACACCTGGTCGACGAACGCAACCGCCTGGGCGTGGCGTTCACCACCCTGTTCTCGCGGATCGACATACTGGTATCGCCGACGTCGCCGGTCACCGCCCCACGCATCGGCGAGCTCTATCCGGATGGCGACACGCTGGGCGACGCCAACCGCAACCTGATCGGCTTTTGCGCGCCGATCAACCTGGTGCACCTGCCAGCAATCAGCCTGCCCTGCGGCTTCACCCGGGACGGCCTGCCGGTCGGCCTCCAGATCGCGGGACCGAAAGGCAGCGACGCCCTGCTGCTGAGGGTGGCGCACGCCATCGGCGCCTGACCCCCACGCGGCTTCCACCGGCTGGCCGGATTCCGGGCAGAAACGCGCCAAATTCCTGATATAATTCACTTTTTTGGCATTCTGACCGTGCAAAACAGGACCTTCGCCACCCTTTTCCTGTGGCTGGGCCTCGCGCTCGCCGCAGGCCTGCCCGCCCCCGCCCAGGCCGAGGTGACGCCGCCGCCGCCGGTGGCCGCGCGCGCGTGGTTGCTGCTGGATGTCGGCGCCAACCAGGTGATCGGCTCGCTGAATCCGGACGAGCGCGTGGAACCGGCCTCGCTCACCAAGCTGATGACCGCCTACGTGGTGTTCCAGGCGTTGCGTGACAAGAAGCTCGCGCTGAACCAGGTGGTACCCGTGTCCGAAAAGGCATGGCGCGCCGGCGGTTCGCGCATGTTCATCGACCCCAAGCGCCCGGTGATGGTCGAGGAACTGATCCAGGGAATGATCATCCAGTCGGGCAACGATGCCTGCACCGCGCTGGCCGAAGCCGTCGCCGGCAGCGAGGACCTGTTCGCGCAGATGATGAACCGCGAAGCCAAGCGCCTGGGCATGGCCAACACCAGCTTCATGAACGCCAGCGGCCTGCCTGACCCGAAGCACACGTCCACCGCGCGCGACCTAGCGACGCTGGCCTCCGCGCTCATACGCGATTTTCCCGAACAGTACGCCAAGTACTACTCGACCAGGGAATACCGCTACAACAACATCACCCAGCACAACCGCAACCGGCTGTTGTGGCTGGACCCGAACGTGGACGGCGTGAAGACCGGCTACACCGATGCTGCGGGCTATTGCCTCATCGCGTCGGCCAGGCGCGGCCCGCGGCGCATGCTGTCGGTAGTGCTGGGCACCGCGTCGGACGCGGCGCGCGCGCAGGAGTCGCAGAAGCTGCTGAACTTCGGCTTCCAGTTCTGGGACAGCGCGCGACTGTACGAAAAGGGCAAGGCAGTGTCCGAACTCGACGTCTGGAAGGGCGCCGAGCGCAAGCTCAAGGCGGGCTTCGTCGAGGACCTGACCATCGCCGTGCCACGCGGGGAGGCCAACCGGATCAAGGTGGACCTGGTCAGCCAGCAACCGCTGGTCGCGCCGGTGGCGGCGGGCCAGCGCGTGGGCACGCTGCGCGTGAGCCTGGACGACAAGCCGCTGGGCGAATTCCCGGTGCTCGCGCTGGAGCCGGTGGCGGTGGCGGGCATTTTCGGCCGCACCCTGGACACCGTGCGACTGTGGTTCAAGTAAGCGCTTCCCACCCCGGGCCGGATGCCGCCGCGCGCGGCCAGGGGTCGGCCCCGGCGATGGAGGATCCGCTCGTCCACCTGAACGGCGAGATGCTGCCGCTGTCGCAAGCGCGCGTGAGCGTGCTCGACCGCGGTTTCATCTTCGGCGACGGCGTGTACGAGGTGTTGCCTGTGTATTCGCGTCGCCCGTTCCGCCTCGCGCAGCACCTGGCGCGCCTGCGCGCCAGCCTGGCCGAAACCCGCATCCGCGATCCCTACACCCCGGCGCAATGGGAAGCCCTGTTCGACGGCGTGATCGCCGCCAACCCCTGGGACGACCAGAGCCTCTACCTGCAGGTCACCCGCGGCGTCGCGCGGCGCGACCACGCGTTCCCGGCCGATGCCGTGCCCACGGTGTTCGTGATGGTCAATCCGCTTTCCGGCCCTTCCCCGGAGCAGCGCGAGCGCGGCGTGGCCGCGGTGACCATGGAAGACAACCGCTGGCTGCGCTGCAACCTCAAGTCGGTGTCGCTGATCGGCAACGTGCTGTTGCGCCAGGACGCCGTCGAGCGCGACGCGGTCGAGGCCATCCTTCTGCGCGATGGCTGGCTCACGGAAGGTTCGTCCACCAACGTGTTCATCGCCCGCGACGGCGTGATCGCCACGCCGCCCAAGTCCAGGCTGATCCTGCCCGGCATCACCTACGATGTGGTGGTGCAACTCGCACGCGCCAACGACATTCCTCTCGAACTGCGGCCGGTGGCGGCCCAGGAACTGCGCTCGGCCGACGAGGTCTGGCTGGCGTCCTCTATCAAGGAACTGCTGCCCGTGACAGAACTGGACGGCCGGCCGGTGGGCCACGGCACGCAGGCCGGGCGGCCCGGTCCGGTGCTGCAACGCATGCACACGCTGTACCAGGAACTCAAGACTTCGTTCGCGAGGAAGCCAACCCATGCCTGACCGGGACGACAAGAAGCAGAAGCCCGAGCTCTCGCTCGAGCCGGAATCGGTGCTCGCCTTTCCGACGGAGTTCCCGATCAAGGTGATGGGCCCGTCGCAGCACGGCTTCGCGCAGGCGGTCGTCGGCGTGGTGAAGAAGCACGCGCCGGACTATGACGAGGCTTCGCTCCAGATGCGTTCCAGCCGCGAGGGCAAGTACCTCAGCCTCACGGTCACCATCATCGCCACCTCGCGCGAGCAACTGGACGGGCTGTACCAGGAGCTGTGCGACCACCCGATGGTGAAGATGGTCCTGTGAGCCTGCCGGGCCACGCGACGGGCAGTCCGGCCGGCCTGGCCGCCGGTGCGCCCGCGACGCTTGCAGGCACGCCAGAGGCGCCCCTCGTGCGGCGCCTGGGCAGCGTACCGTACGAGCAGACGCTGGAGCGCATGCGCGAGCTCACGCGCAACCGCACAGCCGACACGCGCGACGAGCTCTGGCTGCTGGAACACCCCGCCGTGTACACCACCGGGCAGGCCGGCCGCGAGGCGCATTTCCCGCGCAGCACGCCGCCCGGGAGCGCGGGCACCATCCCGCTGGTGCGCACCGACCGCGGCGGGCAGGTCACCTACCATGGCCCCGGACAGGTGGTCGCCTACGTGCTCGTCGATCTCGCGCGCCGCGGCCTGAAGGTACGCGCCATGGTCAGCCTGCTCGAGCAGGCGGTGATCGATACCCTCGCCGGATATAATCTCGATGCAGTGCGTCGCAGCGGCGCGCCGGGGGTGTACGTCGGCGATGCCAAGGTGGCGGCGCTGGGCCTGAGGGTGCGTGGTGGCGCCTGCTACCACGGCGTCAGCCTGAACGTGGACATGGACCTCGCGCCCTTCCTGGACATCGACCCCTGCGGCTATCCCGGCATGCCGGTCACGCAACTGGCCGACCTCGGGGTGCGCGTCACCCCGGCCGAGGCCGCCGGGCACCTGGCCGCGCAGGTCATGAAGCAGCTTGCCGGCAGCACCGCAGCATCGTCACCAACCTGAACCCGTACTGGGGGAATCGATCTTGTCGCTGGTCCTAGGCTTTTGTTCTTCCCACGATGCATCGGCGTGCGTGTTCCGGGACGGCGTGCTGGTCGCCGCGATTTCCGAGGAGCGCCTGTCGCGCCTGAAGAGCGACGGCAACCGGCTGCCGACGCTCGCGATCGACCGGGTGCTGGAGATGGCGGGCGCCACCCGCGCGGACGTGGACCACATCGCGACCACCTACAACCACGTGCCCGAGCGCTACGTGCGCCGCACCAGTTGGCACAAGGAAACCGAGCGCCTGCTGTCGCGCACGCTGAAAAAACTGCTGGGCCGCGAGTCCGAGTCGCAGTTCTTCCTGAACGAAATCCTGCGCCATGTGCGCGACGTCGAGCCGGGCAAGTCCTTCGACGAGTTCTTCCGTCGCGACAAGTTCCTAGAGGGCGAGGGCTTCCGCAAGGACACGCAGCTGCACTTCGTGGACCATCACCTGACGCATGCCGCGGCCGCGGCCTTCTACAGCGGCTACCCGCGCGCCGCGGTGATCTCGATGGACGGCGAGGGCGACCTCGACATGCACCACACCTCCAGCACCTACGAGGACGGGCGCCTGGCCTGCAAGCACGTCTCGGCCACGCCGGGCTGCTCGCCGGGCTTCTTCTACATGGCGGTGACCGAGTTGCTCGGCTTCATGCCGCTGCGCCACGAAGGCAAGGTGCTGGGACTGGCCGCCTACGGCGACCCGATGCCGCTGTACGAGCCGTTCAAGCGCGCGATGCGCCTGTCGACCGACGGCCACGGCTTCGACTCCGACTTCCGCGGCATGGAGCGCGCACAGGACAAGCGCCGCGACTTCATCGCCGACGCGATCAAGGGCCACACGCGCGAGAACGTCGCGGCCGCGGCGCAGAAGGTGTTCGAGGAAGCCATCGTCGCGCTGGTGTCGAACTTCCTGCGCGAGACCGGCATGCGCCATGTCGCGGTCAACGGCGGCGTGTTCGCCAACGTGAAGCTGAACCAGCGCCTGGCCGCGCTGCCGGAACTGGACGGGCTGTTCGTCTATCCCGCCATGTCCGACTCCGGCAACAGCGTGGGCGCCTGCATCGTGGTGCAGGACAAGCTCTCCCCGGGCTACATGGCCAAGAGCGGCCACGCGCTGCATGACGTCTACATGGGGCCTGCCTACGATGACGCGCAGGTCAAGGCGGAACTGGACCGGCGCGGGCTGAAGTACGAGCGCCTGGACGAGGAGGCGCTGGTGGACCGCACCGCGCAGGCCATCCACGCCGGGCAGGTGGTGGGCTGGTTCCAGGGCCGCATGGAATTCGGCCCGCGCGCGCTTGGCAACCGCTCGATGAGCGGCCGGCCGATCCACGGCGGCATCAACAAGTCGCTCAACGACCGGCTCGAACGCACCGACTTCATGCCATTCGCACCGAGCGTATTGGCAGAGTGCGCCGGCGAGCTGTTCATCGGCGTCGACCGGGCCGCACATGCCGCCGAGTTCATGACCGTCACCTTCGACCTGCGCGAGGAATGCAAGTCGCGCATCCCGGCGGTTGTTCATGTGGACGGCACGGCCCGGCCGCAACTGGTGCGCGCCGACCGCAATCCGCGCTACCACGCGCTGATCACGCGCTACAGCGAGCTGTCCGGAATTCCGCTGGTGCTCAACACCAGCTTCAACGTGCACGAAGAGCCGATCGTCTGCGCCCCCGCGGAGGCGATACGGGCGTTGCGCGAGGATCGCATCGACGCGCTCGCCATCGGCCCGTTCTGGGTTGACAGTCCGCT
>CAIVVS010000016.1 GCA_903909415.1 uncultured Pseudomonadota bacterium | reverse complement strand
GGCGCCGGCGCGGTTCTCGACCACCACGGCCTGGCCCAGCTGCTCCGACAGCCTCGGGCTGGTGACGCGCGCCACCAGGTCGTAGTAGCCACCGGCCGCGTAAGGCACGATCAGGCGGATGGGTTTGGCCGGCCAGGCCTGAGCGTGCGCTGCACCGGCAGCGAGCGTGAGTCCGAGCGCCAGGCCCAGCGCGGACAGCGCGGACAACGACTGGGCCGCGGGTTTCAGGATGCGTTTCATGTGTCCTCCTCCAAGAGATTTCCCGGGTTGCCCGGTCGTGCGTGAGTTCAGGATGGCGCCTCGATGCGGACGCCTTGGTTCAGATCGGCAGGGCCAACAGCGTGTCCACAGAGGAGCTGTCGCAGACCACGAGCTTCTGGCGGAACAGCATGCTGCCGTCCGCGGCCGCTTCGACGCGGTCGAGGTAGCGGCCGCTGGCAAACAGCACGCTCGCGCCGTCGCGCATGGTGCGCACCACGACGAAGCCGGTGTCCGCCTCGATCGCGCCATCCGCACGGCGCCCCAGCAGGACCGGCGTTCCCAGCACGTGCCGGTAGCGCTGCGGCTCGTAGATGTTGGCCTCGCGCAGCGACAACACCCGGTCGCGCAGCATGCCGCGCGTGTCGGCGTAGATCATCCCCAGCGGCAACCGGCGCGCCATGTTCTCCTCCGAGCTGACCTTGTACAGGCAGGCTTCGGTGAAGAAATCCGGCCACTCCTCCAGCAGGTTGTTGTCGATGCTGCGCGCGTAGGCGGCCTGCAGCATCTGCACGCCGAAGGTGAGCTCGGCGCGCTCGCGCCCGGTGATGGGCGCGAGCTGCGACGCAAGCGGCAGCGACGCGGTCTTGTCGGCGGCGCCCATGTCAGATCCCCATGCTGTTGCGGTAGGCCTTCCAGAATCCGCGTATCGAGGACTCGGTGACGCGGAACTCCTGCGACTCCGTCCCGTGCCCGCCCATTTCCATCACCGAGGCGAACTCCTCGGCCGCGGCGATGCCCCGCTGCACGAAGCCGCCCACCGCGCCGTCCTCCATGGACACATAGCCCGCAGGCCCGACGAGGTTGGCGTGGCGCAGGCGCATGGTGAGCAGCTGCTCGCTGTCGTCCTCGTAGCCGAAGAAGGTCCAGCGCAGGTGCGTGAGTTCGGTGCCCTTGGGGATGATCTGGCGCACCACCATGCTGTTCTGCGTGGTGGCCATGACGAAGCCCGGGAACACGGACAGGATCTGGACGTTGCACCCGTCGCCGACCTCGTCCACCACCTCGAGGATGCTCGGGTCGTGCAGGCGGAACTCGTTCTCCTTGTTGGAGCGCAGCCCGGCCTGGTCGTACGCGGCGTCCGTGCGCGACTTCGGCGGATCGGTCGCACTGACGTGGTTGCCGCCGGAGGGATCCACGATTACCCCGCCGCCCTGCGACAGGCGGGTGATCTTGAAGGTGGCGAAGAAGGTATGCAGGATGCTCGCGTGGTACGGGTCCTTGACGTTCTCGAAGTACAGCTTCCAGTTGTTCGGCAGCACCTGGGTGTACTCGCCCAGCACGCGCAGCGGCTTGAACAGCACGCGCCTGACCTTGGCCAGCACGTCCTCGCCGATGTAGCCCTCCAGCGGCGGGGTGTCGGCCGACAGCGTGGCGAACAGCAGCCCGCAGGTGGACTCCACGCGCAGCTTGCGCGGCCCGTGCTCCTCCATGCGGAACGACTCCGGCATGCCGCCCTTGCCGTTGACGCCGCGCGCGAAGGCCACGCTCCTGAGCGTGCCCTCCAGGTCGAAGCGCCAGGCGTGGTACACGCAGGTGAAGTCGCTCGCGTGGCCGAAGTTCTGCAGCGTGAGCAGCGCGCCGCGGTGGGCGCAGCGGTTCTCGAAGCAGTTGATCCGGCCGTCCTCGCCGCGTGTGACGATCACCGGCATGTCGCCGACGAAGGTGGTGCGGAAGTCCCCGGGCTCGGGCAGGTCCGCCTCCAGGCACAGGAAGTTCCAGTGCGGCCCGCGGTGGATGCGCTGCATCTCGCGGCGGAAGTTGTCCTGGTCGTTGAACACCCAGTAGGGCACGCGGGTGTAGTCGCCCGGCTTCCATGCCGGGCGCGGCGCGTCGGGCACCTCCGGCACGACTGCCGCCATGGCTGCGTTGCTCATGCTCTCCTCCTCCTGCCGGCACGCCGGCTTGTTCCTTCCGCGGCGGGGGAGCCTCCACTCCCGTCGCCGCGCTGGCCAGGGCTCAGCCCTCGCCGAAGAAATCCATCACCAGCCTGTTGAAGCGGTCCTTGTGCTCGATCATGGTCCAGTGCCCGCACTTGCCGAACACGTGCAGCTGCGCGTTGGGGATCAGCTCCATCATCCGGAACGACCCCTCGGGCTTGACCACGCGGTCCTCGCGGCCGTGGATGATCATCACCGGGTGTTGGATCGCGCGCAGCGCCTCGTCAGTCTGGGCCTGGATGTCCAGCCAGCGCTGGCGCGGCGGCGGGAACAGGGCCTCGAAGGTTTCCTGGACGCCCGGGCGGATGGACGCGCGGTAGCGCAGCTCGGCCAGCTCGTCGGTGACCAGCGTCTGGTCGTAGGCCATGATCTGCATGATCTTCTTCATGTTCTCGGGCGAGGGCGTGTAGCCCCAGAGCTGGTCCAGCTCGGGCGTGACCGCCGCCTTCTTCACGCCGCCCGAGCCCATCAGCACGATGCGGTTCAGGCGGTGCGGGGCGCGCACCGCCAGCGCCAGCGCCACCGAGCCGCCGAAGGAGTTGCCCACCACGTTCACCTTGTCCACGCCCAGCGCGTCGAGGAACGCGAGCTGCTGTTCCACCCAGCTGTCCATGAAGGCGTACTTGAACCCGGGCAGGCGCTCGGTGAAGCCGAAGCCGATCAGGTCCGGCGCGAGGGTGCGGTACTTCGCGGCAAACACCGGCAGCTGGCCGCGCCAGTTGGCCCAGCCGGTGACGCCGGCGCCCGAGCCATGCAGCAGCAGCGTGGGATAGCCCGCGCCCTGGTCGTGGTAGTTGGTCTTGTAGCCGCAGGTGGCGACCGACTTGCCGATCTCCGGGGATTGCTGTTCAGCCATGGTGCTTGCTCCTCGTTTGCTCGTTCAGGCGTGCTTGCGTTCCGGCCAGACCGCCCATCCCAGGCCGCACTTCGCGTGGTGCGCGGCGATGTACTCGATCTTCTTGCCCGACCAAGGGCAGGCGCCGGCCGCGGTGATCCACGAGCGCAGTTCGCCGGTGCCGCCGCGCAGCGTGTCGGAGTCGAACGAGAACAGGCGCGTGAGTTCCTCGCCGCGGTTGCGCTCGATGCGCTGGAACACCCAGTTGTCCAGCGGCTCGTCGATCCAGCCGGCGCGCGGGCCGTCGGGGTCGTGCGACATGCCGCCCGAACCGTAGATCGCGATGCGCTCCGGCCGGTCGCGGAAGATGTCGGCGATGGCGCGGCCGAGGTCGTAGCAGCGCTGGCCGCTGGGCATGGGCGGAAAGTAGGCGTTCAGGAACACCGGGATGATGGGGATGTCCAGCTTGGGCACCAGCTTGGGCATGGGGTAGACGATCATGTGCGACACGCCGCGCTCGGGACGGCCGCCGGCGGGCTTGAGTTCGGCGTTCACGGCCGGGTCGAAGCCGCGCTTGAACAGCTCCTTCAACAGGTACTTCGACAGCTCCGCGTGCACCGGGATGCGGATGCGCGATTCCTCGGCGGGCTTGCGCATGTAGAACGGCGCGGACGAGCCCCACACTTCGTCACCGGTGAACACGCTGATAGCCGGGTTGTTGGCCGAGGTGAACATGTCGTTCTGGTCGTCGCCCACCACCACCAGCGCGTCGGGCTTGTAGTCCTCGATATAGCGGCGCATCTCGGCGAATGCCGCCTCGATGCGCTCGATGTAGCCGGCGATCACCTCGGGCGTCTCCAGCTTGGCGGTGTGCGGCTGGGACTCCTTGGTGTAGACCGGGATGGCCGAGTACACGCGCGGCCAGACATCGGCCGGGCAGAACAGCGCCGGCGCGTGGGACGAAGCCAGACCTAGACCGATCGCCATGGGGAAGCCTCCTTGGGTATTGGTTGCATGCT
>CAIVVS010000015.1 GCA_903909415.1 uncultured Pseudomonadota bacterium | reverse complement strand
GGTCGAGCAGTTCGGCGGCGGCGTTGATGCGCGCCGGGTACTGCAGCTCGGGCCGGTCGAGGATGATCTCGGGCCAGAGCTTCTTCGGCGGCAGGTTGTCGCGGGCGAAAGTGTCCTTGTGCGCGGTGTAGGCCATGGTCAACCCTTGAGTGTTTCCCTTGCGATGATCAGTTTCTGCACTTCGGTGGCGCCTTCGTAGATGCGCAGCGACCGGATTTCCCGGTACAGGCGCTCCACCACCTGCCCGCTGGTGACGCCAAGCCCGCCGAACATCTGCATGGCGCGGTCGATGACCTTCTGCGCTTCCTCGGTGGCCACCATCTTGGCCATCGCGGCCTCGCGCGTGGTGCGCTCGCGGCGCACGTCGCGCTGCCACGCGGCGCGGTAGGTGAGCAGGGCGGAGGCGTCGATGGCGGTGGCCATGTCGCCGATCGCGGCCTGGGTGATCTGGAAGTCGGCCAGCGTCTGGCCGAACATCTTGCGATCGCGCGCGCGCGCGACGCCTTCATCCATGGCGCGGCGGGCGAAGCCCAGTGCCGCTGCGGCCACGGACGCGCGGAAGATGTCCAGCGTCTGCATCGCCACCTTGAATCCGCCGCCGGGCTCGCCCAGCCGCTGGGTCGCGGGCACGCGGCACTGGGTGAACTTCAGGCGTGCGAGGGGGTGGGGGGCGATCACGTCGATGCGCTCGGCGATCTCGAAGCCCGGCGTGCCCGCGTCCACCACCAGCGCGGTGATGCCGCGCGCCCCGGGCGCCTCGCCGGTGCGCACGAACAGGCAATAGAAGTCCGCGATGCCGCCGTTGGAAATCCAGGTCTTCTCGCCGTTGATGACGTAGTGGTCGCCTTCCAGCCTGGCTTCACAGGCCATCGCGGCCACGTCGGAGCCGGCCTGCGGCTCGGACAATGCAAAGGCGGCGATCGCCTGGCCCTTGGCCACGCGCGGCAGGTAGGCCTGCTTCAGCGCCTCGCTGCCGGCCAGCGTGATCGCGCCCGAGCCAAGGCCCTGCATGGCAAAGGCAAAGTCCGCCAGGCCATCATGCCGCGCGAGTGTCTCGCGCAGGATGCCAAGCGACCGCGAATCCAGTTCGGCGAGCGCGCCGCCGTAGGCCGCGGGCACGCAGTAGCGCAGCCAGCCACCGCCGCCCAGGCGCTTCACCAGGTCGCGGCACGCGGCGTCGGCATCATGGTGGTCGATGTGCTGGAGCGTGCCCGCGCACCAGTCCTCCAGTTCGGAGGCGAGTTCCCGATGTGACTGGTCGAAGAAGGGCCAGTCGAGGAAGGTCTTGTCGGCCACGGCGTGGTTCTCTTGCGTTCAGCTGATGGTGGTGGCGAGGAATGCCAGGGAGCGTCCGCGCGCAAGCGCGGCGGAGCGCTGGTCGTAGGTGCCGCGGTCCCAGCAGTTGAAACCGTGGTCCACGCCGGGGTAGACGTCCACGCGGGTGTTGTCGCGCCCGGCGAAGGTCTTCCTGACCGCCTCGATCTCCGCCGTGGGGATGAACTTGTCGTTGGCCGCGAAGTGGAACAAGGTCGGGCACTTGATCTTCGGCGCTTCATCGAGTTTTCCGCCGATGCCGCCGCCGTAGTAGCACACCGCCGCGTCCACCGTGCCCTGCGCGGCGGTGAGGAAGGACAGCAGCCCGCCCATGCAGTAGCCCAGCGACGCAACCTTGGCGCCGCACCCGGGCAGCGCCCGCAGCGACGCGATGCTGGTGCCGATGTCCTGCATCGCCTTGGCGAAGTCCATCTTGCCCATGTAGTCGAAGGCCTGCTTGAAGTCCGTTTCGCCGTAGCCCAGTTCGACGCGCGGCTTCATGCGCCAGAACAGGTCCGGTGCCAGCACCACATAGCCGTCGGAGGCGTACTGGTCGGCGACGCCGCGTATGTGCGGGTTGATCCCGAAGATCTCCTGGATCAGCACGATCCCCGGCCCCTTGCCGGTGGGCGGCAGCGACAGGTACGCGCCGAACTTGCCGCCGTCGGCGGCG
>CAIVVS010000014.1 GCA_903909415.1 uncultured Pseudomonadota bacterium | reverse complement strand
CGAACACCTCCTCGTCCCACTTCATCGAGCTCTTCAGGCAGGCCATCGCATGGCCGCACTGGTCGAGCTTGCCCGGCTCCACGTAGATCGCCAGCCGCGCGCGGCGGCCCGAGGCGGTGGTGTAGTGGTCCTCCAGCATGTCGAGCTTGGCCGCCACCAGCGCGAACAGGTAGGCGGGCTTGGCGAAGGGGTCTTCCCACTTGGCCCAATGGCGCGCGCCCTCAGACCCGGATGCCGCGAGGTTGCCGTTGGACAGCAGCTGCGGGTAGGTGGCGCGGTCGGCGTGGATGGTGACCGTGTACTTCGACATCACGTCCGGCCGGTCCGGGAAGAAGGTGATGCGCCGGAAGCCCTGCGCCTCGCACTGGGTGAAGAGACCCGTCTTGGACGCATACAGCCCGCTCAGCTGGGTGTTGGCGCGCGGGTCGATGCGCACCACGGTCTGCAGCGTGCAGCTGTCCGGCAGCGAGGCGATGCGCAGCGAGGCGTCATCCACCGCGTAGTCTCCGGCGGCGAGCGGCTTGCCATCGATGGACACCGACACCAGTTCCAGTGCCTCGCCATCCAGCACCAGCGGGGCGGCCTTGTCGGCGGCGGGATTGCGCTCAAGCCACAGCGTCGCGCGCACCGTGGTGTGCTCGGCGGCGATGTCGAAGTCCAGCTCCACCTTCGGCACCAGGAAGGCCGGCGGGGTGTAGTCCTTCAGGAAGATGGTGACGGGGATGGGGTCGCGCATGGGGGGAGCCTCGGTGTTGCGATGAGCGGGCGGATCGGGGAGGGGGAATGATAGCTGGCCCCCGTGCCAGCTATCCGGCGCCGCCCGTGCGCAATGCGCTACTCGGCCTTGATGCCCGCTTCTTTCACCACGACGCCCCATTTCGCGTACTCGGACTTCACGAAAGCCGTGAACTCCTCGGGCGTGCTCCCCAGCGGTTCCGCGCCGAGGTCCAGCAGTCGCTTTCGGGTATCGGGCGCGGCCACGGCCTTCCGGGTTTCTTCGGACAGGCGGTCGATGATGGCCTTGGGTGTCTTGGCTGGCGCGAACACGCCGAACCAGGCGCTGACGTCGAAACCCGTGAGGCCCTGCTCGGCGAGCGTCGGCAGGTTGGGCAGGCTGGAGAGCCGTTTGGAACTGGTCACGCCTATGCCGCGCAATTGCCCGCCCTGCACCCGGGGAACGACGATCACGGACGTGAGGAAAGCAAGCGGCACCTGGTTGCCCAGCAGTCCCTGCAAGGCGGCGCCGCCGCCCTGGTAGGGAACGATGGTGAGCTGCACCCCGGCGTTCGACTGAAGCAGGACAGTGGAGAGGTGCGGCGTGCTGCCGAATCCCGGGATTGCGGCAGAAGTACCGGGCTTGGCCTTCATGAGGTCGAGCAGTTCGCGCAGGTTGTTCGCGGGCACCGACGGGTGGACGGCGAGGATGTCGGGCGCGGCGGCGACGCTGGACACCGGGGCGAGGTCATCCAGTGAGAAGCCGATGCCCTTCATGAAGTGCGGGTTGAGCGTGTTGGCGATCGAACCCAACAGCAGGGTGTAGCCGTCGGG
>CAIVVS010000013.1 GCA_903909415.1 uncultured Pseudomonadota bacterium | reverse complement strand
GGGCCGCGCCGGGCTGGAGGAATTCCTCGAGTACAAGGCGATGCAGCTCAGGCCCGACCAGCGGCCCGAGCCCAAACCAGAACCAAAGGCCGCGGCATGAGCTCGCCCGCCAAGACCGGCTTCGCCGCACTGGACGCGCCGGAGATCTTTTTCGAGGACTTCGGCGTCGGGCGCAGCTGGGAGCTGGACGGGCCCGAGCTCACCGAGGAATCCATCACCGGTTTCGCGGCGCAGTACGATCCGCAGTACTTCCACATGGATGCGACCGCGGCCGAACGCTCGATGTTCGGCGGACTGATCGCCAGCGGCTGGCAGACCGTGGGCATCACCATGCGGCTGATCTGCGACGCCTACCTGCTGCGCGCGGCGAGCCTGGGCTCGCCCGGCATCGACCAGCTGCGCTGGCTGCTGCCGGTGCGCCCAGGCGACCGGCTGCGCATGAAGATGACCGTGGTCGAGGCGCGTCCCTCGAAGTCCAAGCCCGACCGCGGCTCGGTCCTGCACCTGTGGGAGGCCACCAACCAGAACGGCGAACTGGTGCTGACCATGCAGGGCTGGGGCATGTTCCTCAAGCGCAATCCGCCGGCACCGGACCCGGTCCCGGGAACCGCAGCATGATCCTCTCGCACGCGGTCCACGTCCTGCCGCGCAAGGAAGACCTGGACACCACCCGGCTCGCGGGCAAGGTGGTGGTCGTGCTGGACATCCTGTTCGCCACCACCACCATGGTCGCGGCGCTGGCCGCGGGCGCGCGCGAGATCGTGCCGGTGCTGAACGAGGCCGCGGCGCGCGAGGAAGGCGCGCGGCTGGCGGCGCTCACCGGCCCGGACGGACGCCGGCCCGACGTCCTGCTCGCAGGCGAACTGGATGCGAAGACCCTGGGCGGCTTCGCGCCGCCCACGCCGATCCGCCTGCTCGCGCACGGCGTCGCCGGCAAGACCATCGTGCACACCACCACCAACGGCACGGTGGCGATGCGCAGCACCGAAGGCGCGGACGCGGTCTATGCCGGCGCGCTGGTCAACGGCGAGGCGCTGGTGGACCACGTGCTCGCCGCGCACCCGGACCAGGAACTGCTGATCGTGTGTTCCGGCTCCACCGGCAACTTCAACCTCGAGGACTTCACCGGCGCGGGCTACCTGGTGGACCTGCTGGCGCGGCGCCTGGGCGACGCGGCCGACTGGTCCGATGCCGCGCGCGCGGCGCGCGCCGTGTTCCGCTCGGCGCCGCCGGAACGGCTGTTGCAGGACTCGCGCGTCGGATGCATGGTCGAGCGCCTCGGCTGGACCGACGAGACGCTGTACAGCGCGCGCCTGTCCAGCCATGCGCTGGTGCCCCGCCTGCAGGACGGCCGCCTGGTCGCGGTCGCGTGACCCTCCCCTCCGTGCCGCCCCTCCCGAATCAGGAAAATAATGAATAAAATCAGCCACTTGATTGATTTTCGGACGATTTTCGCGGCGTCCCTGCTGGCCGTGGCGGCGGTGCCGACTGCGCGCGCGCAGATGGCGGTCTCGGTGAACGACAACAAGGCGGTGCTGGACAACGGCACGGTGCGCGCCGTGGCGAACCCGGCACCCGACACGATCTCGCTGCTGGACCTGTCGGTGTTTCCGCCCAAGGTCGTCGCCGAGATCGACGCGGCCGGCAGCGTGCAGGGGCCGCCGCTGTCCGTGGCGATCACGCCGGACGAGTCGCTCGCGCTGGTCACGGTCGCGCAGCGCATCGAGGGCGGTCGCCTGGTCGCGGACAACCGCCTGCTGGTGGTGGACATCACCGCGCGCCCGCCGGTGGTGATCGAGACGCTGCGCACCGGCCTGGCTCCCGCCGGCGTGTCCATCAGCGCGAGCGGGACCTTCGCGATGGTCGCCAACCGCGGCGACGGCACGGTGGGCCTGTACACCATCGCGGGACGGCGCGTGACCCCGGCCGGCTCCGTGCTGCTCGGCAACGCGAAGTCCGGCCCCAGCCATGTGGCGATCACGCCCGACGGGCGCCGCGCGCTGGTCACGCGCGACGGCGACAACCGCGTGTCCTTCCTCGCCTTCGACGACAAGCGGCAGCTGTTCGACACCGGGTTTTCGCTCGCCACCGGCTCGCGCCCCTACGGCATCGACATCAGCCGCGACGGCCTGGTCGCCGCGGTGGCCAACATCGGCACCGGCGACGGCAAGAGCGACACGGTCAGCCTGATTGACATCGACGCGAAGGTCCCCGCGGTGCTGCACAGCCTCGCGGTGGGCCAGACGCCGGAGGGCATCCTGTTCTCGCCCTCGGGCAAGCACGTCGCGGTGGTGGTGATGAACGGCAGCAACAAGGCCGTTGATTCCCCGCACTACGCGCCCAGCGGCCGCCTGGTGATGCTGCGCGTGGACGGCGGCAAGCTCAGGCGCGTGGCGAGCACGCGCATCGGCAAGTGGTCGCAGGGCGTGGCGTTCTCGCCCAACGGCCGGCTGGTGATGGTGCAGAACATGGTCGAGAAGACCATACAGCTGCTGCGCTGGCAGGAGTTCGACGAGGACCTGTCCGACACCGAGCAGGTGCTCACCATGCGCGGCGGACCCGCGGCGATCCGCACGGCAACCCGCCCCTGAGACCCCCCGCCCGCGCGGGGCGGGGCCGGTTCAGGAACCGGGGCTCTCGCGCAGGCGCTCGAAGTGGGCGATGTCGCTGACCCAGACCACGCCGTCGCCGGGCTGCCCGGTATGGCAGGCGGTCCGGATCAGGGCGAGCAGCGCCGGCACCATCTCGTCGGGCGCCAGGATCTCCACGCGCATCTTGGCCGAGTAGTCGGTCAGCTCGGACTTGATGCCCGCGTTGATCCCCACGCCCTGGGGCTTCTGCGGGTGGTAACCCGAACCCTCGGCGCGCGACACCGTCATGCCGGGAAAGTCCGGCAGCTTGCGGAACGCCTCGCGCAGGCGCGCCAGGCGCGCCGGCTGTATCACCGCCTTGATCTCCTTCATGCCTCGATCCGCCTTTCCTCGAAGAAACGGTACAGGGTGGGTACCACCACCAGCGTGAGCAGCGTGGACGTGATCAGCCCGCCGATCACCACGATGGCCAGGGGGCGCTGGACTTCCGAGCCCGGGCCGGTGGCGAACAGGAACGGGATCAGCGCGAGCATGGCCACGGTCGCGGTCATCATCACCGGCCGGAAGCGCGCCCGGGCGCCCTCCACCACCGCCTCGGCGACCTCCATGCCCTCGTCGCGCAGCTTGCGTATGTAGGACACCAGCACCACGCCGTTGAGCACCGCGATGCCCCACAGCGCGATGAAGCCCACCGAGGCCGGCACCGACAGGTACTCGCCGGTGACCGCGAGCGCGACCACCCCGCCGATGGAGGCGAACGGCAGCACGGTGATGATCAGCGTGGCGAAGCGCAGCGAGTTGAACAGCAGGAACAGCAGGAAGAAGATCGCCGCCACCGTCACCGGCACGATCACCGTCAGGTGGCCGAGCGCGCGCTCCAGGTTCTGGAACTGCCCGCCCCACTCGAGGTAGAAGCCCTCGGGCAGGACCACCGACTCGCCCACGCGCGACTGCAGCTCGGCGACGAAGCCTCCCAGGTCCCGGTCCTTGACGTTGATGCCCACCACGATGCGCCGCTTGGCGAGCTCGCGGCTGATCTGCGAGGGCCCGTCGGACACGGTGATCCTGGCCAGGCTCTCCAGCGCCACCTGCGCGCCGTTGGGCGCGGTGAGCGTGATCTGGCGGATCTCGGCGATGCTGTCGCGCAGTCGCTCGGGCAGGCGCACCACGGCCTGGAAACGGCGCTCGCCCTGGTAGATCTCGGTGGCGATCTTGCCGCCGATGGCCGTCTCGATCACGTCGTTGATGTCCGACACGTTCAGGCCTTGGCGCGCGATCGCCTGCCGGTCGATCTCCACCGACAGGTACTGCTGGCCGCCGACGCGCTCGACGCGGAAGTCGCGCGTGCCGCGCACGCCGGCGGCGATGCGCGCGATCTCGTCGGCCTTGGCCTTGAGCGTCGCGAGGTCGTCGCCGAACACCTTGATCGCCACGTCCGAGCGCACGCCGGTGACCATCTCGTCCACCCGGTCGGAGATCGGCTGCGCCATCACCAGCTGCACGCCCGGGATGGACGACAGCTTCTCGCGTATCGCCTCGGCGATGTCGTCCTGGGTCCAGCCGGAGGGCCACTCGGAGCGCGGCTTGAGCGAGACGATGGGATCGGCCTCGTTCGGGCCGGCCGGGTCGGCCGGGCTCTCGCCGCGGCCCAGGCGCGACACCGCCATCCTCACGCCAGGCACCTCCATCACCTTCTTCATCGCCTCCATCTCCAGGCGGATGGACTCGTCGATGGAGATGTTGGGCACGCGGTCCATCGACGGCGAGATCGAGCCTTCCTTCATCTCCGGGATGAAGGCGGTGCCGAGGAACGGGAACAGCGCCAGCGCCCCGACGAACAGCGCCACCGCCGCGCCCACGGTGCGGCGCTCGTTGCGCATCGCCGCGTCGAGCAGGCGCATGTACGGCGCCTTCATCTTCGCCACCATCCAGGTGTCGTGCTCGGCGCCGCCGCGCAGCAGGTAGGACGCCAGCGCCGGCGTGAGCGTGAGCGAGAGCACCAGCGAGATGCCCAGCGCGATGGCGATGGCGTAGGCCAGCGGCGCGAACATCTTGCCCTCCATGCCGCGCAGCGTCATCAGCGGCAGGAACACCAGGATGATGATGCCCACGCCGAAGATCACCGGCGTGGCCACTTCCTTCACCGCCTCGAAGATCACCCGGGTACGGGACTCGCCCTCGCGCTGCCCCAGCTTGGCGAACGCGTGCTCGATCACCACCACCGAGCCGTCCACCATCAGGCCGATGGCGATGGCCAGCCCCCCCAGCGACATCAGGTTGGCCGACAGGCCGTAGCGGTTCATCACGATGAAGGTCCCCAGCGGCGTGAGCACCAGCGTGGCCACCACGATCAGGCTGGAGCGCAGGTCGCCCAGGAACAGGAACAGCACGATCACCACCAGCGCCACGCCCTCCAGAAGCACCTTGGTGACGGTCCACAGCGCCGAGTCGACCAGCTCGCTGCGGTCGTAGTAGGGCACGATCTTCAGCCCGCCGGGCAGCATGCCCTGCGCGTTGATCTGGTCCACGCGCTGCTTGATGCGCGTGACCACCTCCTTGGCGTTGCCGGCGCGGATCATCATCACCACGCCGCCCACCGACTCGGTGTGGCCGTCCTTCACCATGGCGCCGAAGCGCACTTCCTCGCCGAAGGTCACCTCGGCGACGTCGCGGATGAACACCGGCGTGTTGCCGGCCTCCTTGAGCACGATGTTGCGTATGTCGTCCAGGTTGCGCACCAGGCCGATGCCGCGCACCAGGTACTGCTCGGCGCGCTGCGGCAGCACGCCGCCGCCGGAGTTGGCGTTGTTGCGCGCGAGCGCCTGCCACACGTCCTGGATGCCGACGCGGTAGTAGCGCAGCCGGTCCGGGTCCACCAGCACCTGGTACTGGCGCACGTAGCCGCCGGTGGAGTTGATCTCGGCCACGCCCGGGATGGTCCGCAGCAGCGGGCGCACCACCCAGTCCTGCGCGATGCGGCGCTCGGTGAGTTCTTCCTTGGTGAGCGCGCGCTTGCCGTCATCGGGGCGCTCCAGGGTGTACTGGTAGACCTCGCCCAGCGCGGTGGAGACCGGCCCCAGCACCGGGGTCACGCCCACCGGCAGGCGCCCGCCCACCTCGATCAGGCGCTCCAGCACCAGCTGGCGCGCGAAATAGACGTTGGTCGCGTCGGAGAACACCAGCGTGATCAGCGACAGGCCGGGCTTGTTCAGCGAGCGCATCTCCTCCAGCCCGGGCAGGCCGGTCATCGCCACTTCCAGCGGCGCGGTGATGAAGCGCTCGACCTCCTCGGGCGAGCGCCCGGGCGACTCGGTGGCGATCTGCACCTGCACGTTGGTGACGTCCGGGAACGCATCCACCGACAGCTTGCGCGCCGCATTGAGGCCGAACGCCAGCAGCACGACCGCCAGCACCACCACGATCAGCCTCTGCGTGAGCGAGGCCCGTACCAGTGCCTCGATCACTTCTTGCCGCCCGGGGCCGATTTGCCGGACGGCGTGCCGCCGGGCGCCTGCAGTTCACGGCGCTTGCGCTCGTTGTTCAGGTGGAAGGCGCCGTCGATGACGATGCGCTCGCCCTCGCGCAGGCCCGATGCCACCACGCGCTTGCCCTCGTACTCGCCGCCCAGGCTGACCTGGCGCAGCAGGAAACTGCCCGGGCCCGACCCGGACTGCACGAACACGTGGTCGCGGTTGTCCTCGCGCACCACCGCGGCGGCCGGGACCACCAGCTCGCGCGTGGGCTTGCCCTTCACCAGCACGGTCGCGAGCATCGCCGGCTTGTACTCGCGCTCGGGGTTGGGCAGGTCCATGCGCACGCGCACCGTGCGCGTCTCGGGGCTGACCGTGACCG
>CAIVVS010000012.1 GCA_903909415.1 uncultured Pseudomonadota bacterium | reverse complement strand
CGGGGCTACTCCGCGCGGGCGCCGGAACTGCGTACGACGGCAGTCCATTTGCTGATCTCGTCGCGGATGAAGCCCGAAAACTGCTCCGGACTCATGGTGACCGGGTCCAGGCCGATCGACACGAGCCGGTTCCGGGCCTCTCCCTGTGCCATGGCCTGCACGATCTCGCGGTTGTAGAGGTTGACGATGTCGCCCGGCGTTCCGGCCGGCGCGACAAGGCCGAACCAGCCGCGCACGTTGTAGTCCGGATACCCCTGCTGGGAAACCGGCGGCACGTCGGGGAGGAGCTCCGCCCTGCGCGTCGAGGTCACGGCCAGTGCACGCAGCTTGCCGCTGCGGATGTGTGGCAGCGCGTCCGGAATGCTCGAAAAGATCAGCGAGATCTGTCCCGACAGGATGTCCGGAACGGCCTGCGCGAGGCCTTTGTAGGGGATGTGCTGCATGTCGATGCCGGCCATCACCTTGAGCATCTCGCCGCCAAGGTGCTGCGACGACCCGGTGCCGCTTGATCCGAACGACAGCTTGCCCGGGTTGCCGCGCGAGTAATCAACCAGTTCCTTGATGTTCCTTGCCGGAACCGAAGGGTGGACCACGATGACATTGTTCAATTCCGCGATCGTGGAGATCGGGGCAAAGTCGCGCACCGGGTCGAACGGCATGCGCGCCCCGTACAGGGCGGGATTGATGCCGTGGGTCGAGGTGGTGCATGTGCCTATCGTGTAGCCATCGGGCGGGGCCTTGGCCACCATGTCCAGCCCGATGTTGCCGCTGGCGCCGGGCCTGTTCTCGACCACGAACGGCTGGCCGAGCCGCTCCGACAGCCGGCTGGCGACCGTGCGTGCCATCACGTCCAATGCGCCGCCCGGAGCGGTCAAGGTGATCATCCGTACCGGACGGTTCGGAAACTCGCCGCGCGCCTGGGATTGCGCGGCGGCCAGGCTCGGCATTCCCGCCGCGAGTGCGGCCAGCAGCGTCGCTGTCAGGCTGATTCGGTTGACCATGCTTTCTCCATTGGACTAGCATCGAACGCTCCGGGCGCGCAGTCGCGTTGGTGCTTCCGGCGATTCCTGGACACGTTCGGCCACAAGGTAACCCGTTTGGAACAGCCAGCGCAACGAATACGCGACCTCCTGGCGCAAAGTAGCGGCCGATGGCCGGACTTGCCTGCGCTCGAGGACGCGACCCGGTCTTGGTCCTACGCCGAGTTGTTGCGCGACGCGGACGAGTGCGGAACCCGGCTGGCGGCGCTCGGCGCAGGTCCGGGCGACCGGGTGCTCATCGTGGGGGAGACCTGCGCGGAACTCGTCGCCATGTTCTTCGGCGCGGCGTCTGCCGGCGCAGCCGCGGTGGTGGTCAGCGCGCGCATGGCCGCACCGGAGGTCGACAGGATCGCCGGGCATTGCGAGCCGACGGTCGTCGTTTATTTTGCGGCCCAGTCCGAGGCTGCGGCCCAGCACGGCCGGCGCCGTGGCGCGGCTGAAATGGTGCTGCCCGGCATCGGGGCCGTCCTGGTCGAGCGCGCCGGGCGTGGACCCGGAACCGGTTCCGCGGAGGCCGATCCGGCGCTCGCGTGTGCGGCGATGATCTATACGTCCGGCACCACCGGACGGCCCAAGGCGGCCATGCTTTCCCACCGCAACCTCCTGTTCGCAGGCGCGACGCAGGCGCGCGAGCGCGGCCATGTTCCCGGCGACCTCGTCTATTGCCCCTTGCCGATGGCGCACGTCGGCGGACTGTGCGCGGTCCTGCTGGGCACGCTGGCAGGCGGGGGCTGCGTCGTGCTGCGGAAGCGCTTCGTGGTGGAGGAACTGGTCGAACTGTTGGGACAGGGGCGGATCACCGTCATTCCGGGCATCCCGGCGATGCACCTGAAGGTGCTTGAATCGGCAAAGCGCGGCGGACGGCCGCTGGATACCGGTCGCTTGCGGCTGGTGACGACATCCTCGTCGCCGTTGGCACCGTCCACGAAATCCGCGGTCGAGTCCATGTACGGGATGCCGCTGCAGAGCCATTACGGGATGACCGAGGCCAGCGCGGGCATCTGCCAGACAACCATAGGCCTGGCACGGACGGACGTATCCGTCGGCCGGCCGTTCCCCGGCATCGACCTCCGGATCGTCGGCGCCGACGGTGTTCGCTGCAGCCATGCCGAGGTTGGCGAGATCCAGGTCCGCGGCGCGGGCGTGTTCACGGGGTACTTCCGGGACGCCGAGTCGACGGCGGCGGCGTTCACGGCGGACGGTTGGCTGAGGACGTTCGATCTCGGCCGGCAGGATGCGTCCGGAGACGTCTTCATCGCGGGCCGGGCCAAGGACGTGATCAAGCGGTCGGGCTACAACATCTACCCGATCGAGGTGGAGGCCGCCATCTCCGCCGCGCCGTTCGTCGTGGCCTGCTGCGTGGTCGGACGGATGCACGACGGTGACGAGGAAGTCATCGCCTTCGTGGAACTGTCCGAAGGCGGCAGCGTGGCTGCCGTGAAGGAACACCTCGGGGGGCAACTGGCCCCGTACAAGATGCCGAACCAGATCAGGGTGCTTGCAAGCTTGCCCACCCTCGAGAGCGGCAAGATCGACCGGAAGGCGCTGCAGGCCGAGGCAGCATCAGGCTAGCAGCCGCGGGTACGCGGCCGAGGATCGTTACGTTCGGCTGCGTACGACCCGCAGCGTGGTCCCCTGGCACCGCACGACCTGCCCGGCCCGGATCTTCGCGGTCTTGCGCGACTCGGGATGGCCGTCCACCGTGACCTCGCCGTCGGCCACCATGCGCTTGCCCTGTCCGCCGCTTTCGGCAATGCCGGCGAGCTTGAGCAGGTTGCAGAGTTCGACGTACTCGCCCCTCAGTTCGAAATCGGTCGTGTCTTTGCTCATCGCCGGGCCACTCAGGCCGCCTTGGTGAGGGCGGCCGCCGCGGGCGACTGCCACTGCGCGAGCAGCGCGGCTTCGTGCTCGCGCACCTGGCGCAGGTGCTTCAGTTTCACGTGGCCGAAGCCGCGCACCTGCTCGGGCAGGGATGCGACCTGCACGGCCAGCGCCCGGTTCGCGGGCGTGAGCGATCCGAGCAGCAGGCCGACGTTGCGTTCGTAGTCCGTGATCAGCCCGCGCTCCATGCGCCGTTCCTCGGTGCGGCCGAAGATGTCCAGCGGGCCGCCGCGCAGGAAACGCAGCTTCGCCAGCAGACGGAACGCGCCCATCATCCACGGCCCGAACTTGGTCTTGCGCGCGACGCCGGTAACCGGGTCGGGGCGGTTGAACACCGGCGGGGCGAGGTGGAACTTCAGGCTGACGTCGCCTTCGAACATGGCCGCGACCTTGGCCTCGAATCCGCCGTCGGTGTACAGGCGCGCCACCTCGTACTCGTCCTTGTAGGCCAGCAACTTGGCGTAATAGCGGGCGACCGCCTCGGTCAGCGTGCTGCCGTCCAGCGCGGCGTCCATGGCCACCGCGCCGCAACTCGCCGACTCGGCACCACGCACCCGCTCGACCAGCGCCGCATAGCGCTTCGCATAGGCGGCGTCCTGGTAGGCGGTGAGCAGGGCGACGCGCTTGTCCACCAGCTGCTGCAGCGTGGCCGAATGCTGCCCGCGCGCCTTGGCGCCCGCTTCCGGGGCAACGAGCTTCTCCACCGCGGCCAGGTCGTGCGCCGCATAGCGGCCCCAGGCGAAGGCGGCCTTGTTCGAATCGACCGAGACCTCGTTCAGCTCGATGGCGCGAAGTATCGCCTGCACGGTCAGCGGCAGCAGGCCCTTCTGCCAGGCGTAGCCGAGCAGGAACATGTTGGCCGCGATCGCGTTGCCCATCAGCGCCGTGGCGATGCGGGTCGCATCGATGAAACTGGTGCCCTCCGGGCCGGTGGCGCGCGCCAGCGCGGCGTGCAGCCTGTCCTCGGGGAAGGTCCAGTCCGGCTTGTGGGTGAAGTCGGCGGTGGGCACGCGCGCGCTGTTGATGGCCGCCCGGGTCAGGCCCTCGCGCATCTTGCCCAGCGCCTCGGCGCCGGCGCTGACCACCAGGTCGCAGCCGATCACCGCGTGCGCGCCGCCGCTGGCGATGCGTGGCGCGTGCAGTTGCGACGGCTGGTCCGCGATGCGCACGAAGGAGATCACCGCGCCGTTCTTCTGCGCCAGGCCGGTCATGTCCAGCACGGTCACGCCCTTGCCTTCCAGGTGCGAGGCCATGCCCAGGATCTGGCCGATGGTGACCACGCCGGTGCCGCCTATGCCGGTGACCAGCACGCCGTAGGGCGCCGCCGCCGAAGGCAGGGCCGGTTCGGGCAACTCGGGGACCTCCGCCTTGCGCCCCACCGCCGCGCCGCGCCGCAGCTGGCCGCCCTCGACGGTGACGAAGCTGGGGCAGAACCCGTTGACGCAGGAAAAGTCCTTGTTGCACGAGGACTGGTTGATGGTGCGCTTGCGCCCGAACTCGGTTTCCAGCGGTTCCACCGACACGCAGTTGGAGGCCTCGCCGCAGTCGCCGCAGCCCTCGCACACCGCCTCGTTGATCACCGCGCGCCTGGCCGGGTCGGGGAAGGTGCCGCGCTTGCGGCGGCGGCGCTTCTCCGCCGCGCAGGTCTGGTCGTAGACCAGCAGCGACACCGTGCCCCCGGCCTCGGACCAGTCGCGCAGCGAGCGCTGCACCGCGTCCAGTTCGTCGCGGTGGTGCACCGTGGTGCCGGGAGCCAGGCCCTCGACGGCCTTGTACTTTTCCGGCTCGTCGGTGACCACGACGATCCTGGTCACGCCCTCGGCCGCGACCTGGCGCGTGATCATCGCCGGGTCCAGCGGGCCGTCGTGGTGCTGGCCGCCGGTCATCGCGACCGCGTCATTGAACAGCAGCTTGTAGGTGATCGGCGCTTTTGCGGCGACCGCGGCGCGTATCGCCAGCAGGCCGGAGTGGAAGTAGGTGCCGTCGCCGAGGTTGGCGAACACGTGCTTCTCGCTGGTGAACGGGAACTGCCCGCACCAGGCCGCGCCCTCGCCGCCCATGTGGCTGAAGGTGGCGGTGCGCCGGTCGGGCATCCACTGCACCATGTAGTGGCAACCGATGCCGGCCAGCGCGCGGCTGCCCTCGGGCACATGGGTGGAGGTGTTGTGCGGGCAGCCCGAGCAGAAGTAGGGCACGCGGCCGATCGGCACGATGGCGCCGGGCGCCTTCATCGCCGCGTCCTTGGCCGCCAGCCAGGCGAGCGCGGACTCGATGCGCGCGCGGCCCTCGGGCGACAAGGACGGCAGCGCAAGCAGGCGGCGCGCGATCACCCGCGCGACCTGGCCGGGGTTCAGCTCGCCGGTGGAAGGCAGCAGGCGCTCGCCCTGCGGCACCTGCCATTCGCCGTTGCCGCTGAACTTGCCGGTCACGCGCGGGCGCCGGCCGTCGGGCAGGTGGTAGAGCTGTTCCTTGAGCTGGTACTCGACCAGCTGGCGCTTTTCCTCGATCACGAGGATCTCGTCCAGCCCGGCGGCGAAGTCGGCGATGCCGGTCGGCTCCAGCGGCCAGGGCATGCCGACCTTGTACAGGCGCAGGCCCAGCTGCCCGGCTTCCCGCTCGGTGATGCCCAGCTCGTCCAGCGCCTGGCGGGCATCGTTGTAGCCCTTGCCGGTGGCGACGATGCCGAGCCGTGCGCCGGGCGCGGGCCAGACCGCCTGGTCGATGCCGTTGGCGCGCGCGTAGGCCTGTGCCGCGAACAGCTTGCGCTCGAAGGCGCGCTGTTCCTGGTCGAGGAAGGTGTTGTATTCCGGCCAGCGTATCGCCAGCCCGCCTTCGGGCAGCGGGACGTCCTGCGGCAGGTGCGAGATCACGCGCTGCGGGTCCACGCTGACCGAGGCCGCGCCTTCGACGATGTCGGTCACGCACTTGAGCGCGACCCAGCAGCCCGCATGCCGGCTCATCGCGATGCCGTGCAGCCCCATGTCGAGGATTTCCTGCACCGAGCAGGGTGCGAGCACCGGGATGCCCACCGCCATGAAGATGTAGTCCGACTGCGCCGCCTGGGTGGATGACTTCGCACCATGGTCGTCGCCGGCCAGGCAGAGCACGCCGCCGTGCGGCGCGGTGCCGGCCGCGTTGGCGTGGCGGAACACGTCGCCGCAGCGGTCCACGCCCGGCCCCTTGCCATACCAGATGCCGACCACGCCGTCGTAGTTCGAGCCGGGGCCCAGCGCGAGCTGCTGCGTGCCCCAGACCGCGGTCGCGGCCAGGTCCTCGTTGACGCCGGGCTGGAAGCGCACGTGGTGCGCGTCCAGGTGCTTGCGCGCGCGCGCCAGCGCCTGGTCGTAGCCGCCCAGCGGGGATCCGCGGTAGCCGGAGATGTAGGTCCCGGTGTTCAGGCCGGCGGCGACGTCGCGCTGGCGCTGCACCAACGGCAGGCGCACCAGGGCCTGGGTGCCCGTGAGGTAGACGCGCCCGGAGGCGAGCGTGTACTTGTCCTCGAGCGAGACGTCGTCAGGTTTCATGCGCGTGCCTGCCTTGCTGGGAAGCTGGCCGTGATTGTACCTTCGGCGCACCCGGCACCCCCTGCGCGTTACTGCCCGGGGCTCCTATACTGCGCGCTCCAAGCCAAGTCCAACCCGCAGCAACCATCCCCAAGGAGCAATGCATGGCGCTGAACCTGCGCAGGGTCATCACCGGCCACGATGCCAACGGCAAGGCCATCGTCCAGATCGACGAGATCGCCACCCACGTCCGCGAGGGCCGTCCGGGCGCATTGTCGTGCAACGTCTGGACCACCGAGACCAGCCCGGCGAACAATTCCCTGGACGAGGACGCGGGCAAGCGCCCCGGCGTGTTCACCATGCTGCCCGGCGGCACCGTGTTCCGCGTGATCGAGTTCAAGCCCGGCGTGCAGCGCCGCATGCACCGCACCGACTCGGTGGACTACCTGGTGGTGATGGCCGGCGAGATCGACATGGAGCTGGACGACGGCGTGGTGGTGCACATCAAGCAGGGCGACGTGATGGTCCAGCGCGGCACCATCCACAACTGGGTGAACACGGGCACCGAGTCCTGCTTCATCGCGGTGGTGCTGGTGCACGCCCATCCGGCCGAGGCCGGTGGCAAGGTGCTGGAGGCGGTGGGCTGAGGGCGCCCGCCCGGAAGGGGCCGGTGCGATGCCGGCCCCCCGGTTCGTCCCGACTTACTGCAGCTTGATGTTCGCGTCGCGTATCACCTTGCCCCACTTGGCGAGTTCGGCGCGCACGTAGGCGGTGAACACCTCGGGTGATTCGCCGCCCAGCACCCAGCCGTTGGTCACCGCGTCGTTGCGGATGTCCTGCGCGGTCATGGCGCGCGCCACTTCCTGCTGCAGCCGGCGCAGCACCGGTTCCGGCGTGCCGGCCGGCGCGTACAGGCCGTTCCAGCCGGTGGCTTCCACCGGCATGCCGGCCTCGGCCATGGTCGGCACGTCCGGCAGCATGGTGAGGCGCTGGCGGTCCGCCACGGCCAGCGCGCGCAGCCGGCCGGCGCGCACGTGCTGCACGACGGCCGAGGGCGCGAGGAAGCCGGTCATGACGTGGCCGGCCAGCAGGTCCGGCACTTCCGCGCCGATCGACTTGTAGGGCACCTCCGACAGGCTCACGCCGCCGGTGGCCTTCACCGTCTCGCCCACCAGCTGGGTCAGGCTGCCGGTGCCGCCCGAGGCATAGGTGACGCCGTTGGGCTTGCCCTTGGCCAGCTCCAGGTACTCGCGCAGCGACGTGGCCGCGACCGAGGGGTTCACCACGAACACCATGGGCGAGGAGAAGATGCGCGTCACCGCGACCAGTTCCTGGTTCAGGCGGCAGCAGGGATCGGGGCTGAGCAGGTCGTTGAAGGCGTTGTTGATGTTGGCGTGCAGCAGGGTATGGCCGTCGGCCGGTGAGCGCGCGACGTCGCGCGCGCCGATGGCGCTGTTGCCGCCGGGGCGGTTCTCGATCACCACCGGCTGGCCGAGCGCATCGGCCAGCTTGGGCGCGACCCGGCGCATGCCGGTGTCCACCGCGCTGCCGGCCACCGCCGGCACCACGACGCGGATCGGCTTGCTGGGCCAGGTTTGCGCCTGGGCGCCGGCGCCCATCGCCAGCAGCAGCGCGGCAACGGCGGCCTTCACGGGAATGCGGGTTCGGGAATGCATGGCGGGCTCCTCCTTGTGCAAGCACCGATCCTAATCCACCACGACGGCCCGGCATGTCGCAGCGCGGAGCAAGTGCGCCGCCGGGTTGCGCGCGTGCACTGCGATGCCCGCCGCGCCGCGCGCATTGTGGGCGGCCATGGCAGGCGCTATGCTCGCGGCGCCCATGATGACCGCGCACGCCACGGACGCACCGACGATCACGCCCGACCAGGCCGGTTCGCTGAATGCGTCGCTCGTGCGGATGGGGCTGCTGGCGCAGGGCGAGTCGGCGCAGTTCGAGCCCTTGTCCGGCGGCGTGTCCTCGCTGATCGTGCGCGCCGACACGCGCGCGGGGCCGGTCTGCGTCAAGCAGGCGCTGGCGCGGCTGCGCGTCGCGGCGCTGTGGGAGGCCCCGGTGGAGCGCAACACCGCCGAGGCCGGCTGGCTGCGCGAGGCCGCGCGCGTGATCCCCGGCGCCGTGCCGGCGGTGCTGGGTGAAGACAGCGAATCGCGCAGCTTTGCCATGCCCTGGCTGGACCCCGCCGCGCACCCGGTGTGGAAGGCGCAGCTGCGTGACGGCAGGATCGATGCCGCATTCGCCGCGGCCGTGGCCGCGAACCTGGTGAAGGTGCATGCGGCCACCGCGGGCCGCGAGGACCTGGCGCGCGGTTTCGCCCACGACGCGAGCTTCCATGCGCTGCGCCTGGAGCCCTACCTGCTCACGGCGGCGAGGGCGCATCCCGATGTGGCGCCGGTGCTCGGGGCCCTGGCGGCGACGACCGCCGCCACCCGTCTCGCCCTGGTGCACGGGGATGTCAGCCCCAAGAACATCCTCGCCGGCCCGGACGGGCCGGTGCTGCTGGATGCGGAATGCGCCTGGTACGGCGACCCGGCCTTCGACATCGCGTTCCTGTGCAACCACCTGCTGCTCAAATGCGCGTGGCGTCCCCAGTGGCGGGCCCGCTACCTGGCGAGCTACGCGGCCTGCGTGGCGTCCTACCTCGCCGGTGTCGATTGGGAGCCGCGCGAGCGCATCGAGGCGCGCGCCGCCGCGCTGCTGCCCGCGCTGTTCCTCGCGCGGGTGGACGGCAAGTCGCCCGTCGAGTACCTGACCGACGAAGCCTGGCGCGGACGCGTGCGCCGCGTGGCACGCGCGCTGCTGGCGAGCCCGGTTGCCCGCCTGGAAGACGTGGCGCGTGCCTGGCGCGATGAACTGGAGATACCCGCATGACGGCGACACGCATTGCCTCGGTCATCGGCCGCCGCGTGTGGGATTCGCGCGGCCGTCCCACGGTGGAGGCCGAGGTGCTGCTGGAAGGGGGCGCGCGAGGCAGGGCGATCGCACCGGCCGGCGCCTCGCGCGGCACGCGGGAGGCGGTGGACCTGCGCGACGGCGGCAAGGCCTTCGGCGGCCATGGCGTGCAGCGCGCGGTGGATTCGGTGGGCGGCGAGATCGCGGCGGCGCTGGCGGGCAGGGACGTGATGGACCAGGCGGCGCTGGACGCCTGCTTGGTCGAGCTGGACGGCACGGCCACCAAGGCGCGCTTGGGCGGCAATGCGCTGATCGCGGTGTCCATGGCTGCGGCGCATGCAGCGGCGGATGCCTGCGAGCTGCCGCTGTGGCGCCACCTCTCGCAAGGTGCGCCGGTGCGCATGCCGCTGCCCGAGATCCAGGTCTTCGGCGGCGGCGCGCATGCCGGGCGCCGCGTGGACGTGCAGGACTTCATGGTGATGCCGACCGGCGCGCATTCGTTCGACGAAGCGATGGCGATGACCGCCGAGGTCTACCGCGCCGCGGGCGAACTGATGCAGGCGGCGGGCAAGTCCGGCGGCGTGGCGGACGAGGGCGGCTGGTGGCCGGACTTCGCCTCCAACGAGGAGGCGCTGGGCGTGCTGGTGCGGGCCATCGAGCGCGCCGGCTACCGGCCGGGCGAGCAGGTGGCGATTTCGCTGGACATTGCCGCCTCCGAGTTCGGCGCCCGCCAGCCCGACGGCAGCGTGCGCTACAAGCTCGGGCTGGAAGGCCGCGAGCTGGATGCCGGTGAATGGATGGACGAACTGGTCGGCTGGCTGGACCGCTATCCCATCCTGTCCATCGAGGATCCGCTCTCCGAACATGACGATGCCGGCATGGCGGCCTTCACCGCGCTGGCCGGGGCGCGGGTGCAGGTGATAGGCGACGACTACCTGGTCACCAGCGCGCAGCGGGTGCGCGAGGCGGCGGCGTCGGGCGCCTGCAACGCCGTGCTCATCAAGCCCAACCAGGCCGGCACGCTCACCGAGACGCGCGCCGCACTGGATGCGGGTCGCGCGGCGGGCTTCGGCTGCATCGTCTCGGCACGCTCGGGCGAGACCGAGGACGTCACCATCGCCCACCTCGCGGTCGGCTGGGACGCCGGGCAGTTCAAGGTGGGGTCCTTCGCGCGTTCCGAGCGCATGGCCAAGTGGAATGAAATGCTGCGCATCGAGGCCGCACTCGGCCCCTCGGCGCGTTACGCCGGACGGGCAGCCCTGCCCGCGGGCGTGCTG
>CAIVVS010000011.1 GCA_903909415.1 uncultured Pseudomonadota bacterium | reverse complement strand
TCAGGCCTGTTCGTCCTTGCGCCCGCCGTGTATGCCCAGCGCCTTGAGCTTGCGGTACAGGTGGGTGCGCTCCAGGCCGGACTTCTCGGCCACGCGCGCGATCGAGCCGTTCTCCAGCGCGAGATGGTGCTCGAAGTAGGCGCGCTCGAAGGCCTCGCGCGCCTCGCGCAGCGGCTGGTCGAGCAGCATGCCCGCGCCGGGCGCGGGCGCCGCCAGGAAATGCGGCAGCACGCGTTCCACGTCGCTGGTGCCGATCTCCTCGCCCAGCGCGCTCAGCGCGAGGTTGCGCACCGCCGAGGACAGGTCATCCAGGTTGCCGGGCCAGGAGAACTGGCGCAGCTGGTTGAGCGCCGCGGTGCTGAACTGGCGCGCCGGGCAGGCACGCGACTCGACCAGCCGCGCCAGCATCAGCTTGGCGATCTCGGGGATGTCCTCGGCGTACTCGCGCAGCGAGGGCAGCGAGAACACCAGCTCGGACAGGCGCGCGACCAGCGCGGCATCCCAGCCGTGCGTGCCGACCAGGGTCTGCGGCGGCTCGGAGGAAAACGACACCAGGCGCACCTTGGCGCGCCCGGCGCGCGCGGCGAGGAAGGCGAGGTTCTTCTGCTGGTTGCGCGACAGCGCCGCGATGTCGTCGATGAACAGGATGCCGCCGGCGGCCTGCGCCAGCACGTCGGGACCGCCCGCGGCCGGCGCGTCGGTGATCGCGCCCATGGCCGACATCCACGGCGTGTTGGGCTGCCTGAGCATGTGGCCGAACAGCTCGGGATGGGTGCCGCGCTCGCCGCGCAGCAGGATGGAGGCGCCGGACCCCGCCAGCTGCGCGAGGCGCTTGCGCGCGTCGGCCAGCGCGGGCGAGCGGCCCACGCCCAGCAGCATCGGCGCGGCCGCGGGGGCGTCCTGGTGGCGCAGTCCGCGCTTGACCGTGGACAGCAGCTTCTGCAGCGCGATCGGCTTCTCGAGGAAATCCATCGCGCCGATGCGCGTGGCCTCGACTGCCGTCTCGATGCTGCCATGGCCCGACATCATGATCACCGGCATGGTGAGCTGGCCGCTGGCGGACCATTCCTTGAGCAGCGTGATGCCGTCGGAGTCGGGCATCCAGATGTCCAGCAGCACGAGGTCGGGCCGCTCGCGCTGGCGCTGCTCGCGCGCCTGCGTGGCGTTCTCCGCCAACCGCACGGTGTGGCCCTCATCGGCGAGGATCTCCGAGAGCAGCTCGCGTATGCCGATTTCGTCGTCGACGATCAGTATCTGTGCCATGTCGTTCCGTTCATGCCGTTCTGGTAGCGCGTGCCGCGGCCGCTTCGCCGGCCAGCGGCAGCGCGATGCTGATGCGCGCCCCGACCACGGTGCCGTCCTTGATGCCGTCCCCGGCGGGATTCCCGGCGAGGTTCTCGATGCTGATCTGCCCGCGATGCTCGTCGATGATCTTCTTGACGATCGCCAGGCCCAGGCCCGTGCCGCGCGGCTTGGTGGTCACGTAGGGCTCGAAGGCGCGCTTGAGGATCGCGTCCGGGAAGCCGCTGCCGTTGTCCGTGATGCGCAGCCAGGCGCGGCCCGACTGCAGCGTGGTGGCGATGCCGACCTCCGGGCGGGCGGCACCGGCCATCGCGTCCTGCGCGTTGGTGAGCAGGTTGTGGATCACCTGGCGCAGCTGGTTGCGGTCGGCGTGCACCGCGGGCAGGGCCTCGGCGAGCGCCGGCACGATCAGCACCGGGCTGTTCTCGTACAGCACCAGCACCTCGCGGATCAGCGCGTTCAGGTCCACCGCCTCCAGCACCGGCGCCGGCGTGCGCGCGTACTCGCGGAATTCGTCGACCATGTTCTTCAGCGCGCCCACCTGGGTGACGATGGTGTCGGTGCCGCGCGCGAGCACCGCGGCATCCTCGGGCGAGAGCTTGTCGCCGAGCTTGGCGGCCAGGCGCTCGGCCGAGAGCTGGATCGGCGTGAGCGGGTTCTTGATCTCGTGCGCCAGGCGCCGCGCCACCTCGCCCCAGGCGGTGGCGCGCTGCGCGGCGATCAGCTGGGTCACGTCGTCGAACACCACCACGTAGCCCCCGCCGGCGGCGGACGGGAGCGCCGAGCCGCGCAGCAGCAGCGTGGTGCCACGCGAGGCCAGCTCGACCTGCCGTTGCCAGGCGGTCTCGCCATGGGAGCGCAGCTCCTCGGCCAGCGCCTGCGCGAAATCGGTCTGCACGTCCCATTCGGTGAGCGCGCGCCCGCGCAGGGCGCCCATGGGCTGGGACAGGATGCCTTCGGCGCCGCGGTTGGCCACCGTGAGCGCGAGCGTGCCGTCGAACACCAGCACGCCTGCCGACAGGTTGGCCAGCACGTTCTCGAGGTAGGCCTTGGCGGTCTCGAGCTGGCCGCGGTTGCGCTCGGCCGCCGCGTGCGCCTCGTCCAGCTGCGAGGTCATGGTGTTGAACGAACGCGTCAGCGTGCCGAACTCGTCGGTGCTGGTCACCGGCACGCGGGCCGACAGGTCGCCGCGCGCCACCGCTTCGGTTCCCTTGGCCAGCACCGCCAGCGGCTCGGACAGCCTGCGCGACAGCAGGAAGGCGGTTCCCATGGCGGCGAACAAGGCCAGCAGCAGCGTCAGCGTCAGCGTGAGGATGTAGATCTCCTTGAGGCTCTGGCGCGACAGCGAGAGCTCGCGGTAGGCGTGGTAGACCGACTGCACCGATTCGCCCGCCTCGGCCAGCTTGGTGGGCACGCGCTGGGAGATCTGCAGCAGGCGCATCTCCTCCGGGCGCACCCGTTCGCCCGAGGCGGCGCGCACCTGCACCACGGCGCGCATCAACAGGCCCTTTTCTCCCTCGGGCTCGACCGCGCCGTACCCGGTCGGGTTGGCGCGCGCGCGAGGATGGCGGCGGAGG
>CAIVVS010000010.1 GCA_903909415.1 uncultured Pseudomonadota bacterium | reverse complement strand
GGCGGCATCTTCGGGCGCACAGAGCAGGCAGCGGACATGGCTGCGGCCTACACGCAGGCCTCGCAGCGGCTGTCCGGTGGCGCGCTGGGCTGGCCGCGCGAGCGCGTGCTCTACCTGATCTGGCGCGCCCCCTGGATGACGGTGTCGCGCGATACCTACCTGTCGCGCACGCTGGCGCTTGCCGGCTGGGACACGGTACCGGCGGCGGCGGATGCGCGCTATCCGGAAGTCACGCTGGATGCGTCACTGGCAGCGGGCGTGGACCGCGTGCTGCTGTCGAGCGAGCCCTACCGGTTCCGCGAGCGCCATGTCGCCGAGGTGGGCGAACTGCTGGGCCGGTTGCGCACGCCGCCGCCGGTCACCCTCATCAATGGCGAGATGACATCCTGGTACGGCAGCCGCGCGATACGCGGGCTGGACTACCTGAGGGAACTGCGCGCGGGCCTCTGCACCTGAGGTGACGCACCGGCTCCACCGACGGGAACGCAGGCCGGCGCCCGCAGCGCGAGCCTCCCGGATCAGGCTGCCAGGCGCAGGTTTTCCTCGGCGAGGTCGCGAAGCAGGCGGCGCGTGCAGTCGATGCGCTCGCCGGCGCGGAACACGCAGCGCGGCACCAGGCGCTCTTCCGCCCACAGGGTCTCGCCCAGGCCGTCCTTCATGCCCCAGCGGCCGGGCACGCGGTCCAGCACCGTCAGGTCGGCGCGCGAGCCGACCGCCAGCGTGCCGATCTCCGACTCGGCGCGCAGCACGCGGGCCGGGTTGATGGTGGTGCGGCGGATCACCTCGGCGAGCGGCATGCCCAGCCCGAGCAGGCGCGTCATCGCGCCGCACAGGCTGTAGTCGAGGATGGCCTCGTCGTGGTAGCTGTTGAAGTCGCCGTGCACGTCGCTGGAGATGGTGTTGGGCAGCACGCCCGCGGCCATCATGCGGCGCGCGATCTCGAAGCTGAAGTTCACGCCGTAGCCGATGTCGAAGTGCAGGCCCTTCTCCAGCGCGCGGAACACGTAGTCCGGCACCTTGTCGCGCCGGCCCATGATGCCGTCGGGCATGGCGCTGTAGACGTGCGCCAGCGTGTCGCCGGCGCGCAGCAGCGGCAGCACCTGCTCGAGCACGCCGTCGGGCGCGGGACGCGTCGGCTCCAGCACCGGGAACAGCTCGCCGGTGTGCACGTACAGCGGCAGGCCGGTGCGGTTTCCGCCCTCGACGGCGAGCTTGAGCACGTCCACGCC
Organism: uncultured Pseudomonadota bacterium; assembly: GCA_903909415.1. The sequence continues at coordinate 4,439 of CAIVVS010000010.1, read as the reverse complement.
CCAGTGCGAGATCGCGCCGGACTCGCCGTGGCACTTGATGCCGCGCAGGCCGACCGGGTTGGCCGCGGCCAGGCGCTGCAGGTCATCCAGGTCCACCATGCCGGGGTTGTGCAGGATGTCCCCGCGCATGCCGCCCTTGAGCGCGCCGGCCACGTTGATGGACACGAAGCTGCGCACGTCGGTGCGCGAGCGCTCGATCACGTGCGCCCTGAAGCCGCCGAAGGTCCAGGTGCCGGCGCTGCCCTGGTCCACCACCGTGGTGACCCCGGCGTTCACGCCGGCGTCGTCGGCCGGCAGGCCGAAGTTGGTGACCCATTCATACACATGCACGTGCAGGTCGATCAGGCCGGGGCAGACCACCGCGCCCTCCATGTCCACGCGGCGCGCGCCCTGCTCCGCCACTTTCGCGCCGACCGCCGCGATGCGCCCGCCATGCAACGCCACCTCGCCCGGGCCGTCGAAGCCGCTGGCCGGGTCGATCACATGGCAGTTGCCCAGAACCACGTCGTGTTGCACGCTCATTGCTCGCCTCCGGCTTTGCGTTCACCGCCCTTGCGACCGCTGCTGCTGCGGTCACCCTTCACCCGCGCGCCCAGGCGCACGCTGACATAGCTGCCCGGCGCGTCCTCGATCGCAGGCAGGCCGCCTTCGCCCGGGACCCGCGCGGGAATGCGTTCCCTGCCGTTCAGTCCGGCGATCCAGGCCTGCCAGTCGTTCCACCAGGAACCCTCGTGCTGCGCGGCGGCACCCTGCCAGTCCTCGGCTGATGCGGGCAGCGCCGCGCCGCTCGCCGCGGTGTCGGCCACCCAGTAGCCATACTTGCCCGCCGCCGGCGGGTTGACGATGCCGGCAATGTGCCCGGACCCGCCGAGCACGAAGCGCACCGGACCGGCGAGGCGCTGCGCGCCGCGGTAGGTGGATTTCCACGGCGCGATGTGGTCCTCGGCGGTGGAGATGAAATAGGCCGGCACATCCACGCGACCCAGGTCGATCGGCACGCCGGCCAGCGTGATGCCGCCGGGCTCGGCCAGCGCGTTGCGCAGGTACATGTTGCGCAGGTAGAAGGCGTGCATCTTCGCCGGCATGCGGGTGGAGTCCGAGTTCCAGTACAGCAGGTCGAAGGGGAACGGCTCCTTGCCCATTAGGTAGTTGTTGATCACGAACGACCAGACCAGGTCGTTGGCGCGCAGCAGGTTGAAGGTGCCGGCCATCTCCGAGCCCTCGAGGTAGCCGCGCGCGTTCATGCGCTTCTCGAGGTTGGCAACCTGCTCCTCGTCGATGAACACGCCCAGTTCTCCGGGGATGGAGAAATCCAGCAGCGACACGAAGAAGGTCGCCGACTGCGCGGCCGGCAGGGCGCCCGCGGCGCGCGCCTTGCCCTTTCCCCTGGCCCCGGCGGATGCGCCCTGTGACTTCAGCCAGGCCAGCGTCGAGCCGAGCAGCGTGCCGCCCAGGCAGTAGCCGATCACGTTGATGTCGTGCTCGCCGGTCGCCTTCTCGATGGCCTGCATCGCGGCGACCGGGCCTTCCTGCATGTAGTCCTCGAAGTCCTTGCCGGCGTGGCGCTCGTCCGGGTTCACCCAGGAGATCACGAACACCGTGTGGCCCTGCGACACCGCCCAGCGGATGAAGGAGTTCTTCTCGCGCAGGTCCAGGATGTAGAACTTGTTGATCCACGGCGGGATGATCAGCAGCGGCTGGCGGAACACCTCGGTGGTGGACGGCGCGTACTGGATCAGCTGCATCAGCTCGTTCTGGAACACCACCTTGCCGGGCGAGGTGGCGACGTTGTGGCCGACCTTGAAGGCCTTCTCGTCGGTCATGCTGATGTGGCCGCGCTCGATGTCGTCGAGCAGGTTGGACAGGCCGTTCACCAGGTTCTGCCCGCCGCTGGCCAGCGTCTCGCGCAGCACCTGCGGGTTGGTCATCGCGAAGTTCGACGGGCTCAGCGCATCCACGTACTGGCGGGTGAAGAAGGCCACCTTGCGCTGCGCCTCCGGCGTGAGTCCCTCGACGCCGCCGACGGCGTCCTGGATGTGCCTGCCCGCGATCAGGTAGGACTGCTTGACGTAGTCGAACAGGAAGTTGTCCTGCCACTCGTTGTCGCGGAAGCGGTTGTCGCCGCGCACCGGCTGCGCGACCGTGTCCGCCTTCAGGCCCGCCAGCCTGAGCATGGACTGCTGCCACAGGTGGGTGTAGTCCCAGAACATCGCCATCTGGGCCTCGGCCACCTTCCACGGGTTGGCCAGCATGCGCGCCGAGAGCTCCATGAAGGCGCGCGCGATGCCGAACTCGTCCGAGGGCGCCTCGGCCGGCTTGCCCGCCTGCCGCGCCATGTAGTCCTGGATCAGGCGCGCCGAGCGCTCGGCGACATCGGCCAGCACCTTGGCGGTCTGGGCCGGGTCGGGCAGGCCGCGCGGCTGCGCGGAATCCGGTGCGCCGGCCGACGCCGGACCCGGCTTGCCAGGGGCAGCGCCGGGCTGGCCCGAGCCCGGCGGGCCCGCATCCTTCAGGGCGCCGTCATTGGCGGATGTCGCGGAGCGGTCGGGTCGCTTGCTCATGGGCGTACGAACCTCACGATGCCATCGGCGCCGGGCTTGCGCAACAAGCGCCCCTCGGCGTGCAGCCAGTGCAGGTGGGCCATGGACTCGCCCATGGCGAAGAACATCTGGTGCGCATCCAGCTCGCGCCGGAACAGGATGGGCACGATGTCGGCCGCCGAACGCGGCGCGTCGCAGGCACCCTCGACGTCGGCGAGGCGCTCGCGGTGGTGCTCTTCCAGGTAGGCGGCGCGCTCGCGCAGGCCGCGGAACGGCAGGCCGTGCGAGGGCAGCACCAGGGTGTCGGCCGGCAGGCGCGCGTAATTGCGCGTGGAGGCGAGGAAGAGGGCCAGCGGGTTGCCCTCGGGCTCGATGGTGGGCACGCTCACGTTGGTGGTGATGCGCGGCAGCACCATGTCCCCCGAAATCAGCACGCCGAGGGACTCGCAGTACAGCGCCGCGTGCTCGGGCGAGTGGCCGTAGCCCATGACCACGCGCCATTCGCGCCCGCCGATGGACAGGACCTTGCCTTCCATCAGCCGGCCGTAGCGGTCGGGGAACTCCGGCACGTGGACGCGGAAGTAGCTGCCGCGCTGCTGCATCTTGGCGTCATGCTCGGGAGAGAGGCCGTTGGCGCGGTACATCGCCAGCAGCCCGTCCTGCGAGTAGCCGGCGTAGCCCTCGCGCACCGCGTGGCAGGCGAGGTACTCGCCCTGCGCGATCCAGAATTCCGCGCCGTAGCGCGCGCGCAGCCACTGCGCGTTGCCGGCATGGTCGGGATGGTGGTGGGTCAGGATCACGCGCGTGATGCGCCGCCCGGCGAGGTAATCCGCGATCACCTTTTCCCACAGGGCGCGCGTGGCCTCGTTGCCGATGCCGCAGTCCACCACTGCCACGCCCTCGCCGTCGTCCAGCAGCCACAGGTTGATGTGGTTCAGCGCGAACGGCAGCGGCATGCGCAGCCAGCCCACGCCCGGCGCCGCCTGCACCACCTCGCCCGCGGGCGGCGGTTCGGCAAACGGGTACTGCAGCATGGACTCGGGATTCATCGGGTGCGGCCTCGGATGGCGTAGGGAGAAGGGACGGGGAAAGCGGGCAAACCGCCGCGCTACAATCCGGCGGCAGCGCAAGGCACGGATGATTTTCGCAGATATGCGACGCACCGGAGCACGGCAATGGGCGAGCCCCGCGAGACCTGGACCATCAGCGAGTTGTCGCGCGAATTCGACCTGACGCCGCGCGCCATCCGCTTCTACGAGGCGGAAGGCCTGATCCAGCCGATGCGCGCCGGCGGCAGGCGGGTGTACGGCAAGCGCGAGCAGGTGCGCCTGAAACTGATCCTGCGCGGCAAGCGCCTGGGCTTTTCCATCGCCGATGTGCGCGAGATGCTGGACCTGTACGACGGCGCCCAGGACGCCCGCCCGCAACTGGAGGTCTTCGTCGCCGCGCTGGCGCGGCGGCGCGAGCAGCTGGAGCGCCAGCGCGAGGACATCAACGCGATGCTGGCCGAGATCCGCGGCTTTGAGGCGCAGTCGCGCCGCCTGCTCGCGGAGCGGAGAAAATCCATTGATAAACAGCCACTTGCCCGTAAAACTGGGGTTCCGGGAAGTTGACGTTAACGTTAACCTGACGTAGATTCCTCTTCCCGCAGGTTCCCCACTTTCCGGCCGCCGGCGCCACGCCACGCCGCCCGCCCGCACAGGAGCCCCGCCCCACATGCCCCCCCCTGCCGAACTGCCGTCGCTGCGCTTCGCGCTGGGCGCGGACGTGGACATGCTGCGCGAGACGGTGCGCGCCTTCGCCGCCAGCGAGATCGCCCCGCGCGCGGCCGGCATCGACGCCAGCAACCAGTTCCCCATGGACCTGTGGAAGAAGATGGGCGCGCTCGGCCTGCTCGGG
>CAIVVS010000009.1 GCA_903909415.1 uncultured Pseudomonadota bacterium | reverse complement strand
GGGGCCGTGGACCTGATCGTCGTCGACTCGGTGGCCGCCCTGGTCCCCAAAGCGGAGCTCGAGGGCGACATGGGCGACCAGCACGTCGGGCTGCAGGCGCGGCTCATGAGCCAGGCGCTGCGCAAGCTCACGGCCTGCGTCTCGAAGACGAACTGCACCATCGTCTTCATCAACCAGATCCGCATGAAGATCGGCGTGATGTTCGGCAGCCCGGAGACCACCACCGGCGGCAACGCGCTCAAGTTCTACGCCTCGGTGCGCCTGGACATCCGCCGCATCGGCACCATCAAGAAGGGCGACGAGGCGGTCGGCAACGAGACGCGCGTCAAGGTGGTCAAGAACAAGGTGGCCCCGCCGTTCCGCGAGGCGCTGTTCGACATCCTGTACGGACGCGGCATCTCGCGCGAGGGCGAGATCCTGGAGATGGGCGTCAACGCCGGCATCGTCGACAAGTCCGGCGCCTGGTACACCTACAACAAGGAGCGCGTCGGCCAGGGCAAGGACAACGCGCGTGAGTACCTGATCGAGAACCCGGCGACCTCCTCGGAGATCGAGGGCAAGATCCGCGCGCACCTGGGCATCAAGGGCACGAGCTTCACCCCGGTCGCCGCGGCCGAGGAAGAGTAGCCGGGGACCCCGGGCGGAACCGCGCGGCATGTTCGGCGGAGGCGGCAGCAGCTTCGGTCGCGGCCGCCGCGCCAAGCCCGCTCGCGCGGGTGCCACCCCGGGCGCGGCCCGCAAGGCAGGCTGGGGCGCGCAGGGCCAGTCGGCGCGGGCCAAACCGGCGCAGGACGAGGTTGACCATTTCATGGCCGGTGCCGAGCCGGACGATGCCCTCGCATCCGGTGGGGACGCGGCGCTAGCCGCTGCGCAACCGCAGGCCCCTGCCGAGTACAGCCGCAGCAGCGAGCGCTATGCCAGGCGCGCCGCCCCGGGCGACGAGCCGGACAAGCCCAAGCGCCCCGGCCCCAGCCTGAAGATGCGCGCGCTGGGTTACCTGTCGCGCCGTGAGCACAGTCGCGCGGAGCTGGCGCGCAAGCTCGAACCCCATGCCGAGAGCAAGCAGGTGCTGGACGACCTGCTCGACGAGCTGGAGCAGCGCAAGCACCTGTCCGACCAGCGCTTCGCCGACGCGCGTGCCCACACCCTGGGCCAGCGCTACGGCTCGCGGCGCCTGCAGGCGGAACTGCGCGGCAGGGGCCTGTCCGACGACATCGTGCGCAGTACCGTGGATGCGTCGAAGGAGGGCGAACTGGAGCGCGCCCGCGCCGTGTGGACGCGCAAGTTCGGCACGCTGCCCGCCAATGCCAGCGAGCGCGGCAAGCAGGCACGCTTTCTGCTGACTCGTGGTTACAGCCCGGACATCGTCAAGCAGATCCTCCGCTCCATCGAGGAATAACTGACGGGGCCTCGGACACACTGTCGGTGGTTCGTCACCGGCAGCCGAGGACTCCACACCGGTGGCCATGGCTGTATGGGAAGCACGGGCAGTCGCTTACGGGGCATCTTCGGATGCCTTGCCATGCTGGGCCGGCGGCTGCCTCCCATTTTTCCTGTTGTCCCGGTGTCGGTGCGGACGCCGGCTTGTCAGCGCTTCACCCCGGGAAGGTGCCTTGAGTCCGCGCGTGCTGGGTGTGCTGATGGTCATCGCCGGCCTGCTGGTGGGCGTGGTGGGAGAGTTCCGCTCACATGGACAGGCTTCCACGCAATCCCCTCGGCCCGCTGAGCGCCGGGGTTCGTGACCGCAGCGCGTTTCCGGGCGCGCGTCCGCCGCGGCATCCACCCGCCGCTACAAGCAACTGGGCAAGCACCCGCGCCACCCCGCGACCGCGCCGGAACTTGCGCTGGATCACATGGACCCCCGGGGACGCGGGGTATGCTGTCCCGAATCCGGCGCCGCTGTCCCAGTTCCGTCACCGACTTGGCACGCTTGCGCCCGAAACCGGACGCCCATGCCAGCCCCTGTACCCCCGATGCCGCCCAGCGCCCGTCCCGGCCAGCCGCCCATGAGGCTGCTCGCCGGCTGCATGGCTGACGCGTCCCGCATCGCCGCCGTGGTGAACGCCGCCGCCGAGGCCTACCGGGGCGTGATCCCGGCGGACTGCTGGCACGAGCCCTACATGCCGCTGGATGAACTGCGGGCCGAGATCGATGCCGGCGTCGCCTTTTGCCTGTGCGAATCCGGGCAGGGCGAGTTGCTGGGCGTGATGGGCCGGCAGGCGGTGCGCGATGTCACCCTGATACGCCATGCCTACGTCGCGCCGGCACACCAGCGCGACGGCATCGGTTCGGCGCTGCTCGCGCAGTTGCTGTCGGACTGCGACACGCCGGTCTTGATCGGCACCTGGGCCGCCGCCCGATGGGCAATCCGCTTCTATGAGCGCCACGGTTTTGCCCTGGTTCCGGAAGGCGACAAGCCGGCGGTACTGCGCCGCTACTGGACCGTCCCCGAGCGCCAGGTCGCGACCTCGGTGGTGCTGGCCGACGCGCGATGGTTCGCAGCCGCCGCAGCCACCGGCAGCCAGATGACAAGCCACGGGGACGCATCCGCATGAACGGCAAGACGCAGGGCCACAGCAACGAAGGCTGGCTGGACGAGCTGCGCTCGGCCTGGCTGTACCGCGAGGTCGCGCGCTACGAGGCCGGCACCCCGCGCCAGGCGCTGTTCGAGCAGCTCGCGGCTGAGGCCGAGGGCCAGGCGCGCATCTGGGCCGACCGCAACAACGGCGGGCGCCTGCCCCAGTACGTGCCCGACATGCGCGCGCGCATCGTCGCCTCGCTGATCCAGCGCTACGGCCCGCGCCGCATCAAGGGCGTGCTGGCGGCGATCAAGGTGCGCGGCCTGTCGGTCTATTCCCATGACGCGCACGGCCATCCGCAGGTGGTGGCGCCGGACGCGCCGGCGGGGCAGCGCGCCAGCGCGATCCAGGACATGGCGGCGCGCCACGGCGGCGCCGGATCCGGCGGCAACCTGCGCGCCGCGGTGTTCGGCGTGAACGACGGGCTGGTGAGCAACTGTTCCCTGATCCTGGGCGTGGCCGGCGCGGGCGCGGCCAACAGCGTGATCCTGCTGTCCGGCATCGCCGGGCTTCTGGCTGGTGCGTTCTCCATGGCCGCGGGCGAGTATGTGTCGGTGCGCTCGCAACGCGAGATGTACGAGTACCAGATCGCGCTGGAGCGCGCGGAGCTGGCCGAGTATCCGGAGGAGGAAGCCGCCGAGCTCGCGCTGATCTACCGCGCGCGCGGCGTGCCGCCGGAGGAGGCCCGGCGCCTCGCCGACCTCGCGATCTCGGACCCGGTGCGCGCGCTGGACATCCTGGCGCGCGACGAGCTCGGCCTGAACCCGGATGAACTCGGCTCTCCGTGGGGCGCGGCCAGTTCGTCCTTCCTCGCCTTCGCGGGTGGCGCGCTGCTGCCGCTGTCGCCCTTCCTGCTGCTGCCGGCGCGCTTCGGATTGCCGGTGTCCATCGGCCTGACCGCCGCCGCGTTGTTCGGCGTGGGCGCGACCATCAGCCTGTTCACCGGCCGCAGCGCGCTGCGTGACGGCCTGCGCATGCTGGGCATAGGCGGGGCGGCCGGCGCACTCACCTACGCCATCGGCCACCTGCTGGGCGTGAACCTCGGCTGAGCGACCGCGCCTGAAGGCCGGGCTCCCTGTTGCCCGTGGTCAGGCGTTCCAGTGCTTGGCCGCGAAGCGCGGATAGGTCTCTGCCACCTGCACCGCGATCGGCCCGCGCAGCAAGGCGAGCACCTCGGCCTCGGGCGCCGGGGTCTGCGGCACCGATGCATGCGCGTCGAAGTCGAATCCGGTGTGCTCGCGCACGTCGTCCTCCGTGTGGCCCGGGTGCACGCTCTCCAGCCTGAAGCGCGCGCGTTCCGGGTCGAAGGAGAAGGCGCACAGGCCGGTGACCAGGGCGCGCGGCCCGCCGCTGCGCGGCACGTTCGCCGGGCTGGTGCCGGGCGCGGAGATGAATTCCACCTTCGGCACCATGATGCGGCGCGTGTGTTCCTCCCGGAACAGGATCACCTTGGGCACCAGGAAGTACAGGTAGGCCGAGCCGAACGAGCCCGGCCAGCGCACCGCGGAATCCGGATAGCCACCCACGCCCACGAGGTTGATGTTGCCCCGGCCGTCGATCTGCCCGCCCGAGAGGAAGAAGGCATCGATGCGGCCCTGCGCCGCCATGTCGAAGGTTTCCACGCCGCCGTCGGTGTAGGCGTTCCACTGGCGCGAGCCCAGCAGCGTGACGCGCTCCACGCCCCAGCCCAGCGCCTTGGCCAGCAGCGCGGCCGAGCCCGGCACTGGCGACTGCGCCCCGGCCACCACATGGCGGCTGCCCGCGAGCAGGCGCGCGATGGTGATGACCAGGACCTCGGTGGCGGTGGCCGGTGCAGGGCTCATCGCGGGCCTGCCGTCTTGCCGGTCATGTCGGGCGCGCCGGCCACGGGCCAGTCGCGTTGCAGCCAGTCGGCGAGCCAGGCGGAGAAACCTGCCTCGTCCTTCGCCGCCGCGGCATAGGCCTGCAGCGCCGCGGGATCCGGCGCGGTGGTGTCGGGCATGCCGATCGGCCAGGCGCCGTTGGGCGCGAGCGCGATCGCATCCACGTAGATCGCCGGCACGGTGCCGGCGGCAAGTGCGGGGTCGTCGAACAGGCTGGTGTCGCGCACCGCTTCCACCGTGGCCAGCGTGGCGAACGAGGCATGCGCCATGGTGAGCGCGTCGCGCCTGCGGCCGATCCAGACGTTGCCGTCGCGGTCGGCGAGCGGCGCGTGGATCAGCGCGATGTCGGGGCGGATCGCCGGCAGCAGCACGATGGGCTCGCCCGCGCCGTTCCCGGCATCGCCGGCCCCTGTGTTGCTGGCGAACGGGTTGTCCACCACCTTCCAGTCCGCGCGGTGCGCGAGCAGGTCGCTGCCGACCAGGCCGCGCAGCGGCATGAAGGGGATGTTCTTCTCGCCGGCCTGCAGCGCGGCGTGGATCGCGGGACAGGTGGCATCGCGCAGTTCGATGCGCTTGCCGCGCAGCGCGGCGGCGAAGCGCGGCGCACCGCCGTACTCGCCCAGCGTCACCGCCGACGTCTCGATCGCGGCGACGCAGCCGGCGCCGATGAGGATGTCGGCCTGCATACCCGACAGCGGCACGCACACCAGCCTCAGGCCGCGCGCGCCGCGCCGCACCAGCTCGCGCGTCGCCGCCATCGCCACGCCGACCGAGTCCTGCGCGATGGCCAGGCGCGCGCCGTCGGGTATGCGCGCTGCGAGTTCGCTGAGGGGGACGAGGCTGCTCATGGAGGGGGGTGGCGACCGGCGTGGCCATGTATTAATACAAGTGGCTGATTATATTGGTCGAACGGAGCAGGGCGTCGGCATCCGGCAGATAGAATCGAACGATGCCCGTTCCCGCCGAGCCATTGGCTGACTTCCTGCATTGCGCCGTCGGTTTCATCGCCCTGCACGCGATCGCCTGGGCGATGTCCGAGAACCGGCGCGCGATCGCCTGGCGCCCGGTGCTGTCGGGCGCGGTACTGACCCTAGCGCTGGGCGCGCTGCTGCTGCGCGCGCCGGGGACGCAGTCGCTGTTCCTGGCGCTGAACCAGGCCATGGCGGCGCTGGAGCGCGCCACCCGCGACGGCACGTCCTTTGTGTTCGGTTACCTCGGCGGCGGACCGCTGCCCTTCGCGGAGGACCACCCCGGCGCGGCCTTCGTGCTCGCGCTGCAGGCCCTTCCCCTGGTGCTGGTGGTGTCCGCGCTGTCCTCGCTGCTGTTCTACTGGGGCGTGCTGCCGCTGGTGGTGCGCGGCTTCGCGTGGCTGCTGCAGAAGGCCATGGGCCTGGGCGGGGCCATCGGCCTGTCGTCGGCGGCCAACGTGTTCGTCGGCATGGTCGAGGCGCCGCTGTTCGTGCGCCCCTGGATCGCGCGCATGAACCGCGGCGAGCTGTTCGTGATGATGAGCTGCGGCATGGCGACCATCGCCGGCACGGTGATGGCCCTCTACGCCAGCGTGCTCGGCAGCGTGGTGCCCGGGGCGCTCGGGCACATCCTCGTTGCCTCCATCATCGCCACGCCGGCGGTGATCTCGCTGTCCCTGCTGATGGTGCCCGAGGACGGGCCGCGCTCGGACGCGGCCGGCCCGGTGGAGGTCGAGGGCGGCGGGTCGACCTCGTCCATGGATGCGGTCACGCGCGGCACGCTGGACGGCGTGTCGCTGCTCATCAACATCATCGCCATGCTGCTGGTGCTGGTCGCGCTGGTGAGCCTGGCCAACCAGCTGCTGGGCCTGGCGCCCGGGGTGGCCGGCGCGCCGCTTACGCTGCAGCGCATGCTCGGCTGGGTGATGGCGCCGCTGGCTTGGCTGGCCGGCGTGCCGTGGGCGGAGAGCGGCGCTGCCGGCGCGCTGCTGGGCAGCAAGACCGTGCTCAACGAGCTGATCGCCTACATCGAACTGGCGCGCCTGCCCGAGGGCGTGCTCGGCGAGCGCTCGCGCCTGATCATGACCTATGCGTTGTGCGGCTTCGCCAACCTCGGGAGCCTGGGCATCATGATCGGCGGGCTGGCCACCATGGCGCCGTCGCGTCGCGCGGACATCGTCGCGCTGGGCGGCCGCACCCTGGTGTCAGGGACGCTGGCCACTTTGGTCGCGGGCAGCGTGGCCGGGATGTTTTCCTGACATGTTGCCGTGCGAAGATCGGGGCGGCGCCAGCCCCGCTGTTTCCGTTTGCCGAACGGTGTTGTTCGCAAGGCGTGGGAATAAAACGCGGGGAGCCTGCACAAGCCTTCCAACCCGTACTCGCGCTCTGCCACAATCCGCGCGTGGTCCAACGCAGAAAGCAATGCAGCCCATGCAACAAAGGAAGTACAGGCCGTGAGCACCCCGGGAAGGATCCTGGTGGTGGATGACATGTCGGCCAACGTCACGCTGCTGGAAGAACTGCTGTCGAACAAGGGCTACGTCGTGCGCACCGCCAGCAGCGGCGAGCAGGCGCTCGCCCAGGTCGAGCGCGAACTGCCTGACCTGGTGCTGATGGACGTGCGCATGCCCGGGCTGTCGGGCTATGACGTGTGCCGGCGGTTGCGCGCCCGCGACGACACGGCGCTGCTGCCGGTGGTGCTGGTGACCTCGGCCGACCCGCACGAGGAGCGCGTGATCGGCATCGAGTCCGGCGCCGACGACTTCCTCAGCAAGCCGATCAACCCGGCCGAGCTGTTCGCGCGGGTGAAGTCGCTGCTGCGCATCAAGCTGCTGCAGGACGAGGTGCGCCGCCAGTCGGCCGACCTCAAGGCGCTGAACGTCAACCTGGAACACCGGGTGAGCGAGCAGGGCACGCAGCTGGAGCGCTTCGGCCGGTTGAAGAACTTCTTCTCGCCGCACCTGGCCGAGGCCATCCTCGCGGCCGGCGGCGAACAGCTGCTCAAGACGCACCGCGCGCAGATCACCGTGGCCTCGCTGGACCTGCGCGGCTTCACGCTGTTCACCGACACCTCGGAGCCCGAGGAGGTGATGGAACTGCTGCACGCCTACCACGAGGCCATGGGCCGGCTGGTCGAGCAGCACGGCGGCACGCTGGAACACTTCGCCGGCGACGGCCTGATGATCTTCTTCAACGACCCGGTGCCGATCGAGCGCCCGGTGGAGCAGGCGGTGCGCATGGCGCTGGCCATGCAGCAGGCCTTCCATCCCATCGCCGATGCCTGGGCGCGACGCGGCCACAAGCTCGGCCTGGGCATAGGCATCTCCGAGGGCTACGCGACGCTGGGGGCGATCGGCTTCGAGCGGCGCTGGGACTATGCCGCCATCGGGCGCGTCACCAACCTTGCCGCGCGCCTGTGCGGGGATGCCAAGGCCGGCGAGATCCTGCTCGACCAGCGCACCTTCATGCGCATCGAGGACATGGCGCAGGGCGAGCCGCTGGGCGGCTACACGCTCAAGGGCTTCGCCAAGCCGGTGCAGGTGGTGTCGGTGAAGGGCCTGCGCCCGGCCTGAGGGCCGCCGCTTCGCCTTCACGGCCGGCCCGGCGCCATTTGCGCGGGCCGGCGTTTCCGGCGAAAATCGTGTTCTTTCAGGCATTTGGCGCTTTTCCCGCGGGCCCTGCGCGGAACCGGCCAGCGCCTGCCTTCCGTCCATCCCAGTCCGGCCAGCACGATCGGTAGAAACCGCATGAAATCCGCAGACATCCGCAGCCGCTTCCTCGACTTCTTCAAGGAGCGCGGCCACAGCATCGTCGCCTCCAGTTCGCTGGTGCCGGGCAACGACCCGACGCTCCTTTTTACGAACTCCGGCATGGTGCAGTTCAAGGACGTGTTCCTTGGCAAGGAGGCGCGCGCCTACACCCGCGCCACCAGCTCGCAGCGCAGCGTGCGCGCCGGCGGCAAGCACAACGACCTGGAGAACGTCGGCTACACCGCGCGCCACCACACCTTCTTCGAGATGCTGGGCAACTTCAGCTTCGGCGACTACTTCAAGCGCGACGCGATCAAGTACGCCTGGGAGCTGCTCACCTCGGTGTACGGCCTGGACAAGGAGCGGCTCTGGGTCACGGTGTACCAGGAGGACGACGAGGCCTACGCCATCTGGGAGAAGGAAGTCGGCGTGCCGGCCGCGCGCATCGTGCGCATCGGCGACAACAAAGGCGCGCGCTACGCGTCGGACAACTTCTGGCAGATGGCCGACACCGGCCCCTGCGGCCCCTGCACCGAGATCTTCTACGACCACGGCCCGGACGTGGCCGGTGGCCCGCCCGGCTCGCCCGAGCAGGACGGCGACCGCTACATCGAGATCTGGAATCTGGTGTTCATGCAGTACGACCGCGACGCCGCGGGCACGCTCAACCCGCTGCCCAAGCCCTGCGTCGACACCGGCATGGGCCTGGAGCGCATCGCGGCGGTGCTGCAGCACGTGCACTCCAACTACGAGATCGACCTGTTCCAGGACCTGATCCGCGCCGCGGCGCGCGAGACCGGTACCAAGGACCTCGCGAACAATTCGCTCAAGGTGATCGCCGACCACATCCGCGCCTGTTCCTTCCTGGTGGTGGACGGCGTGATCCCGGGCAACGAGGGGCGCGGCTACGTGCTCCGGCGCATCATCCGCCGCGCCATCCGCCACGGCTGGATGCTGGGCCAGAAGAAGCCCTTCTTCCACCGGATCGTCGCCGACCTGGTCGCCGCCATGGGCGCGGCCTACCCGGAACTCGCGAAGGCCGAGTCCAGTGTCACCGAGGTGCTGCGCATGGAGGAGGAGCGCTTCGCCGAGACCATCGAGCACGGCATGAAGGTGCTGGACGCGGCGCTCGCCACCGGGACGAAGACCCTTGACGGCGCGACCGTGTTCCAGTTGTACGATACCTTCGGCTTCCCGATGGACCTGACCGCCGACATCGCGCGCGAGCGCGGCATCGCGGTGGACCACGCCGGCTTCGAGGCGGCGATGGACCGCCAGCGCGAGCAGGCGCGCTCGGCCTCCAAGTTCCGCATGGCCGCTGGCGTGGAGTACAAGGGCGAGAAGACCGAGTTCAAGGGCTACGAACTGCTCGCGCTGGACGCGGCGAAGGTCACGGCGCTGTACCGTGACGGCAGCGCGGTGGACCGGATTGCAGCCGGCGAGGCCGCCATCGTGGTGCTGGCGCGCACGCCGTTCTACGCCGAGTCCGGCGGCCAGGCCGGCGACGCCGGCGAGTTGCACGCGCCGGGCGCGGTGTTTTCCGTGCACGACACGCAGAAGATCCAGGCGGACGTGTTCGGCCACCACGGGACGCTGGCCTCCGGGACCCTCGCGGTTGGCGACACGGTCAAGGCCGCGGTGGACACGCAGCGGCGCGCGCGCACCGTGCGCAACCACTCGGCCACCCACCTGATGCACAAGGCGCTGCGCGAGGTGCTGGGCGCGCACGTGCAGCAGAAGGGCTCGCTGGTGGACGCGGACAAGACGCGCTTCGACTTCGCGCACAACGCGCCGGTGACCGACGACGAGGTCCGCCGTGTCGAGGCGCTGGTGAACGCCGAGGTCACCGCCAACGCGGCGACCCGCGCCCAGGTCATGGCCTTCGATGATGCGGTGAAGGGCGGCGCGATGGCGCTGTTCGGCGAGAAGTACGGCGACACGGTGCGCGTGCTGGACATCGGCTCCTCGCGCGAACTCTGCGGCGGCACGCACGTGGCGCGCACCGGCGACATCGGCTTTTTCAAGATCGTGGCCGAGTCCGGCGTCGCCGCAGGCATCCGCCGCGTCGAGGCGGTGACCGGCGACGGGGCGCTGGCCTGGGTGCAGCAGCAGGATGCGCGCGTGACCGAGGTGGCCCACGCGCTGCGCGCGCAGCCCTCGGAGCTGCCGCAGAAGGTCGCGCAGGTGCTGGACACGGTGCGCGGCCTGGAAAAGGAACTCGCCCGGCTCAAGTCCAAGCTCGCTTCCTCGCAGGGCGACGACCTCGCCTCGCAGGCCGAGGACGTGAAGGGCGTGAAGCTGCTCGCCGCCGCGCTCGAGGGCGCCGATGCGAAGGCGCTGCGCGAGACCCTGGACAAGCTCAAGGACAAGCTCAAGTCCGCGGTGCTGGTGCTGGCCGCGGCCGACGGCCAGAAGGTCAGCCTGATCGCCGGCGTGACCGCCGACCTGACCGCGAAGGTCAAGGCGGGCGAACTGGTGAACATGGTCGCGCTGCAGGTCGGCGGCAAGGGCGGCGGCCGTCCCGACATGGCGCAGGCCGGCGGCACGGATGCGTCCAAGCTGCCGGCGGCGCTCGCCTCGGTGCGCGCCTGGGTCGAAGCCAAGCTGTGAGGTCGCTGCGCGCCGTCGCGTTCGCGCTCCTGCTCGGCGCCGGGCCGGTCGCGGCGCAGGCGCCCGATCTCCAGGGCGTGGTCGAGGCGGTCACCGCCACCGGCGAACGGGTGCGCCTGTTGCCCGGTGGCCGCTGGGAATGGATGGACGAGAAGAAGGCCGAGGTCCAGCGCACCGCCGCCGAGGCCGAGCGCGCCCGCGAGCGCGGCGCCCAGGGAGGCCTGCTCGGCATCGGTCGCACGCTCTATCCCGGGGACAAGGACTACAACCGCGGCACGCTGAACCCGGCCAAGCGCTGAAGCCACGGCGTCGGCCGGGAGCCGCGGCGTCGGGCGGAATAGCGGGGGCCGCTGGGCTGTTCGCCCCATTCCAAGTAGCATGTCGCACTTCGCCGGGTCGCCGCAGTCCGCGTGCGGGGGCGCAGCGTTTCAAACAAGGGAGATCCACCATGTCGCACCGTATCCTGGGCCTGCTGGTTGCCGGCCTGTTCTCCGTCTCCGCGTCGGCGCAGACGGCGGCGCCGGCCGCAGCCGCGCCCGCGGGCAAGCCCGCCGCCAAGGCCGCCAAGGCGCCGGCCACGCTCGGCCTAGTCGACAAGGCGGTGAATTCGATCGGCCGCAGCGCGCTGTCCGACGCGCGCACGGTGGTCATGCGCGCGCGCACCAAGCACTGGGAACCGGACCAGTCGGTTCAGGCCGGCGGCGAGATGCGCTTCGCGGGTGACTCGACCCTGGTGGTGTCGCGTGACCTGATCTCGGGCGCGGCGCGCAACGAGTGGAAGAAGAGCCTGCAGTACCCGTCAGTGCGCGAGCAGTCCTTCAGCGAGGTCTTCGCCAACGGCGTGGGCGTTGTGATCGGCATCGACTCCAACTCGCGCACCAAGCAGAACCGCGAAACCAACCCGCCCGGCCACACCATGTCCGTGGCGCGCGCCACGGTCACCGCCCGCGAGTTGATGCGCACCGCGCCCAACCTGCTGTGGGACATGGCGCAGAACCCCAAGCGCGTGAAGGCCGCCGGCATGCAGAAGGCGGGCGGCAAGTCGCTGCCGGCGGTTAGCTACGACGCCCTCATCGCCACCTTCACCGTGCTGTTCGACCCGGCCAGCGGCCTGCCCGAGCGCATCCGCACCCGCGACTACGACGCGCTGCAGGGCGACTCGGACTACGACCTGGTGCTGGCCGACTGGCGCGACGCCGGTGGCATGCGCTTCCCGTTCAAGCAGACCTACCAGCTCAACGGCCGCACCGTGTACGAAATCAGCGTGGACGCGGTCGAGGTGAACCCCTCGCTGTCGCTGGCGCTGTTCGCCATCCCCGAGGCGCTGCGCCCCAAGCAGCTGAAGGCGCAGTCGATGGCGGGCGTGTCGCCGCAGTGGGTGATCCGCCGCCAGTTCATCGGCAACCTGCTGGATGCCGACGCGATGTTCTATGACGGCAGTGCTGTGAACGGGCTGACCGCCACCGACCTCGCCACTGGCGTGGTGCATGTCACCGGCGGCACGCACAACACCATGCTGGTCGAGATGGACAAGTTCGTCGTGGTGTTCGACGCGCCGATCGGCGAGCGCATGTCCAAGGCCACGCTGGAGATGGCCGGCAAGCGCTTCCCCGGCAAGCCGGTGAAGTACGTGGTGCTCACCCACCACCACATGGACCACACCAGCGGCGTGCGCACGTTCGCCGCCGCCGGCGCCACCATCGTGGTCGGCAAGGGCAACGGTGCGTTCTTCCGCAAGGCGATCACCTCGCCTTCCAGCCTGGGTGCGGATGCGCCGAAGAAGGCGGTCAAGCCCAGCATCATCGAGGTCGAGAGCCGCTGGATCATCACCGATGGCAAGCGCGACGTCGGCGCCTACGTCGCCGAGAACCCGCACGCCACCGCGCTGCTGATCGGCTACGTGCCGGACGCGGCGGTCGGTTTCGTGACCGACATCTGGAGCCCGGGCGCCGGTCCGCTGCCGGCGGTGGCCAACCCCTCGCTGCAGGCCGTGATCAACACCGTGCGGCGCTTCGGCCTGGAGCCGCAGCGCTTCGCGGGTGGGCATGGCGGCGTGGCGAACTACGCCGACCTGGCCAGGATCTCCGCGCAGTAGGACGCGAAACACGCCGCGCAATAGGCCGCGAAACCAGCCGCACAACAAGCCGAGGAAGCGAAAATGGCCGGAAAATGCATTAAGTCGCTGATTTTATTGGCATTTTCCGGCCTGTCTGCCTGGGCTGGCGCGCAAGGCCAGCCGGCGCTGCGGGTGCTCTCCGGCGGTGCGGCCAAGGCGCTGGTGCAGCCCATGACCGACAGCTTCCGCGGTGCCGGCGGCGAGCCGGCGCAGGTGGACTACCAGCCGATGGGCACCCTGGTGAAGTCGCTGGCTGCCGGTGCGCAGGTGGACGTGGTGGTGGTCACCGAGGAGGTGCGTGCATCCCTGGAGGCCGCCGGCACGCTGCCGCGCGGGGCCGGGCGGGCGATCGCCCGCGTCGGCATCGGCGTGGCGGTGAACGAGCGTGCGCCGTTGCCGGACATCTCCAACGCGGACGCCTTCCGCCGCACGCTGCTTGCGGTGAAGTCCATCGTGTACATCGACCCGAAGACCGGCACCAGCGGCAAGCACGTGGCCGAGGTGCTGGCGCGGCTGGGCATCGCCAGCGAGGTGAATGCCAAGGCAACGCTGGCGCAGGGCGGCTACATCGTCGAGCCGGTGGGACGCGGCGAGATCGAGCTCGGCATCCACCAGATCAGCGAGATCCTGCCGGTCAAGGGCATACGCCTGGTCGGCCCGTTGCCGCCCGAGTTGCAGAAGTACACGGTGTACGTCGCGGTGCCGGTCCCCGCCGGCAACCGCCGCGCCCTGGCCGATGCCTACATCGGGCACCTGGCCGGTCCGCAGGCGCGCGAACGCCTGGCGGCGGCGGGCTACACCGCTCCGCAGTAACCGCCGCGCCCAGCAGGGGCGCGACGCACCTGCGCCGCTAGAAGCCGATGCGCGCCTTGCGCGCGCTGCGGCTCTCGTCCACATCCTCCGCGTAGATCACGTCGCGGCCCGCCAGCTTGGCGTTGCCGAAGGCGTTGAGCACCGCGCGGCGCATCTCGCGCGGTGACAGGCCGGCCACGCGTTCCAGCGCCGACTCGCCCAGCTCCCCCGGGAAGCGCCTGCCCCAGTCGTGCGAGCCGCGGATCTCGGCGTAGATGGACTGCGCGATGCGCGCCGAGCCGGCCTGGTCGGGCGGCTCGATCTCGTAGACGTTCATGCGGTTGAGGATGGGCTCGGGGATGCGCGAGGCGTCGTTCGCGGTCGCGATCCAGACCACGCCCGAAGCATCGATCGGCAGCTCGACGAACTCGTCCACGAAGCTGCGCGAGGTGTCGATCTCCAGCAGCGAGTAGAGCGCGCCCAGCGGGTCGTACTGGCTGTCGCCGCCGGCCTTGTCGATCTCGTCCACCACCATCACCGGGTTGGCGTAGTCCCCGTGCAGCAGGGTGTCGAACACCTTGCCCGGCTTGGCGTTCTTCCATTGCGAGGAGGCGCCCGAGAGCACCCAGCCGGCGGTGAGCGAACTCATGGTGACGAAGCCGAAGCCGGTGGACAGCAGCTGGGCCAGGCGCCTGCCGAAGTGGGTCTTGCCGATGCCCGGGTCGCCCAGCAGCAGCATCGGCGGCAATTCGAGGGCGTCCTCGCTGGATGCGGCCAGCGCGACGTGCTTGCGTATGTCGTCCAGCACCTCGCCGAAGTTGGGCAGGTCCTCATAGAGCTTGTCCATGGCCGGCATGCCGGAGGGCTTGACCATGAAGCGCGTGCCCCCGGACTTCAACATCTTCTCGTAGGTGCCGCGCAGCGCTTCGTTGGCGGTCGGCGCAAGTTTCGAGAGCGCGCGGTCCACCGTGGAGACGTCGTAGACGTCCCTGAACCCCGCGATCGGCAGCATCGTCGTCGCATTCATCGAAGCACCCATCAGGCGAACCTCCGGAGGTCAACGAGACGCGCAGTGAATACCATGCGTGAAATCGCGCCGCAACGTCCTGCATGCAGCTGGTCAGCACTCGGCGATCCCGGCTGCCAGATGCGGGCTGCCAGGATCGCAAAATCCGCATTGCCGCCCCGGACTTGTCAGCCACCGGGGTTGTGTGTTTCAATCGATGCCCATGAACGCTGCGCGCTTTTATTTTGGCTACTTTGGCTTTCCCCGGCCGCTGGCGGAGGAAATCGGGTAGACGCGCACCACGAATTCCCGAGAAACCGCCAGAGCAGACAGCCTGGCGGTTTTTTTTTGCACCCCCGCACAAGGCAGTCCCCGGCACGACCACTGACTGAGACGAGCTAACCAGATGAGCCCGACCACAGAGAAGTCCGCCCTCAACTACGCCGGCGCGAATGCCCCGGACCGTACCTCCAGAACCGACGACGAACGAATCCGGAACATCGTGCCCCTGCCGCCACCCGAACACCTGATCCGCTTCTTCCCCATCCAGGGCACGCCCGTGGAGGGCCTGATCTCGCGCTCGCGCAAGGCGGTCAAGGACATCCTGCACGGTCGCTCCGACCGCCTGCTGGTGATCATCGGGCCGTGCTCGATCCACGACCCCAAGGCGGCGCTCGAGTACGCCGCGCGGCTGGCCGCGGAGCGCGAGCGCCTCGCCGGAGACCTCGAGGTGGTGATGCGTGTCTATTTCGAGAAGCCGCGCACCACCGTGGGATGGAAGGGCCTGATCAACGACCCGTACCTGGACGAGAGCTTCCGCATCGACGAGGGGCTGCGCATCGCCCGCGACCTGCTGCTCAAGATCAACCAGGCGGGCGTGCCGGCCGGCTCGGAGTTCCTGGACACGATCTCGCCGCAGTACATCGGCGACCTGATCAGCTGGGGTGCGATCGGCGCCCGCACCACCGAATCGCAGGTGCACCGCGAACTCGCCTCGGGGCTGTCCGCGCCGATCGGCTTCAAGAACGGCACCGACGGCAACGTGAAGATCGCGGTGGACGCCATCCTCGCCGCGCGCCGGCCGCACCAGTTCCTGTCGGTGCACAAGAACGGGCAGGTGGCGATCGTCGAGACCAAGGGCAACCCGGACTGCCACGTGATCCTGCGCGGGGGCAAGGCCCCGAACTACGACGAGGCCAGCGTGGCCGAGGCGGTCAAGGCGCTGGAGGCGGCGGGGCTGAACGAGCGCCTGATGGTGGACTGCAGCCATGCCAACGCCGAGAAGAAGCACGAGAAGCAGCGCGACGTGTCGGCCGAGATCGCGCGCCGCGTGTCCGCGGGCGACCGCAACATCGTCGGCCTGATGGTGGAGTCCCACCTCAAGGGCGGGCGCCAGGACCTCAAGCCCGGGCGCGAGTTGGCCTACGGCCAGAGCATCACCGACCCCTGCCTGTCCTGGGAGGACAGCGTCCCGCTGCTGGACGAACTCGCCGGCGCGGTGCGCCAGCGGCGCAAGCGCAAGTCCAGGGCGAAGTAACGGGCGAGCCGGCGGGGGAGGGGCGCGATCCCGATGCAGGAGTGGCTGTCCGCGGGCTGGGACGCGATCCCCGCGGTGGTGCTGTGGGTGCAGGTGCCGCTCACGCTGCTGGGCTACGTGGTGTTCGGCCTGACCGGCTTCGGCTCGGCGGTGATCAGCACGCCGGTGTTCGCGCACTTCATGCCGCTGCAGTTCGTCATTCCCTACCAGACGCTGCTGGACACCATCGCCGGCCTCGCGCTGTCCAGCCGCACCCATGCCCGCGCGCTGCGGGGCGAGCTGCTGCGCATGCTTCCCGGGATGCTGGTCGGCCTGGTCGCGGGCGTGCTGCTGCTTACCAGCCTGCGCGACCGCGTGCTGATGGTCGCGCTGGGCCTGGTGGTGTGCGCCTACGGGCTGGCCGGCAGCGCGGACCGCCTCGGCACCAGCCGCATCAGCGCATGGTGGGCCGTTCCCGCGAGCCTCGCGGGCGGCCTGCTCTCGGCGCTGTTCGGCATAGGCGGCGTGGCCTACATCATGTACCTCAGCCGGCGCGGCGGCGACAAGAGCGAGATGCGCGCCACCATGAACGTGATCGTCATGGTGAGCAACTTCATCCGCATGGTGCTCTACGGGCTCGCCGGCTTCATCACCCAGGACGGGCTGTTCACCCTCATGCTGCTGATGCTGCCGCTGGCGCTGGTCGGCATGCGCCTGGGCAACCTGCTGCACGACCGCCTGCCGGTGGAGGCGATCCGCCGCGTGGTCTACGGCCTGCTCGTGGTATCGGGCCTGTCGCTGGTGGTGCGCGGCCTATAATCGCAGCCTGCGCCGCCGCCGGGCGCTACCGACATGAGCGACGCCGCGCCCCCATTCCCTCCCGCCACGCCGTCCCCGTCCCCTGATGCCCGTCAGGCGGCGCGGTGGCTGGCCAGCGCGCTGCTCGCGACGCTCGCCTTCCGGTTGTGGCTGGCGGCGGTGTTTCCCTTCACCGGTGACGAGGCGTACTTCCAGGTCTGGGGCACGCGGCCGGACTTCGGTTTCTACGACCATCCGCCCATGGTCGGCTGGTGGCTCGCGCTGCTGCAGGCGGGGCCGCTCGCGGCGCTGGCCGACCAGGCCTGGCTCGCGCGCCTGCCCTCGACCCTGCTGCCCGGCGCGCTCGCGCTGATGGTGTGGCTCGCGCTGCGGCGCATCGATGCGGAGCGCGCGGCGCTCGCGGCCTGCGCGCTGCTGCTGGTGCCGGTGGAAGTGTGGAACGTGTTCATTACCACCGACACGCCGCTGGTGCTGTTCTCGGCGGCCTCCGCCATCGCCTACTGGAGGGCCGAGTGTCGCGCCGGGGGCGGCAGCGGCGCGCGCTGGTATGCGGTCGCCGGGGTGCTGCTGGGCCTCGCGCTGCTGTCCAAGTACTTTGCGGTGCTGCTGGCCTTCGCCTACTGCGTGCAGGTGCTGGCCTCGCCGCGCGGCTCGCGCCGCTGGGGCGGCCTGTTCATCGTCGCGGCCTGCGCCGTGCCCTTCGTCGCGGTCAACGTCGGCTGGAACTGGCAGAACTGCTGGGCCAACGTGATGTTCAACGTCTACAACCGCCACGACGACGCCGGCGCTTCCTGGAAGACGCCGCTGGTCTACGCGGCCACGCTGCTCTACGTGCTCTCGCCGGTCGCGATGTGGCAGCTGTGGCGGCTTGCGCGCCAGCCCGGCCGCCTCGCCGCGTGGCGCGCGGACCCGTCGATGCGCTTCTTTGCCGTGGTGAGCGGCGTGCCACTGCTGCTCTTCGCCGTGCTGTCGGTGCCCAAGACCATCGGCCTGCACTGGGTGCTGTCCTTCGTGCCGCTGTTCTTCTGCGCCTGCTTCTTCGCGCTGGATGCGCGCCAGCTGCGCGCCTCGGTGCGCTGGCTGGCGGCGTTCGCGCTGGTCCATGTCGTCGTGGTGGCGGCGATCATGGCCGCGCCGCTGGACCTGTGGAAGCCGACCCGCTGGCACGACGGCATCGTGTTCCACTTCCGCATCCACGACGTGGTGCGCGAGATGGAGCGCAACGGGCAGGGCTTCGAGTTCGCCGCGGACGGCTACTCGCCGGCGGTCACGCTGTCGCACTACGCCGGTCGCTACGTGTTCGTGTTCGGCGAGGGTTCCACCCACGCGCGCCACGACGACATCATGACCGACTTCCGGCGCCTGGCCGGGCGCGACATCCTCGTGTTCCGCAAGAACCCGCCGCGCATGGAGGATTACCGGCCGTACTTCCGCTCGGTGGAGTTCCGGACCTTCACCGTCGAGGGCGTCACCTTCCACCTGGTGCTCGGACGCGGCTTCGACTACCCGGCCTACCGCGACCGGGTGCTGGCGCTGTTGCGCGAGCGCTACTACCGGATCCCGGCCTTCCTGCCGCAGGGCTCGTGCTACTTCTGCGAGCGCTATTTCGACGCGCCGTACTGCCCGGTGCGGCAGCGCTGACCACGATGGCCGACGCGCGCCCCGGCATCCCCGCCTCGCTGTGGCGCCTGGCGCGCCCCTACCAGTGGGTCAAGAACGGCTTCGTGCTGGTGGGACTGCTGTTCGCCCGCCAGTGGGGCGAGCCGGCGGTGCTGGCCGAAGCCGCGCTGGTGTTTGCCGCCTTCGGCCTGATGTCCAGCGCCGTTTACTCGCTGAACGACATCGCCGATCGCGAGGCCGACCGCGCCCACCCCGACAAGCGCGCAAGGCCTTTGGCCAGCGGCGCGATCAGCGTGCGCACGGCGGGCGCCTTCGCGCTGGTGCTGGCGCTGGCCGCGCTGGCGCTGGCTTCGGCCGCTTCCCCGCGTGCCCTGGCCATCCTGCTGGCCTACCTGTTCCTGAACGTGGCCTACAGCGCGGGGCTGAAGCACGTGGCCATCCTGGACGTGTTCATCATCGCCGCCGGCTTCATGCTCCGCCTGCTGGCCGGCACGCTGGGGATCGGCATCGAGCCGTCGCGCTGGCTGCTGCTGTGCGGCCTGATGGTCACGCTGTTCCTGGGCTTCTGCAAGCGGCGCGCCGAGCTGGTGTCGGTGGAGGAGGGCGAGCGCCGGCCGGCGCTGGCGGACTATGACGGCCCGCTGCTGGACCGCATGGTGGGTGCAAGCGGCATGCTGGCCGTGGTCTGCTACGGGCTGTACACCGTGGACGCGTCCACCGTCGAGCTGCACGGCACGGCCGGGCTGGTGTGGACGCTGCCCTTCGTGCTGTTCGGCGTGTTCCGCTACTGGTTCATGGTGTACCACCGGGGTGGCGGGGCCGACCCGGCCTCGGAGCTGCCGCGCGACCCGTACCTCGCCGGCGCCGTGGCGGCTTGGCTGGTCGTGGTGCTCGCCATCCTGTACTGAGCTGTACTGAGCCCGGCTGGCCCCGGCGCGCCGCGCGGCGGCGGGTGGGCACGCGCGGGGCCGCGGCAAACTTCGGCATAATCCCCGAAGCTCCCGCCGGCCGACCGCCAGCGGGCCGCGCGTGCAGGGAGCCGGGACAAGCGACATGGCCGACAACAACGAGCAGCGACTGCCGCACCTGGAGCCGATGGGCGACGCGACCGAGTTCGCCTCGCAGATCCACGGCATGATCGCGCACTCGCCGCTGTTCGAGAACTTCACGCTCGCCGAGATCCGGCAGCTCAGCCACTTCATGCAGGTCTACCGCGCCACGGCCGGCATCGAGGTGCTGCGCGAGGGCGACCCGGGCGACTTCATGCTGCTGCTGATCCAGGGCCGCATCGAGGTGTTCAAGCAGGACCGCTGGAACGCACCGCGCCTGATCGCCGTGATCGATCCGGGCGACACACTGGGGGAGATGTCCATGATCGACGGCGAGCCGCGCTTCGCCACCTGCGTCGCTGCCGAGGAGCGCACCACGCTCGCGGTCCTCACCCGCGACAGCCTGGCGCGCATCATCCTCGAGCAGCCCATCCTGGGCTCCAAGATCCTGATGGAGCTGGTCCAGATGCTCTCCCAGCGCCTGCGCCAGACCAGCGCCAAGCTGATGTCCTACATGGACCGCGATTCCGACGCGGCGTTCCGGTGAGCGCGCCATGAAACTTGCGATAACCAACATAGGCCGCATCGTCAGCGGCGACTGGCGCTCCCCGTTCGTCGAGGGGGATTCGATCCTCATGGAGGCCGGCCGCATCGTCGCTGCCGGCCACGTGCCGGGAGCCGAACTGGCCTCCTGCGACGTCGTGATCGATGCCGACGGCACCACCGCGGTGCCGGGACTGATCGACTCCCAGGTCCACAACACCTTCGGCGACTACACGCCGCGCCAGAAGACGGTGGGCTTCCTCGAGAGCTACGTGCACGGCGGGGTGACCACCTCGATCAGCGCGAGCGAGGTGCACGTGCCCGGGCGCCCCAAGGACCCGGAGGGCGTCAAGGCGCTGGCCGTGGCGGCGATGAAGTGCTTCGAGCACTTCCGCCCGGGTGGCATGCGCGTATGGGCCGGGTCCATCATCATGGAACCGGGCCTGACCGAAGCCGACTTCGCGGAGGTGGCCTCCAAGGGCGTATGGCTGGCGAAGGCCGGCTTCGGCGCCGTCGCCACGCCCTACGATTACGGCCCCATGATTGCCTGGGCGCGCAAGCACGGCATGATCACCATGGTCCACACCGGTGGGTCTTCGATCCCGGGCAGCTCGGGCATCTGGGCGGACCACCTGCTGGCGATCAAGCCGCACGTGTCCTTCCACGTCAACGGCGGGCCGGTGGCCATGCCCGACGCGGACTATCCCCGGCTGGTGAACGAATCCGACATGGCGCTGCAGGTCTGCACCGCCGGCAACCTGCGCACCACGCTGCTGATATCGGACCTGGTGCGCGACGCCGGGCAGTTCGACCGCCTGCTCATCGCCACCGACACGCCGACCGGGTCCGGGATCATGCCGCTGGGCATCATGTACACCATCACGCACCTGGCGAGCCTTGCGGGCGTTGCCCCGGAAGCGGCCATCGCCGCGGCAACCGGCAACAACGCGCGCACCTACAGGCTCAACTCAGGCTTCATCGCGGCGGGCCGCGACGCTGACGTGGTGCTGCTGGACGCCTGCGTCGGTGGGTCGCGCAACGACGCGCTGTCGTCGATCGCCAATGGGGACATCGCCGCGGTCGCGGCGGTGGTGACCGACGGCGTGCCGCGTTTCGTCGGGCGCAGCAGGAACACCCCTGCAGCGGTGCGGCGCGTGCGTGTCGCCGAATGCAGGATTCCGCAGGATTTCAGCGGCGCCGCGCACTGAGCCAGGCGCCGCTCGGCGCCCCACGGTGCGTGTTCCGGGTTCCGCCGCCCGCCTGTGCGGGACACCATCGCGCGCATGCTCGGGCCACGATGGGGATGCATTTCCATAGGGCGCCACATCAGTGCGCCGCACCAATCTTGCGCCGGACTTACTGCCCGAAAGTGTGGTGGACCCGAATAGGAACTATGGCACAATACGCCGGATTTTTTAACGGGATGGCACGCCTCGTGCCATTGGTTGAAGGTAGCTGGAGGGGAAATGAAGATAAACAACGGTAAGGACTTCTGGGCCGGGCTGATGTTCATGGGCTTCGGGCTGGGATTCCTCGGCGTGGCCATGTCGAGCTACGCGATGGGGACGGCAGTGCGCATGGGGCCGGCATATTTTCCGACGGTGCTGGGCGGGATGCTCGCCGTGCTCGGCGCGATCATTTTCCTGCGCTCCTTCCTCTCCAAGATCAGCCATCCGCTCAAGGTGTTCCCGTTCCGCGGCAAGGCGCTGCTCGGGTGCCTGGCCGTCGGGTTCATCGGCTACCTCGGCCAGGTCGGCCTGGATGCAGGTGGCGTGAAGCTCGGTCCCTGGTTCAAGGAAATGGGCACGATCGGCACCATCCTGTACATGGGCACCTCGGCCGCCTCGCTCGCGTTGTTCTTCTACAGCTTCGGTCCGCGTCCGCTGTTCATCATCCTGATGGCCGTTGCCATCTTCGGCTACCTGCTCAAGCCGCTGGGCCTGGTGATTTCCACGCTGATCCTGATCTTCTGGGCGGCCTGGGGCGGCAATGAGTTCAGGTTCAAGGAAATCGCGATCCTCGCGGTCGTCCTGGCTATCTTCGGCTGCGTGGTGTTCGTCTGGGGCCTTGGATTGCCGATCCCGTACTGGCCGCAGCTTTCCTGAGGAACGAACATGGACCAACTTATTGCGAACCTCAGCATCGGCTTCGGCGTCGCGCTGTCGCTGAACAACCTGATGTACTGCTTTTTCGGCGTGGTGCTTGGCACGCTGATCGGCGTGCTGCCCGGCATCGGACCGGTCGCGACCATCGCGATGCTGCTGCCGGTGACCTTCACGCTGCCCCCGATTTCCGCGCTCATCATGCTCGCGGGCATCTACTACGGCGCCCAGTACGGCGGCTCCACCTCGGCCATCCTGGTGAACCTGCCGGGCGAGTCTTCCTCGGTGGTGACCACCCTGGATGGCTACAAGCTGGCGCGTGCCGGCCGGGCGGGTCCAGCGCTGGGCATGGCGGCGATCGGCTCGTTCTTCGCCGGCTGCGTGGCCACCATCGTCATCGCGCTGTTCGCGCCGCCCCTGGCTGAAGTCGCGCTGAAGTTCGGCCCCGCCGAGTACTTCTCGCTGATGGTTCTGGGCCTGGTCGCGGCGGTCGTGCTCGCGCACGGCTCGCTGATCAAGGCGATCTGCATGGTGATACTCGGCCTGCTGCTCGGACTGATCGGTACCGACGTGAACTCGGGCGTGGCGCGGTTCAACTTCTCGATCTCGGAACTGTCCGACGGTGTGGGCTTCGTCGCCATCGCCATGGGCGTGTTCGGCTACGCGGAGATCCTCCAGAACCTGGAGAACCCCGAGAAGCGCGACGTGTTCACCGCCAAGATCACCAGCCTGCTGCCCACGGCCGAGGACCTGAAGAACTGCGTCGGCCCGATCCTCCGCGGCACGGTGCTCGGTTCCTGCCTGGGCATCCTGCCCGGTGGCGGCGCGCTGCTGGCTTCGTTCGCGGCCTACACGCTCGAGAAGAAGATCAACAAGAACGGCCACCTGTTCGGCACCGGCCGCATCGAGGGCGTCGCGTCGCCCGAGTCGGCCAACAACGCCGGCGCGCAGACCTCGTTCATCCCGCTGCTGACGCTGGGCATCCCGTCCAACCCGGTGATGGCGCTGATGATCGGCGCGATGATGATCCAGGGCATTGCGCCCGGACCCCAGGTCATGACCGAGCGTCCCCAGTTGTTCTGGGGGATGATCGCGTCGATGTGGGTGGGCAACCTGATGCTGGTGGTGCTCAACCTGCCGATGATCGGCGTCTGGATCAAGCTGCTGGCAGTGCCCTACCGGCTGCTGTACCCGGCGATCCTGCTGTTCTGCTGCGTGGGCAACTACTCGGTCCAGAACAGCCCGTTCGACGTGATGATCACCGCGCTGTTCGGCGTGATGGGCTACATCTGGGTGCGCCTGGAATGCGAACCCGCACCGCTGATCCTGGGCTTCATCCTCGGGCCGCTGATGGAGGAGAACCTGCGCCGCGCCATGCTGTTGTCGCGCGGTGACCCGCTGGTCTTCTTCCAGCGCCCGATCAGCGCCACGATGCTGATCATCTCCGGCCTGCTGCTGGTCTCCATCGTGCTGCCGTTCATACGGTCGAAGCGCGAGGAAGCCTTCTCGGCAGAAGACTGACGGCGTTCCGGTCCGGCCCGCCCTGCGGGCCGTGTCCGAAAGGCGGCGGCTACCCTTCGGGGTGCCGCCGTTTTGCTTTCCGGAGGGGCCGGGTGATGGGTACGCCGCAGGACTAGAGCACGTCCAGGGGTGGTTCGTCGTCGATGCCGCCGTCGGCGACGCGCGGCCGGGTCGAGATGATGTGCGCCTGCATCCGGGTCCTCGCCCAGATGGGATCCCCGGCGCGCAGTGCCTGGACGATCTCGCGGTGCTGCTCATTCGAGCGCGCCACGTTCACCCGCCCATGCCAGTTGTGGTGCTTGAGCAGCACCAGGGGCACGTCGATCAGCGGGAGCAGCATGGCTGCCAGGCGGCGCATGCCTGCTGCTGCCACGATGATGCGGTGGAACTCGTTGTTGAGGCGGGCGAAGCGCTCCAGGTCGGGTGCGCGCCGCGCGGCCACCTTGTCCATGTCCGCGATCAGGGACTCCAGCGCCGCCAGCTGCTCGGACGTGACGCGCCGGGCCGCGTGCGCGGCACTGTAGCCTTCCATGGACGAGCGCAGCCGGAATATCTCGTCGACCTCGCCGTCGCTGAAGGTGGCGACGAAGGTGCCGCGGTTGGGCTCGGCCACCACCAGGCCCTCGGCGCCGAGGCGGCGCAGCGCGTCACGGACCGAGGTCCTCGACACCCCGGCGCGCTCCGAGAGTTCCTCTTCCTTCAGGTGGGTGCCCGGGCCATGCACGCCGGAGATGATCTCGTCGCGGATCCGGATGTAGGCCTTGTCTGCGGCGCGTGACATGGACGTTCCCTCGATCGCACCGGGGCGGCGCGCTGGGCGGCGATTGTACACATTCCGGTGCGCGCCCCGGCGCGTCCTCGCTTGCCCCGCCCGGTGTTCCCTCTATGTGGCCAGGTCGATCCCGCCATGCGGGATGCGGTTTGCGTCTGGACATGCTTGCCTCATTGTGTACAATCTTTTCGGTTCGCCCGCCCACCGGCCGACGTCCGTCAGGCCCGGGTCCCGACCTCTGGAGAAAACCGCATGCGTTACGACTGGGTGCCGATGCCCAAGCGCAAGCCGCTGAAGTGGCCCAACGGCAAGCGCCTCGCGCTGATCCTCACGATGAACTGCGAGTACTGGGACATGATCAAGGACTCCAGCGAGCCGTACTACGCCGGCGGGCCGCCGATGAACCCGGACCCCGTGCCCGGCAACATCGCCGACTTCCCGAACTTCACCTGGCGCGAATACGGCCAGCGCGTGGGCGTATGGCGCCTGTTCAAGGTGTTCGAGGAAGCCGGCGTGCCGCTGTCCTGCACCTTCAACGCCAAGACCATGCTCGAGCGCCCCGAGATCGCCGAGTTCGTGAAGTCGCGCGGCTGGGAGGCGGTGGCCCACAACTACGAGCAGGGCGAGCTGCTGCACAAGTTCACGCACGACCCCGAGGGCGAGCGCCGCATCATCCTCGAGACGCTGAAGGCCTACGAGAAGGTGTTCGGCAGGAAGGCGAAGGGCTGGCTGTCCTCGTCGCTGCGTTCCACGCCGCGCACGCCGGACATCCTCGCCGGCGAAGGGCTGACCTTCTTCTGCGACTACATGAACGACGAGCAGCCCTACCTGATCCACACGGACGCCGGCCCGATCGTCAACACGCCCTACACCATCGAGATCAACGACTTCACCTTCTTCCACCGCCGCGCCATGACCACGCGCGAGGCGCTGCAGATGCTGAAGGACCAGTTCGACGAGCTGTACGCGGAGTCGGCCGAGTCCGGGCGCATCATGAACGTAGGCATCCACCCGCACGTGTCCGGCCATCCGCACCGCATGCTCTGCTACCGCGAGTTCCTGAAGTACGCCAAGCAGCATTCGGACGTCTGGTTCGCCACCCGCGAGGAAATTGCCACCTGGTACCTCGCCAACCACAAGTCGCACATCGGCTGATGCGCGGCGCATCGAAAGGCCAGCCATGAGCGACCTGGACATCTACAAGAAGCAGCAGTTCGGAACCATGATCGGCTTCGGCGAGAAGTCGGCGCTGGTGGTGGTCGACTTCACGGTGGGCTTCAACGACCCGAACTGGTTCGGCGGCGGCAACATCGACCCGGCGATCAAGCGCACGGTCGGCCTGCTGGAGTTCGCGCGCAAGGCCGGCATGCCGATCGCGCACACCAAGGTGATCTACAACAAGGACGGCTCCAACGCCGGCGTGTTCGCGCTCAAGCAGCCGCGGCTCAAGCTGCTGACGCCGGACAACCCGGCGGCGGACATCGTGCCCGAGCTGTATCCGCAGGACGGCGAGCTGGTGATCTCCAAGACCGAGGCCTCGGCCTTCTTCAACACCTGCCTGCCGGCGTGGCTCGCGTTCCGCCGCGTGGACACGGTGGTGGTGGTCGGGTGCACGACTTCGGGCTGCGTGCGCGCCACCGTGGTGGACGCGCTCAGCCACAACTTCCGTCCCATCGTGGTGAGCGATTGCGTGGGCGACCGCGCGATGGGCCCGCACGAGGCCAACCTTTTCGACATGCAGCAGAAATATGCAGACGTCCTCACGAGGGACGAGGTCATCAAGCACTTGGGTAACTAGCAGGGCAACAAGCAACCTGGCACTTCGCGTGCCTGAACAGGGGAGACAGCAGCCATGGCAAGAGGCGTAGCAGCAAAGGCAAAATCGCGCGATTCGATCGGCAACCGCATGACCTTCGGCGTGATCGCGCCGTCCACGAACACCTCGGTCCAGCCGGAGTTCGACGCGTTCCGCCCGCACGGCGTGTCCAACCACCACTCGCGCTGCATCATCCCCGACACCCATGTGGCCAGCGACAAGGACTTCATGGTGATGCTGAACAACATCCGCGCCTCGGTGCCCGACGCGATCGAGTCGGTGATGAGCGCCAACGTGGACCGCGTCGTGATGGGCATGTCCGCCGAGACCTTCTGGGACGGCAAGACGGGCCAGGCGCGCCTGCAGAAGAAGGTCAACAAGATCGCAGGCAGCCACGTGATCATGGGTTCGGACGCCTGCCGCGCCGCCCTGTCCACCTACGGCAAGAAGATCAAGCGCCTGGGCATCATCACCCCCTACATGCCGGTGGGCGACAAGCAGGTGCACCGCTTCTTCACCGACTGCGGCTACGAGGTGGTGAACCTGCTCGGCCTGAAGTGCTCCAGCCCGGTGCTGATCGGGCACGTCACCCCGGAGCGCCTGCGCGACGCCATCATGGAAGTCAACAAGGGCAACGTCGACGCGGTGGTCCAGGTCGGCACCAACCTGGCGATGGCCAAGGTTGCCGCGATGGCCGAGTTCTGGCTGGACAAGCCGGTCCTGGCGATCAACACCGCGACCTACTGGTACGCGCTGCGCTACAACAACATCAAGGACAAGGTGTACGGCTGGGGCAAGCTGCTGGCCGAGCACTGATCCGAACCAGGACGACCCCGGGCCGGCCGGCCCGGGCACAAAGAGGCAAATGGAAATGGGCAAGCAAGTGAAGCGTGTGTTGATCGCGGGCGGCGGCCCGGTCGGCCTGACCGGCGCCCTGGTGCTGGCGCGTGCCGGCGTGCCGGTGACGGTGTTCGAGCGTGATCCCATCCTCGCCGAGGACCTGCGCGCCTCGACCTGGCATCCGCCGACGCTAGACATGATGGGCGAGTTGGGCCTGGTGGACGACATCATCGCCGACGGGCTGATCGCGCGCCACACCCAGCACCGCGACCGCAAGACCGGCCAGATCGCCGAGTTCGACATGGAGCTGCTGCGCGGGGAGACCGACCACCCGTACCGCGTGCAGTACGAGCAGTTCAAGTACACCCGCCTGCTGCAGAAGCGGCTGGCTGCCTTTCCGGACGCGAAGATCGTGTTCAACGCGCAGGTGGCCGGATTCACACAGGACGCCGACGGCGTCACGCTGACGGTGAAGACCCCCGGCGGCGAGGAGCGCCACACCGGCGACTACCTTCTCGGCGCGGACGGCTCGCGCAGCGCGGTGCGCGAGGCCACCGGCGTGGAGTTCGAGGGCATCACCTTCCCCGAGCGCTTCTACGTCGCGACCACGGAGTTCGACTTCGCCAAGGTGCTCAACCACCTGAGCTACGTGAACTACATCGCCGATACCGAGGAATGGCTGGTGCTGCTCAAGGTGATCGGGTCGTGGCGCTGCCTGTTCCCGACCGGGGTGGACGAGCCCGACGACCAGGTGATGTCCGACGAGCGCACCGAGGCGCGGCTGCAGGCGGTGTTCCCCCGCAAGGAACGCTACGTCACCCTGCACCGGACCATCTACCGGGTGCACCAGCGCGTGGCCAAGCAGTACCGCCACGGCCGCGTGTTCCTGGCCGGTGACGCGGCGCACCTGAACAATCCGCTCGGCGGCATGGGCATGAACGGCGGCCTGCACGACAGCATCAACCTGGCCCGCAAGATCGGCGCGATCCACCGCGGCGAGGCGGGCGAGGAGGTGCTGGACCTGTACGAACGCCAGCGCCGCCCGATCGCGATCGAGTACATCAACGCCAACACCGGCCGCAACAAGAAGGTGATGGAGGAGCGCGACCCGGCCGCCCGCAAGCGCAGCCAGGACGAACTCTGCCGCCAGGCTTCCGACCCGGCGCTGGCCAAGGCCTTCCTGATGAAGAGCTCGATGATCGAGGCGCTGCGCGCTTCGGAAGGCATCCGCTAGACCGCAGGGCGCCGAGGACCCGGCACAGGGGCCCGGCGCCGCTCTTCGACCGTCCAACCCAGGAGGCTGGCATGAAGCGTGGTGGCTTGATCGGGCGTTCGTTCGCCTTGTTGCTCGTTGTGCTGTCCCTGCTTCCGGCGGGGGCGTCCGCGCAGGACCGGCGGCCGCTGCGCATCATCATCCCGTTCGCCGCCGGCGGCAGTTCCGACGCCATCGCGCGCACGCTGGCCGAGCGCCTCACCGCGGTGCTGGGCCAGCCGGTGATCGTCGAGGCCAAGCCGGGCGGCAGCGGCCTGATCGCCTCCAAGCACGTGCTCGGCCAGCCGGCCGACGGCGAGAACCTGTTCCTGACGTCGCCGACGGTCACCATCATCCTGCCGCGCATCAGCAAGCTCGACTTCGACCCGCTCACCGAGTTCGCGCCGGTGTCGAACGTCGGGGCCAACGCCTTCGCGCTCGGGGTGAAGAGCAGCCTGCCGGTGAAGAACCTGGCCGAGTTCATCGACTACGCGCGCGGCCAGAAGGGCAAGATGAACTACGCCTCGGGCGGCTCGGGCACCTCCACCCACCTTGTGGCGGCGCTGTTCTTCCGCCGCGCCGGCATCGAACTGAACCACATCCCCTACAAGGGCGGGGCGCCGGCCATGCAGGACCTGCTGGGCGGCCACGTCGATGCCTACTTCGGCAATCCGGCGGACTTCCTCGGCCAGGAGGCGGGCGTGAAGGTGCGCGTGATCGGCGTATCCGGCGACAGGCGCGCGCCGGAGCTGCCGGGCGTGCCCACCATAGGCGAGAGCTTCCCGGGATTCCGGCTGGTGACCTGGAACGGCCTGGTCGCGCGCGCCGGCACGCCGGCCGCGGTGATCGAGCGCCTGTCGCGCGCGGTGCAGCAGGTGTCGCGCGAGCCGGACTACATCCAGCGCATGGCCAAGTTCGGCATCGACCCGATAGGCGACACCGCCGCCCAGTTCGGCGAGACCATACGCCGCGACCGGGTGCTGTGGGACGAGGCGATCAAGGTCGCCAACATCAAGGTCGACTGAGCGGGCCGGGGGACGGACATGGGGGCTATCCACACGCGGGGACTCATCCCGGGCGCGGCGGATTGGCGTGGTCCGCAGATGGCGGCGGCCACGGACTGGGTTCACCGCTTCACAGGCGCCGAACTGGCGGCGGTGGACTCGGCCCTGCGCCATGCGCGCGCGGCCGGCCTGGACTTCGGCAGCCTGGATGCAGCGGGCTTCCCGCTGCCCGGACTGCGCCCGCTGTTCGACCGCCTCCTGGACATGCTGGAGCACGGTCCGGGACTGTTCCTGCTGCGCGGCTTCCCGGTGGAGCGCTACTCGCGCGAGGACCTGCGCTTCATCTACTGGGGCCTGTGCAAGCACCTCGGCACCGCGATGTCGCAGAGCAAGGGAGGCGACGTGATCGGCGACGTGCGCGACCTCAAGGTCGACGTCAACAGCCCGCAGGGCCGCGCCTACACCAGCAGCCAGAAGCTGACCTTCCATTCCGACCAGGCCGACGTCGTGGTCCTGTTCGTGCTGCAGACCGCGAAGTCGGGCGGGCTCAGCCACATCGCCAGCGCGCTGGCGATCCGCAACGAGATCGCGCGTACCCGGCCCGACCTGCTGGAGGTGATCTACCAGCCGTTCCACTGGAGCTGGCAGCAGCAGGAGCCGCCCGGCGCGCCGCCCTGGTACGCGCAGCCGGTCTACACGGAGAAGGACGGGCATTTCTCCAGCTACTACATCCGCACCCACATCCGCTCGGCGCAGCGCTTCCCCGAGGTGCCCAGGCTCACCGCCCTGCAGGACGAGGCGCTGGACCTGGTGGACAGCCTGGCGGCGAGCCCCGAGTTCAACTTCTCGATGATGTTCCAGCCCGGCGACATCCAGTTCCTGAACAACCACGTGACCCTGCACTCGCGCACTGCGTTCGAGGATTTTCCGGAGCCCGAGCGCCGCCGCCACCTGCTGCGCCTGTGGCTGTCTGTGCCCAACAGCCGGCCGCTCGATCCCGCGATGGGCACGCTGTTCGCCGACCAGCGGCCGGGCGCGGTGCGCGGCGGCTTCCCGTCACGCACCGGCACCTACGTGTACGAAACCGCCGGCGGCGCGAGCTGAGCCCGGGTCGGACGCCGCATTGAACGATGCATTGAGCGACGCATTGAGCGCCACGTTGAGCGCCACGACGGACCGGGAGCAGGCATGAAGATCAAGGGCATCGAACACGTTGCGATCGCGGTGACCGACATGGACGCGGTGACCGCGCTGCTGCGCGACAAGCTCGGGCTGGAACTCGCCGGCACCGAGGAGTTCGCGCAGTCGCGCACCCGCATCGCGATGTTCCCGGTGGGCAATTCGCAGCTGGAGCTGGTGCAGAGCGCCAACCCGGAGGCCATGGTGTCGCGCTGGATAGGCGCGCGCGGCCAAGGCCTGTTCCACCTCTGCCTTCAGGTGGACGACCTCGACGGTGCGATGGCGGAACTCGCCGCCAAGGGCATGCGCTTCCTCAGCGAGCAGCCGCGCGTCGGGCATGGCGGGGCGCGCGTGATCTTCATCGACCCCGCCTGCAGCGAGGGGCTGCTGCTGGAACTGGCCGAGCTTCCCGCCTCCGCGCACCCGGCTGCCGCCCATGGCTGAGCAGGACAACGGCCGCTTGCCCGCGGGCCGCGTGCTGATGCTGGCCGGTACCGCGCACGGCATAGGCCGCGCGATCGCGGAGGACGCCGCCGCGCGCGGGTTCCCGCTGGCGCTGGGCGACATCGACGAGGCCGCGCTCGCGGCGCAGGCGGCGGAGCTGGGCGCGCGCGTGCCGGCCTGGTCGCAGGCCCTGGACGTCACGCGGCCCGACAGCGTGTCCGCCTTCGTCTCGGGCGCGCTGGCGCGCTTCGGCACGATCGATGCTTTCGTCTGCAATGCCGGCGGTATGGTGTCGCTGGTGCAGGCGGGCGAGCTGGACCGCAGCTTCAAGTCCTTCGCCGACAGCACGCCGGCGGAATGGCAGAAGATCATCGACCTCAACCTCTACGGCATGCTCAACATGGTGCACGCGGTGCTGCCCGCGATGCGCGCCCGGGGGCGCGGCCGCATCGTGCTGGTGTCCTCCGCCTCGGGCCTGTTCGGCGCGGCGGGGCTGGCAGTCTATTCGGCGGCCAAGGCGGCGGTGATCTCCTTCACCAGGTCGCTGGCGCGCGAACTGGGCCGCGAGGGCATTGCCGTGAATTCGGTTGCGCCGGGCGGCATCGCCACGCGCGCCTTCCCCGATGCCGGTTCCGCGACCGCGGCCAAGCGGCTGGAGCGGATCGCGGTGGGGCGGCTGGGCGAGCCCGGGGAAGTCGCCAATGCCGTGATGTACCTTGCGGTGGATGCGCCGCCCTACCTGACCGGCGAAGTCATATCGGTTTCCGGAGGTCCCGCATGAGCATCAACCTGGAGTCGTTCAGCCTGGCCGGCAAGTCCGCCATCGTCACGGCGGCGGGCGGCGCCATAGGCGGTGAGGTCGCCCGCACCTACGGCCTGGCCGGCGCCAAGGTCGCCTGCGTCGACCTGGACCTGCCTTCGGCCGCGAAGACCGCGGACGCGATACGCGCCGCGGGCGGCACGGCGCTCGCCATCGCCTGCGACGTGGCGAACGAAGCCTCGGTGGTCCAGATGGTCGCGCGGGCGTCGGCGGAGTTCGGCCCCGCGACCGTGCTGCTCAACGGCGTGGCCGCCTCGGACAAGACCGGCACGCTGCTGGAGATCGACCTCGCCGAGTGGAACCGCGTGCTGGCGATCAACCTGACCAGCGCCTTCCTCGTGAGCCGTTCGGTGCTGCCGGGCATGATCGCCGCGGGCGGCGGCTCCATCATCCACATCGCCTCGTCCTACGCACGCGTCGGCCGGCCCGGGCGCGCGGCCTACTGCGCGACCAAGGGCGCGCTGGTGCAGCTGGCCAAGGTGATGGCCGCCGACCACGGCCTGCAGAACATCCGCGTCAATACCCTGTCCCCGGGCGGGGTCGAAACCGAGCGCCTGGTGTTCCGCTTCGGCAGCCTCGAGGAAGCACGAAAGCAGGTCACGCCGTACCATAGGCTGGGCCGCTTCGCGCAGGCCTCCGAGATGGCGGGCGCGGCGCTGTTCCTCGCCAGCGATGCATCGTCTTTCGTCACCGGTTCCGACCTGCTGGTCGACGGTGGCTTCACTTCCGGCTGATCCACAAGGAGATATCCATGCGATTCATGAAACCGCTCAAACTGGCGCTGCTGTGCGCCCTGCCGCTGGCCTGCGGCACGGCGTCCGCGCAGATACTCGGCCTGGGCACCACCCAGGCCGGCGCCACGAACCAGTTGTCCGTGGGCATCGCCAAGGTGGTGTCCGACAAGGGCGGCGTTCAGATGCGCACCCAGCCGATGGCCGGCGCCGCGCAGTACGGCCCGCTGGTCAACAACGGCGAGATCGAGTTCGGCATCTCCAACCTGCCCGAGGCGCACTACCTGCGCGAGGGGCGGGTCATCACCGAAGGCAGGGCCAACACCGAGCTGCGCGCCGTGGCCCGGCTGGTGCCCTGGTACAACGGCCTGGTGGTGAAGGCCGACAGCCCGATCAAGTCGGTCAAGGACCTCAAGGGCCAGCCCGTTCCCTACGGCTTCTCGGGCAACCCGCTGGGCAAGGTGCTGATCGACGGCTACCTCGCGAACCAGGGCATGACCGCGGCCGACGTGCGCCAGGTGCCGATCCCGGCCTTTCCGCGCATGTTCGATTCCTTCAAGCAGCAGCAGACCGTCACCACGATCGCCACCATAGGCGCGGCCCAGTTCAAGGAGTGGGAGGCCGCCATCGGCGGGGTGCGCTACCTTGCATTCGACGACTCGCCCCAGGCCGTGGCGGCGCTGAACAAGCACGTGCCCTACAGCTACGTGGTCGAGGTCAAGCCCGGCCCCGGCATGTCCGGCATCCCGGTGCCCACCAAGATCCTGGTGTACGACTACATCATCTTCGCCAACACCAAGGTGTCCGATGACGCGGTGTTCAAGGTCGCGGCCGCGCTGCACGGCAACCCGGATGACCTGAAGGCCTCCAGCCCGCTGTGGCGCGAGTTCGATCCCTCGCTGATGTCGCGCGACATGGGCATTCCCTTCCACCCGGGTGCGGTGAAGTTCTACCAGTCCAAGGGCATCTGGCCGGGCAAGAAATGATGTTCATGTCCTTCGGCGGCACCGGCGGGTGCCGCCGGTGAGCGCGCTGGTCGGCCGGCGGGGCATCACCGCGGCAGGTGGCGCGGTGATGACCCTCGCGGCCATGTTCTGGGGCCTGGACCTGCCGCCCAAGCTGGGGCTGCTGGTCTACACCGAGCAGTTCCTGGCCGCGATGCTCGGCATGTCCATGATGCTCACCTACCTGCGCCCGGACCGGGACGGGCGGGTGGGGCCGTTGCGCGTGCTGCTGTCCGTGCTGTCCTTCATCGTCGGCGCGTGGCTCGCGGTGCGCTACCCCGAACTGCAGGCCGACGTCATCGGCAAGCCGGTGGAGTCCATCACGCTGGCGTTGCTGGTGCTGGGCCTGTCGGTGGACTGCTGCCGGCGTTCCGCGGGCTTCCCGCTCACGCTGGTGTTCGCGTTCTTCTTCACCTACGCGCTGGTCGGGCACATGCTGCCCGGCCTCGCCGAGACCAAGCGCGTGGCCCTGCAGCGCCTGCTTCCCTACCTCGCGCTGGACACCTCCAGCATGCTGGGTTCGGCGCTGATCATCGCCTGCACCACGGTCGTGGCGTTCATGTTCTTCGGCCGCCTGCTGCAGGCCTGCGGCGGCGCGGAATTCTTCACCGACATATCCACCGCGCTGCTCGGCCGCTACCGCGGCGGCTCCGGCAAGGTGGAGGTGGTGGCTTCGGCGCTGTTCGGCACCATCTCCGGCAGCGCGGTGGCCAACGTGATGTCCACCGGCATCATCACCATCCCGAACATGAAGCGCGCGGGCTACCTGCCGCACACCGCGGGCGCGGTCGAGGCCGTGTCCTCCACCGGCGGGCAGATCATGCCGCCGGTGATGGGAGCGGCGGCCTTCCTCATGGCCGAGAACCTGCAGATGCGCTATTCGGAGATCGCGATCGCCGCCCTGGTGCCGGCGATCCTGTTCTACATCGCGGTGTTCGTCCAGGTGGACTACGAGGCGGCGCGCCGCAAGATCGGCGGCATGGACCCGTCCGAACTGCCGCGTCCCGGCAAGGTGTTTCGCGAGGGCTGGCCCTTCATCATCCCGTTCGTGCTGCTGATTTGGCTGATGTTCTCCTTCAACTGGGAAGCCGAGCCTGCGGTGTACGCCGGCGCCGCGGCCATGGTGCCCTTCGCGGTGTTCATGGGCTATGGCGGCAAGAAGCTGCGCTGGCCGGGTGTGTGGGAGGCCATCGTCGAGACCGGCCGCGACGCGGCGGACCTGGTGATCATCTGCGCCATCGCCGGGGCGGTGATCGGCCTGCTGAACATCACCGGCCTGGCGCTCGGCCTGTCGATATCGCTGGTCAAGGTGGGCGAGGCGAACCTGCCGCTGCTGCTGGTGTTCGTCGCACTGATCTGCATCGTGCTCGGCATGGGCCTGCCCACGACGGGGGTGTACCTGTTGGTCGCGGTGCTGGCCGCGCCGGCGCTGGTGAAGCTGGGCGTGCCGCCGCTGGCCGCGCACATGTTCGTGTTCTTCTTCGGCTGCCTGTCGATGATCACGCCGCCGGTTGCGATGGCGGCCTATGCCGCGGCGCACATCGCGCAGGCCAGCCCGATGAAGGTGGGCTGGACCGCCTGCCGCCTGGGCTGGCCGGCCTTCGTCGTGCCCTTCCTGTTCGTCATGTCGCCCACGCTGCTGCTGACCGGCCCGCCCGGCATCGTCGCGCTCAACGTCGCCACCGCGACCCTGGGCGTGTGGTTCGGCTGCGCCGCGATCGCCGGCTGGTTCATCAAGCCGCTCGGGCCGGTGCGGCGCAGCCTGTTCGCCATCGACGCCGTGCTGCTGCTGCTGCCGGCCGACGGATTCGAGGGCGGCCACATCGCCACCGGCGTGGCCGTCGCGCTGGCTGCAGCGCTGTTCGTCGCCGAGTGGCGCCGTCGTGGCGCGACCGGCTCCATCGAGGGAAGTACAGCATGAGCACCCGTCCCTTCAGCAACTACAGCACCCGCGCGCGCATCGGCCTGATCGTGCCACCCACCAACACGGTGAACGAGGCCGAGTGGATGCGCATGCTCCCCGAGGGCGTGACCTTCCACACCGCGCGCATGCCGCTGCACGCCGACACCACCAGCGACGAGGGCAAGCGCACCCTGTACGAGGACGTGCGCCATTTCGTCAGCGACCTGGCCAAGGCGCGGCCGGACGTGATCGCCTACGCCTGCACCGCCGGCTCCATGGTCACGCCGATCGAGGCGCTGCCCGACTTCATGCGCGGCGTCACCGGGATCCCGGCGGTGGCCACCGCGCCCTCGCTGGTGCTGGCCGCGCGCGCGCTGGGCGT
This sequence comes from uncultured Pseudomonadota bacterium, assembly GCA_903909415.1. Next base: position 17,702 of record CAIVVS010000009.1, on the reverse strand, counting down.
GACCCGCGTGTCCATGGCCACGCCCTACCACGACGGGCTGAACGAGCACGAACGCCACTTCCTCGCCGACAACGGCATCGAGGTGCTGAAGATGGCGGGGCTGGGCATAGGCGCGGGCGGCCCGGGCGAGTACGGCCGGATCGCGCAGGTGCCGCTGGACAAGGTGTATGCCCATGCGCGTTCGGTGGACCACAAGGACGCCCAGGCGCTGATGATCAGCTGCACCGACTTCTCCACGCTGCCGCTGATCGCGCGCCTGGAGTCCGAACTCGGCATCCCGGTGATCACCAGCAACACCGCGACGCTGTGGGCCGCGCTGCGCGCCGCCATCACCGACCCGTCGCTGCGCCCGGTGGTGCCGGCCGGCGGCCGGCTGCTCAACGACGGCATGCGTGCCTGACAAGGACGAGGACAAGTACATGAGCCCGACCCAGCGTTTCGTTGCCGCGCCCGATGGCGTGCGCCTTGCCGTGTACGAGGGCGGTCGCGCCGATGGCGTGCCCCTCGTGTTCATCCATGGCTTCGGCCAGAGCGGCCTGTCCTGGCTGCGCCAGTTCGGGAGCACGCTCGCGGATGAGTTCCGCCTCGTTGCCTTCGACCTGCGCGGCCATGCGGCCTCGGACAAGCCGATGGACAAGGCCGTCTACCAGAATGGCGCGACCTGGGCCGATGACCTCGCGGCGGTGATCGCGTCCATCGAAGGAGGCAGGAAGGTCGTCCTGGTGCCCTGGTCCTTCGGTGGGGGCGTGGTGGGCGAGTACCTGGCGAAGCACGGCGCGGGCAGGGTGGCGGCGATCAACTTCTGCGCCGCTTCCACGCGCATGGCGCCGGAGTGGATCGGTCCCGGCCGCTTCAACGTCAAGGACACCATGTCCGAGGACCCGCAGGTGAACATTCCCGGCGTGAAGGCCTTCATCCGCGGCTGCTTCGAGCGCGAGCCCTCGCCGGCGGACCTGGAGTTCATGCTCGGCTTCAACATGATGATGCCGCCGCGGGTGCGCGCCATGGTGTCCGGGCGGCCGTTCGATTTCGAGGCGGCATTGCGCGCGCTCACCGTGCCGGTGCTGGTGACCCACGGCACCGCCGATCGCATGGTGCTGCCGGCGATGGGCGAGCACACCGCCTCGGTCGTGCCCGGCGCGACCCTGTCGGTCTACGAGGGCATCGGCCACTGCCCGTTCTGGGAAGATGCCGGGCGCTTCAACGGGGAACTGGCCGCGCTGGTGCGTTCGGCCTCGTAGCAAGCCGGACGCGGCCCGCCGTCACCAGAACTTGAAGCAGGGCCCGGAGTAGAGCACGGGTCCGGTGGGCGCGCCGGTGGTGGAGCCGCCGGCCGGCTCCAGGCTGATCGCCAGCGCCGGAAAATCCTTCAGCGTCTGCTCGGCCGCGGCCGCCAGCTTGATCGTGCCCTTCTCGGTGCCGGGCACCAGGCCCAGCGAAACGGGCTTGCCGCCTGGATCCTTGGGCAGGCCCCAGAGCTCGAACGCCTGCTGCGTGGTGATGGCCTGCGTGCCGGCGTGCTTGATCCAGAGCTCGCTGGACTTGCGCGAGGCATAGGCCAGCAACACCACGTTGCCGCCCTTGTCCGCGAGCGTTGCCACGTAGGACTGCTGCATTTCCTTCGAAGGCACTTCCACCACGCGTTCGATTTCCAGCACCTGGGGCTTTTGCAGCACCATCGCCGCGACCAGCGCGGCGGCACAGCCCGAGGTCATCAGGCCGAGGTTGCGCCAGAACGCCAGGCTGTCCCAGAACGAGGTCCGCGCGGGTGCCGCGGGACCCGTGGCGGCCTGTGACGCGGCGACGCGCTCGCGCACCGCCTCCCACACCCGCCGGGGCGGTTCGACCTCCGGCACCGCGGATGCCATGGGTACGAGGCGCGCCTCCCACTCGGCGATCGCGCGGCGCACCACCGCGTCCTCGCGCGCCAGCCGCTGCATGCGCTTGCGCGCCTGGCCGCGCAGCGTGCCCAGCGCGTACTCGGCGGCGAGGCGCTCGATCAGTTCGGGGTGGCGGCGGTAGTCCATGCGTGTCCCGGGCGGCTCAGGCCGCGGCCCCCAGGCAACCCTTCAGCTGGATCAGGGCGCGCCGCACCCAGGTCTTCACCGTGCCCAGCGGCTGCTTCATGTGCTCGGCCAGCTCGGAATGCGACATGCCGTCGAAGAAGGCCAGCATCACCGCCTGGCGCTGCTTGCCCTCCAGCTGGCCCATGCAGCCGGCGATGGCGCGCGACTCGGTGGCGCGCGCCAGCAGCTCCAGCGGGCCCTCGTCCCCGGAGGCGATGTTCTCCAGCGGGTCGGCGTCGTCCTCCTCTCGTCCCTGCAGCACCACCTCCGGACGCGGGCGGCGCAGCCAGTCCAGGCAGCGGTTGCGCACGATGGCGGTCATCCAGGTCATGGGGGCGGCCGTGGCCGGGTCGTAGCCGGCCGCGTGGTTCCATATGCTCACGAAACAGTCCTGTAGGACCTCTTCGGCCCAGTCATCACGCTTCAATATACGCAGCGCGACGCCAAACAGTTTCGCGGAACTGGCCCGGTACAGCTTCTCGAAAGCATCCCGGTCGCGCCGGCCGCAGGCCGCCAGCAGGCGCGCCTGCGCCTCGCGCGCCTCCGCCTGCGCCGCAGTGGGGGCGGGGCGGGCCGCCATCAGCGCGCGCGGCCCTTCTGCCAGAGCACGTCGCCGCTGCCGTCCACCCGGTTCAGGGTGCGCGCGAGGACGAACATCAGGTCCGAGAGCCGGTTCAGGTAGACGCGCGCCGCGTCCGTCACCGCGCCCGGCTTCGGGTCGGCGTGCATCAGCGCCACCACCGAGCGCTCGGCGCGCCGGCACACGGTGCGCGCGACATGGGCGATCGATGCGCTACGGGTGCCGCCCGGAAGGATGAACTCCTTGAGCGGCGCGAGTTCGGCATTCAGCTTCTCGGTCAGCGCCTCCAGGCGTTCGACCTGGGCTTCCTTGACCATCTCGTATCCCGGGATGGACAGCTCGCCGCCCAGGTCGAACAGGTCGTGCTGGATGGTGAGCAGCTCGGCGCGCAGCGCGTCTGACAGGTCCTCGGTGAGCAGCAGGCCGAGCGTGGAGTTGAGTTCGTCCACGTCGCCCATCGCGGTCACGCGGGCGTGGTCCTTGCCGACGCGGCTGCCGTCCCCCAGGCCGGTCTCGCCTGCATCGCCGGTGCGCGTGGTGATCTTCGAGAGTCGGTGGCCCATGTCGAAAATTGCCCGGAAACGATGGAAGTGGATGAATTAGAAAGAGATTTTGTAAGGCCGAACGAATATAACATGCGTGTTCCGGGCAATCTCAGCGAGCCTTGCCCGGCGCGCCGGCCCTACCGACCTTCCACCGCCCAGCGAAACCGAGGAGAGAAGATTGAACAACAAAGGCATGCCCAACCCGCGCTTGGAACCCCTGCCGGCGAGCCACTCGCCCGAACTTGCGGCGGTCTTCGAGACATCGCGCAAGAACCTCGGGTTCATCCCGAACAGCTTTTTGATCATGCAGCGCCGCCCGAAGATCGTGCAGGGATTCGCCGCGCTGTCGGCCGCGGTCTGGGCCGCGGACGGCGAGGTGGACCGCGGCTTCAAGCGCCTGCTGGCATTCGTGGCGAGCCGCGCCTCGGGCTGCCTCTACTGCATGGCGCACACCGGCGGCGGGGCGCTGATTTTCGGCGTGGACGAGGCCAAGGTCGCGGACGTCTGGAACTACCGCAGCAGCCCGCACTACAGCGAGGCCGAGCGCGTCGCGCTGGACGTCGCGCTGGCGGCGGCGTCCGTGCCGAATGACGTGACCGACGAACTGTTCGCCCGGTTGCGCGAACACTGGAGCGAGGGCCAGATCGTGGAGATCGTGGCGCTGATCTCGATGTTCGGCTTCCTCAACCGGTTCAACGACACCATGGCCACGCCGCTCGAGGACGAGCCGATCGAGTTCGGCGAGAAGTTCCTCGCCGGGCAAGGCTGGACGCCGGGCAAGCACGCCCGGTGAGGGCCTGGCGCGGCGGGCTGGGGATGACAGCCGCGGCGGCGGCGGTGGTTTTGGCGCTGGCCGCCTGCCAGGGGGGCACGCGGGCCAACCCCGTGCTTGCGGACGGGACGCCCACGGTGACCGTGATGTCCTTCGACCAGGCGCTTCGCTTGGACGCCCTGCCCGAGGGATGGTGGCACCGGACGTTCTTCCGTACGCCGCCGATGCAGGCCCGCTTCGGGCCCAAGGAGGGCCGGCAAGCCATACGCCTGGCTACCGAAGGCGGTGGCTCGATGCTGTTCCGGCGCACCGACCTGCCTGTGGACGACTACCCGTTCCTGCGCTGGGGCTGGCTGGTCGAGCGGGCGGTTGCCAGCGACGTGGACGAGACCACGCGCGCCGGGGATGACCATCCGGCCCGGCTCTACCTGAAGTTCCGGTCGGCGAGCGGCGAGGAGCACGCCATGGAAATCATCTGGGGAAACCGCCGCCTCGGCGCCGGTGACTGGAAGTACCTGGACTCGCCATTCTCCCGCTCGCCGTTCCCGCACTACGTGGCGCGCGGCGGCGACGCGAACGTGGGCCGATGGTTCGACGAGAGCGTCGACCTGCGCGCGCTGTACCGGAAGTCCTGGGGCGACCCGGCCGGCGCGCGGCTCGTCGACGTGGCGCTTTTCTGCGACACCGATGCCACGGGCGCCAGCAGCGTCGCCTACTTTTCCAGGATCAGCCTTGCCCGCAAGTGAAGGTTCCCGCAGTCAGGGGCGGTACTGCGGGGGCCGGGCCTACTCGATGGCGAATTCGCGTGCCGAGTAGCGCACCCGCACGGTGAATGAACCTTCATTGAGCTGCCAGCCTTTCACGGTGTTGGTCCGCAAGCCGGCCCGATGGAAGGGCTCGGATTCCGCGATCGTCCGTGCCTCCTCGATCGAGGCGGCGCGGACGATGGCCATGCCGCTCCCGTCCCAGTTCCCGTCCTCGTGCCGAAACGGGCCGGCCCCGAAGAGCACGCCCCTGGCCTCGAGGTCGTCGATGAAATCCAGGTGCTCGGTGAGCACCGGCGCCAGCCCTGCGAGCGGATCAGCCATCGGCTTGGCCTGCATGGTAATGATGTAGAACTGCTTGCGCATCAGCCGCGCCCGCCTCGCCTCCAGCCGTTGCCTGGTTGCCTCGTCCATGCCGTTCTCCTGTTTGCCCTTACTGGCGTTCGATCTTGCGGTCTGCAACCACCTTGGTCCAGCGCGCCATCTCGCTTGCCACGAGTTGCTGCATCGCTTCCGGCGTGGACGGGTTCGGCTCGCCCCCGAGCGCGTCGAGCTGGGAGGTGACCTCGGGGAGCTTGAGGATCGACTGCAGTTCCCGGTTCAGCCGATCGACGACAGGGCGTGGTGTGCCGCCGGTTGTCGCGATGCCGGCCCAGGAGGCGAAGTCGACGCCGGGCAGCACGCGGGATATGGACGGTACATCGGGCAGGAAGCGCGAGCCATTGCGCGTTGTCAGCGCGAGCGCCCGAGTCTTGCCCGCCTTGACCTGCGGATAGGCACTGGTCATCGTGTCGATCATCATGTCGACCCTGCCGGCCAGCAGTTCGGTCAGCGCGGCGGGGGCGCCGCGGAACGGCACGTGGAGGAACTCCAGGCCGGCTTCAGCGCCGATCCATTCGCCGATCAGGTGCTGGCCACTGCCGTTTCCGACCGATGCGAAGCTGATGGAGCGCGGCGCCGATCGCGCGGCAGCCAGCAGCTCCTCGATGGTCTTGTGTGGGGAGGTTGCCGGCACCACGATCGCGACGGGGTAGGCGACCACGGTCGACACCATGGCGAAGTCCTTCACCGGGTCGTGGGGGAGCTTGCGCATCATCACCCCCACGACGGGATGCGCGCCGGTGAGCATGATCAATGTAAGCCCGTCCGGCGGCGCCTTGGCCACGGCGTCGCTGGCGATCGTGCCCGAGGCGCCGGTCTTGAGTTCGGGAACGACGACCTGTCCCAGCCGCTCCGCGAGCTTCTGCGCGAACATGCGGGACATCAGGTCCGTGCTTCCGCCCGGGCCGAAGCCGATCATGAATTTCAACGGACGCGCGGGATAGGCGCCTCCTTCCTGGGCGTGCGCGCCGTTTGCCAGCAGCGCGAAGGCCAGCAATGCTGCGGCCAGATGTGGTCGTTGCCAATTCATGGTTTCTTCTCCCTCTTTTGGGTGCGGGCATGTCCTTGCATGGTTGGCCGCCGGCTCAATCGGCGCGCAGGTTGAGCCGGCGGATCAGGGATTCCTTGGCGGTCGAGTCCGCTGCGTGCCTGCGGAACAGGTCATTGCCCGGCAGGAACTCGACGCTCTGGTAAAGCCGTTCGGAAAACGACCGGAACGCCGTTGATTCCGATGCAGCCTTGCACGCATTTTCCAGCGCTGAGAGGACTTCAGGCGGCACCCCCTTGGGCGTGAAGATGCCCTGCGGGTCGGATTGCAGGGGGGGCAGGCCGAGTTCCTTCACGGTGGGCACGTCGGGCAGGAAAGCGCTTCGCTTGTCGGAGAAGAGCGCCAGCACCCGGATGTCCCTGCGGGGCGCGATGGAGGCGACGCCGGGAGAAGAGAAATCGATCTGTCCCGCCGCGAGTGCCGCAAGCATCGGGTTTCCTCCACGGTAAGGGACGGCCTGGAGCTTCAGGCCGAGTTGCTCCGCAAACCCCTCGTCGGCAAGGTGCGGACCCGATCCCACGCCGGCGTGGCCGAAGTTCACCTTGCCGGGGTTCGCCTTGGCGAACTCCACTAGCTGGGCAAGCGTCTGGAACCGGGAGTTCGCCGGCACCGAGATGGTGAACGTGTTCTCGAACACCTGGCAGACATAGGAGAAGCTGTCGTAGCGGTACGGTACGCCCTGCTGCAGGTGCGGGACGCTGGTGAGGGGCGCCGCGGGCGAGAACGCGATGGTATAGCCGTCGGGCTTCGCCACAGCCAGTTGCTCGAAGGCGATGCGTCCTGCTGCGCCGTCGCGATTGACAAGCACCACTTGCTGGCCAAGGGCCCGGCCCAGCGGTTCGGTGAAGGCGCGGGCCATGACGTCGAAGCCGCCCGGAGGATAGGGGAACAGCATGGTGACCGGGCGCGAGGGATAGGCCTGGCTGAATGCCGCGTTGGACACGAGCCACAGCGCGGCAAACGCCACCGCGGACGAAAACGAAAACCCCATGCTCTCCTCCTGACCCGCGTTGTCTGCGTGCGGTGTTGTGCACGCATGGTATCTGACTGCGACTGCGCGCGTTGCCCACGCTGCCCTGAGCGTATCTCCGTTCCCCATCCCAGCCCAGCGACAGTGGCCCCCCGGGCGCCAGCAGCAGCATCAGCCCAGACCATGCGAGATGGCCGGGCCATGAATCGGGGTTACAGCCACATGCCACAATCTGCCCGGAAATATTTCTTTGCCCGGGTGTAACCGGGCGGATGACTGGTGCGAACTTCTACAGGCAACGCCACTCTGGACGCTGAACCCAAATTGCAGGAACTGATGGTCAGGGCCCAGCGCGGTGATTCGGCTGCGTACGAAACATTGCTGCGGGAACTGGGAGGACGCCTGCGGGCCTATTTCCGCAGGCGTTTGAGCGCCATTCCCGACGACGTAGAGGACCTGCTGCAGGAAACCATGTTGGCCATCCACAACCAGCGCCATACCTACGACCCGGCCCAGCCCTTCACCGCCTGGGTGTACGCGATCGCCCGCTACAAGACCATCGACCTTTTCCGCCGTCGTTCGGTGTACGTGGGGATCACCGAGCCATTCGATGACGAGACCGAGGCTGCGTTGGCGCACGAGGATGGCGGGGGCGATGCCAGGCGTGACATCGCGACGCTGCTGGCGACGCTGCCCGACCGGCAGCGCCTTCCCATCCAGCAGGTGAAACTGCAGGGCCTGTCCGTCGCGGAGTCGGCCAGGCTGACCGGCATGTCCGAGTCCGCGGTCAAGGTCGGCATCCACCGTGGCCTGAAGGCCCTTGCCGCCAAGGTCCGGGGGGAAACATGAGAACCGACGACCTGATCCGCATGCTCGCCACCGGGGTCGAACCGGTAGCGGCCGGGGCGGTCAACCGGCGCTTCACGATTGGCATGGGGGTGGGCGGCATCGGGGCCCTGGTCTTGGTGCTCGCGACGCTAGGACCGCGGCCGGACCTCAGGGAAGCTTCCTTGTTGTCCATGTTCTGGATGAAACTCGCGTATCCCGCCGCTGTGGCGGCAGCGTTCGGGGTGATTGCGGTTCGCCTGTCCAGGCCGGGATCCGCCATCGGCTGGGCACCCATGGCGGCGGCGCTGCCGTTCCTGGTGGTTGCCGCGGGCGCCGTGGCCGTGCTCGCCGGCGCCAATCCCTCGGAGCGCCTGCCCCTGTTGGCCGGGAAGTCCTGGGCGCTGTGTTCCGTTTTCGTGGCCGTGGTGTCCATTCCGGCTTTCGCCGCGGCGATGTGGGTCTTGTCTGGGCTCGCCCCGACCCGGTTGGGTGTCGCCGGCTTTGCCGCGGGCATGCTGGCCGGCGCGATCGGCGCGGCCGCCTACGCCATCCACTGCGACGAGATGGAATGGCCCTTCCTCGCGGTCTGGTATTCGCTGGGCATGCTGCTGCCGGGCGCGGCTGGCGCGGTGATCGGCCCGCGGTGGTTGCGTTGGTAGCCATCCGGCGGTTGTAAGGAAATCCGCCTGTTGCGCGACTGACAGCGAGGTCGCCGGCAGTCGGTTCGGACTGTGTCGCTTTTTCAGGAATTGGGACGGGAAACTTTCGCCATGCACGCCACCCTGCCGCTGCTGCAAATGCACCGCTTTCCGGCAATCCGCCGCCGGCGCACCGAGACCCTGCAGGTCAACCTGGGCTATCGCTGCAACCAGACCTGCCTGCACTGCCACGTCAACGCCGGCCCCAACCGCACCGAGGAAATGAGTGCCGCGACCGTCGATACGGTGCTGGACTACCTGCGCGCCGCCGCCGGGACGCCCGCGGGCGCCATCGGCACGCTCGACCTCACCGGCGGCGCCCCGGAATTGAACGCGCACTTCCGCCGCCTGGTGCTGGGCGCCCGTGCCCTCGGCATGCGGGTCATCGACCGCTGCAACCTGACCATCCTGGAGGAACCGGGGCAGGAAGACCTGGCGCGTTTCCTCGCCGACAACCGCGTGGAGGTAGTCGCCTCGTTGCCCTGTTACACCGAGGAACTGGTGGACCGCCAGCGCGGCAAGGGCGTGTACGACAAGAGCGTGCGCGGCATACGCACGCTGAACGCGCTGGGCTACGGCGAGCCGGATTCGGGCCTGGTGCTGAACCTGGTCTACAACCCGCAGGGCCCGTCCCTGCCGCCGGGGCAGGCGCAGCTGGAAGCCGACTACAAGCGCATCCTCGGCGAGGCATTCGGCATCCGCTTCAACCAGCTGTTCGTGCTCGCCAACATGCCGATCGCGCGCTTCGGCTCGACGCTGATCTCCAAGGGCCAGTTCAACGGCTACATGGACCTGCTGCGCGGCGCCTACAGCGAGCACAACCTCGAGTCGGTGATGTGCCGCTCGCTGCTGTCGGTGGACTGGCAGGGCTACGCCTACGACTGCGACTTCAACCAGATGCTGGAGCTGCCGGCGCCGCTGGCGGACGGTTCACGGGCCGTGCCGCGCGTGCACCTGTCGGAGCTGTTCGGCACGGACCTGGCGGGCAAGCCGATCGCGGTGCGCGACCATTGCTATGGCTGCACCGCCGGGCAGGGTTCGAGCTGCGGCGGCGCGCTGGCCTAGCGCCGCCGCACCCGGCGTCCCGGTCGGTCACGCGTCATCCCCGCATGAGACATCCCCTCCCGTTGGCGCGACTGCTCGCGCTGGTCACCTGCCTTTGCGCGGGCATCGCCCACGCCCAGGTGCCGGCCACGCTGCAGTTCGGCGTCGGCCTGTTCCAGCCCGACCGCGAGAAGAATGACGCGACCTACCGGCCGCTGGCCGAGCACCTCGCCGGCGCGCTCGGCCGGAAGGTGGTGCTGCGCACCGTGGACACCTGGGAGGGCCTGGCCAAGTCGCTCGCCAGCGGGGAGACCGACCTCGCGCTGATGGGGCCGTGGGGCTACGTGCTGGCCAACCACCAGGCTGGCGCGCAGGCGGTGTCCACCATCCTCTACGAGGGCAAGCCGGAGTACTACGCGATCATGGTGACGCGCCCGGGCAGCGGCATCAACCGCATCGAAGACCTCAAGGGCCGCAGCTTCGCCTTCGGCGACCAGGGATCGACTTCCGGTTACCTGATCCCCTTCCACCAGTTCCAGAAGATGGGCGTGGAGCCGGACAAATGGCTGGGCAAGGTGGTCTACACGAAGCACCAGGCGATCCAGATGCAGGTCACGCGCGGCGAGCTGGACGCCGGGGCCGACTACAACCGCAACCGCGACGCGATGATCGCCGAAGGCCTGATCAAGGCGGCCGACAGCCGCATCATTTGGACTTCCGCGCCCCTGCCCAACGACGCCTTCGCGGTCAGCGCCCAGCTCGCGCGCGAGCGCGCCTTCGTCGCGCAACTGCAGCGCGCGCTGGAGGCCACCGGCGCGCTGCTGAAATCGCGCCCCGGACTGCTGCCGGCGCGCTACACCGGCTTCGCCACCAGGGACAACGCGTTCTATGCACCGATCCGCGAGGCGGGCCTGGCCACCGGCAAGCTGCAGCCGCCGCGCCGCTGATGCATGGACCCCGCCTCGGACCGACGCAGGCTGCGCGCATGGACGGCTGGCTACGCGCTGCTCGCCGCGCTGGTGCTGTGGCAGTTCGTGGCCAGCGGCGACTTCAGCTTCGGCCGGCGGCCCTGGGAGAACCTCAAGGCGACTGCATCCGAGCTGGCGCAACCGAGCTTCCTCGACGTCTGGTACGGGGCGGAGCGCCTGGAGATACGCGCCGACGACGGGCGGGTGCTGAGGGTGGAGAACCGGCGCGAGTCCGAGGCGCGCTTCCTGCTCGCGCTGCTCGGCGCGGCCTGGACCACGTTCAAGATCGCCACGCTGGGCTCGCTGATCGCCGCGCTGGCCGCCTTTCCCTTCGGGCTGGTGTCGGCGCGCAACATGCGCCAGCCGCGCTGGCTCGCACTGCCGGCGCGCATCGCGCTGGACGTGGCGCGCTCCATCCACACGCTGGTGTTCGGCCTGCTGATCGTGGGCATCATCGGCCTGGGGCCGATGGCGGGCGTGCTCGCGATCGCGGCACATTCCTTCGGCACCTACGGCAAGCTCTACGCCGAGGCGATAGAGGCCGTGGATGCGCGCATGATCGAGTCCGGCGTCGCGCTCGGGCTGTCCCCGATGCAGACCCTGGTATTCGGGCTGGGGCGGACCATGCTGCCGCGCTGGCTGTCCACGCACCTCTACGTCTGGGAGTTCAACGTGCGTGATTCGACCGTGCTCGGCCTGATCGGCGCCGGCGGCCTCGGCCTGCTGGTGTCGGAGGCAGTGTCGCTGTTCCAGTGGGGGCGCCTGGCCACGCTGCTGCTCGCCATCGTCGGCCTGGTGGCCGCATTCGACACACTCAGCCGCAAGGTGCGACATGACATCCTCTGAATCCGCCGTGCCCCCGCAGGATGCCGGCGCGTCGCCGGGACGCATGTGTCCGCTGCACTACCGCTACACGCCGGCCGCGCTGGCGGAGGCGCCGGACATCGACGCGCACACGCTCTACGTCGCCGGCGGCCTGTACGGCAACCCGTACGCACTCGATGCGCTGGAGCGCCTCGCCGGCGCCGAGCGCGGACGCGTGGCGCTCGCCTTCAACGGCGACTTCAACTGGTGCAACGTCTCGCTGGCCGGTTTCGAGGCCGTCAACCGCCGGGTGCTCGCGCACCACGCCAGCCGCGGCAACGTGGAGACCGAACTCGCCGCCGAGCCGCTGCCGGGCGCATCCGATGCCGGCTGCGGCTGTGCCTACCCGGACGAGGTGTCCGATGCGGACGTGGCACGGTCGAATGCCATGCTCGCGCGCCTGCGCGGCACCGCGCGCGGTGCGCCGGACCTGCGGGCGCGGCTGGGCGCGCTGCCCATGTTCCTCGCTGCGCGCGTCGGCGGGTTGCGGGTGGGCATCGTGCACGGCGACGCGCAGTCGCTCGCCGGCTGGGACTTCGCGCACGACAGGCTGGCTGATGACGCCGCCGGGCTGCGCATCGCGGACTGGTTCGCGCAGGCGCAAGTCGGCCTGTTCGCCAGCAGCCATACCTGCCTGCCGGCCCTGCGCGAGGTCCGCAACGGGCAGGCGGGCGGCTGGGTGATCAACAACGGCGCGGCCGGCATGCCCAACTTCGCCGGCACGCGTTACGGCGTGGTCACGCGGGTCTCGCTCACGCCGGCCGGCGGCGTGGCGGGCGCGGCGCGCCTCTATGGCACGCGCATCGGCGACGTCCATGTGGACGCCCTGCGGCTGGACTACGACCACGCGGCCTGGCTGTCCTGTTTCCTTGCCGACTGGCCGGCCGGGTCGGACGCGCATGTGTCCTACTTCCGGCGCATCTGCGAGGGACCGGCCTTCCGTCCCGATCAGGCGCTCGCCGCAGTCCACGCAGGAGCATGCGCATGAAACCGGGCCGCATCGCCGTCGTCCTGCTGGTGGCCGGCCTGGTCGGGGCCTTCTTCGCCTTCGACCTGGGCCGCGAACTGAGCTTCGCCGCCATCAAGTCGCGCCAGTTGGAACTGGCCGCGCTCTACCAGTCGAATCCGGTCGCGGTGGTCGCAGCTTATTTCGCCGCCTACGTTGCGATCGCGGGCCTGTCGATTCCGGGCGCGGCCCTGGTGACGCTGCTGGGCGGCGCGCTGTTCGGCACGCTCACCGGCACCATCATCGTGTCCTTCGCTTCCTCGCTGGGCGCGACCTTGGCCTTCCTGATGGCGCGCTATGTGCTGGGCGAGTCGGTGCAGCAGCGTTTCGCCTCCAACCTGCGCGCGATCAACGAGGGCGTGGCGCGCGACGGCCCGTTCTACCTGTTCACGCTGCGCATGATCCCGGTGGTGCCGTTCTTCGTGGTGAACCTCGCCTTCGGCCTCACGAAGATGCGCGCGGCGACCTTCTACTGGGTCAGCCAGCTCGGCATGCTGCTGGGCACTGTCGTCTACGTGAACGCAGGCACGCAGCTGGCGAAGCTGGAGTCGGCCTCGGGCATCCTGTCGCCCGGGCTGCTCGGTGCCTTCGTGCTGCTCGGCCTGTTCCCGCTGGCGGCCACCCGCATCACTGACGCGCTGCGCGCGCGCCGCGTGTACGCGCCCTGGGCTTCGCTGCGCCCGGCGCGCTTCGAGCGCAACCTGGTGGTGATAGGTGCGGGCTCTGCCGGGCTGGTGTCGGCCTACATCGCGGCGGCGACGCGCGCCAAGGTTACGCTGGTCGAGAAACACCGCATGGGCGGGGACTGCCTGAACACCGGCTGCGTGCCGTCCAAGGCGCTGATCAAGTCGGCGCGCATGCTGGCGGGCTTTGCGCGCGCCGGCGAGTACGGGCTGAAGGCGGCGCCCGCCGAGGCGGATTTCGCGGCGGTGATGGAACGGGTCTCGCGCGTGGTCAGCGCGATCGAACCGCACGATTCCGTCGAGCGCTACACCAAGCTCGGGGTCGAATGCCTGCAGGGCGAGGCGCGCATTACCTCGCCGTGGACGGTGGAGGTCACGCAGGCCGATGGCAGCCGGCGCGTGCTGACGACACGCAACATCATCATCGCCGCCGGCGCGCGGCCCTTCGTGCCGCCGATTCCGGGCATCGAGCAGGTCGGCTGCCTGACCTCGGACACGGTCTGGTCGCTGCGCGAGCGCCCCAAGCGACTGCTGGTACTCGGCGGCGGGCCGATCGGCTCGGAACTGGCGCAGGCCTTCGCGCGCCTCGGCTCGCAGGTCACGCAGGTCGAGATGGCGCCGCGCCTGCTGGTGCGCGAGGACCCGGAGGTGTCGGAGGCGGTGATGGCGGCATTCCGCGCCGGGGGCATCGCCGTGCTCACCGGCCACCGCGCGCGCGCGTTCCGCATCCAGGACGGCGAGAAGCAGTTGCTCGCCGACCGGCTGGACGCGGACGGCAAGCCGGTGGAGGAGGTGGTGGTCGGCTTCGACGCACTGCTCTGCGCCGTCGGTCGGGTGGCGAACACCGCCGGCTACGGGCTGGAGGAACTGGGTATAGGCAATACGCCGGCCCGCACCGTGCAGGCAGACGAGTTCCTGCAGACGCGCCTGCCCAACATCTACGCCTGCGGCGACGTGGTCGGTCCCTACCAGTTCACCCATGTCGCCGCGCACCAGGCCTGGTATGCGGCGGTGAACGCGCTGTTCGGCGGTCTGAAGCGTTTCCGCGCCGACTATTCGGTGATCCCCTGGGCGACCTTCACCGACCCCGAGGTGGCGCGCGTCGGCCTGTCGGAATCCGAGGCGCGCGAGCGCGGCATCGCGGTGCAGGTCACGCGCTACGGCATCGACGACCTGGACCGCGCGATCGCCGAGGGCGAGGCGCACGGCATGGTCAAGGTGCTGACCGCACCTGGCAGCGACCGCATCCTGGGCGTGACCATCGTCGGCGAGGGTGCGGGAGAACTGATCGCCGAGTTCGTGCTCGCGATGCGCCACGGCCTGGGCCTGAGCAAGATCCTCGGCACCATCCACATCTACCCGACCATGAGCGAGGCCAACAAGTACGCGGCCGGGGCCTGGAAGCGCGCCGGCGTGACCCGCGGCCAGTGGGCGGTGCTGGATGCCTGGCAGGCCTGGACGCGCGGCGAGGGGTCGCTGGCCGGCGTGCTCGCGGCGCTGCCGGGCCTGCTCACCGACCGCCGGCCGGCCTATCCCGTGGAAGCGCATTGATGCTGCTGCGGCGCCTGCTCCGTGCCGTGGTGGTGGCGGGGGTGCTGGCATCGGGCGCCAGCCCCGCATGGTCGCAGGCCTTCGACCACGGCTACGCGGCCTGGAACGCGCTGCTCGCGAAGCACGTGGTGCTGCGCGAGGGCGGCAAGGCCTCGCAACTGGACTACGCCGGCATGGCGCGCGACCGCGCCGCCCTGAAGGCCTGGCTGGCCTCGCTGGAAGCGGTGACCGAAGCGCAGTTCGCGGCCTGGAGCAAGCCCGAGCGCATGGCCTTCCTGATCAATGCCTACAACGGCTTCACCGTCGAGCTGATCCTCACCCAGTACCCGCGCCACAAGTCGATACGCGACTACGGCAGCGTGTTCACCAACGCCTGGAAGCAGAAGTTCTTCCGTCTGCTGGGGCGCGAGCAGACGCTGGATGCGGTCGAGCACGAGATGCTGCGCGCGCCCGGGGCCTACGAGGACGTGCGCCTGCACTTCGCGGTGAACTGCGCGTCCATCGGCTGCCCGATGCTGCGCGAGGAAGCCTATGTCGCCGCGCGCCTGGACGCGCAGCTCGAGCAGCAGGCGCAGCGCTTCCTGTCCGACCGCAGCCGCAACCGCTACGACGCGCAACGCGGGGCGCTGGAGCTATCGCGCATCTTCGACTGGTACGGCAAGGACTGGGACAAGGGCTGGCGCGGCGTGGCGGGCGGCGCGCCGGTGACCTCGCTCGCGGCCTGGCTGGGCCGCCATGCCGCCTTGCTGGCCGACACGGCCGAGCAGCGCGAGTTGGTCGCCGAGGGAAGGGCGACGATCCGCTTCATCGAGTATGACTGGGCGCTGAACGATCTCACGCGCGACCCGACGCGCGAACCCGTGCGTGACAAGGCGCGCTAGTCTTGGCCCATGCTGTCGATAGTCATTCCGGTGCTGGAAGAATCCGCAGGCATCGCCGCCGCGCTCGCGCCGCTGCAGGCGCTGCGCGCGCGCGGCGTGGAAGTCCTGGTGGTGGATGGCGGATCCACGGATGACACTGTGGTGCGCGCCACGCCGCTGGCCGACCGCGTGCTGGTCGCGCCGCGCGGCCGCGCCAGCCAGATGAACGCCGGGGCCGCCGCCGCGCGCGGTGATGCGCTGCTGTTCCTGCACGCGGATGCCCGCCTGCCCGAAGGCGCCGATGCGCTGGTGGCGCGCGCGCTGGCGGAACGGGCCTGGGGGCGCTTCGACGTGCGCATCGATGGCGCGAGCACGCTGCTGCCGCTGGTCGCGGTGATGATGAACCTGCGTTCGCGCCTGACCGGCATCGCCACCGGCGACCAGGCGATGTTCATGCGACGCGAGGCCTTCGAGGCGGCGGGGCGTTTCCCGGCCATCCCGCTGATGGAAGACATCGAACTGTCCGCGCGGCTGAAGCGCCTGTCGCCGCCCGCCTGCCTGCGCGAGGCCGTGGCCACGTCCGGCCGGCGCTGGGACCGTCATGGCGCGCTGCGCACCATCCTGCTGATGTGGTCGCTGCGCCTGCGCTACTTCTTCGGCGCTTCGCCCGACTCGCTGGCGCGCGCCTACAGCCCGGAGCGGACGGCGCGCTGATGGCCGGCCACGCGCTGCGCATCGCGGTGTTCGCCAAGGCGCCGGTGCCGGGTGCGGTGAAGACCCGCCTGATCCCGGCGCTGGGCGCCGAGGGCGCCGCGCGCCTGCACCGCCGGCTGGTGCGGCATGGGCTCGCGGTGGCGACCGGCGCAGCGAATGGCATGCCGACGGCCGCACGCCCGGCGTCGGTGGAACTCTGGTGCGCGCCGGATGTGACGCATGGCTTCTTCGCGGACTGCGCGAGCGAATTCGGTGTATCCCTGCACGCCCAGGGCATAGGCGACCTTGGCGAACGCATGGCGCGCTGCTTCGCTTTTGCCGGCGGCGCGACCCTGCTGATCGGCTCCGACATCCCCGCGATGGATGCCGCCTGCCTGGACGCTGCCGCGGCGGCACTGGCGGAGTCCGATGCGGTGTTCGTGCCCGCCGAGGACGGCGGCTATGTACTGGTCGGCCTGCGCGCCGGGCTGGGCGCGGCGCGCGACGCGGTGTTCCGGGACGTCGAATGGGGCAGTGAGCGCGTGATGCAGCAGACGCGCGAACGTCTTGGCGCTGCCGGCCTCACCTGGCGCGAGCTGCCGCCGCTCTGGGACCTGGACCGGCCCGGCGACCTGGCGCGGCTGGCTTCCTGCGGCATGGGTGAACTGGTGGAGTCCGGCCCGTGAAGACCCTGGTGCTGGTCGGGGGCGGCCACGCGCACATCGAGGTGCTGCGCCGTTTCGCGCTCGTGGCGGAACCCGACCTCGACCTGGTGCTGGTGAACCCGGGTCGCTGGGCGGCTTACTCGGGGATGCTGCCCGGGCTGGTCGCCGGCTTCTACGCCTTCGAGGAATGCCACGTCGACCTCGCGTGGCTGGCGGCGCGCGCCGGTGCGCGCCTGCTGGCGCAGCGCGTCATTCGCATGGACGCCGGCGCGCGCGTGCTGGATCTCGATGACGGCACGCGCCTGTCCTGGGACCTGCTGTCGCTGGACATCGGCTCGACGCCACCGACCGCGGGCCTGGCCGGCGCCGCCGGGGCGATCGCGCGCGGCCAGTTGCTGGCCATCAAGCCGGTGGATGCCTTCCTCGCGGCGTGGAACGCGCTCGCCGCGGGCGACCCGGGGGCGCTGGACATCGCGGTGGTCGGGGGGGGTGCCGGCGGCGTGGAGACGGTGCTGGCGATGCGCACCCGCCTCGGCCCGCGCGCGCGCCTGTCGCTGGTGTATGACTCGCCTTTGCCGCTGGCCTCGCATGCGCCGCGCGCCCAGCGCCTGGCGGCCGCCGTCCTCGCGCAGCGCGGCGTGGTGCGGCATGCCGCCACCCGCGCCGCCGCGATCGAACCGGGCGCGCTGCTCGCGGCGGCCGGCAGGCGCATCGCC
>CAIVVS010000008.1 GCA_903909415.1 uncultured Pseudomonadota bacterium | reverse complement strand
TCATCGCCAACCGCCTCAACAACCGACCACGAAAAAAGTTGGGCTACCTAACCCCTCTCGAATTTATAGATCTGAGATACTCTACTCGCAGCACTCGCGCACTTCGTTCTTGAATCTGCCCGGTGTTTTGAAATAAATGTTCTGAATTAATGGGACGACAGGGATGCCGCGCGCCGCGCCTGCCCACGCCCCAGCGCTAGTGCAAGCGCGAGCCACAGCGCAGCCACCGGCACCGTTGCCAGCGAGATCGACGACAGTTCCAGCCCCGCGCCGCGCAGCGCCGAGAACACCCAGCCGCTGCCCGCATCCGCGCCGCGGAACACGACGATGTCGATCACGTTCTTGGCCTTGTACTTCTCTTCGCGCTCGAGCACGGTGAAAAGCACCTCGCGCGCCGGGTTGGACAGCGCGAAGTTGGTCGCCCGCTGCAGCGCCTGGAACCCGATCACCACAAACAGTGCCGGCGTGAAGGCGAGCGCGAGGAACCCCAACGCAAACACCAGCGGCAACGCCGCCGCTGCCGGGCCGACGCCGAACCGCGCGATCAGCCGCCCGGTCGCGAGGAACTGCACAAAGATCGTCAGGATCCCGATCGCGAGGTCGATGGTCGCGAAGATGCGCGTGCGCACCGCCGGGTCGTCCGAGGCCGCCGCGACGATGCTCGCCTGCTGGAAGTAGAGGAACGTGCCGGCGAGCGACAGCAACGCAACCCACAGCGCGATCCCTGCGAGATAAGGCGAGCGCAGCACCATCAGGATGCCGGAAAGCCAGCCACCGCCAATGGCGCCTGAATCGGCCGGCTTGGCGGTCCCGCCCTCCGCCGCCTTCGGCACCGCCGACTCCAACCGGTGCGCGCACAGCACCGCCAACTCCAGCAGCAGTGCCGCGATGATCAACAGGTTGACCGGCCCCAGCGGCACGGCCAGCGCCACCGTGACCACCGGCCCGAGCAACGCCCCCGCCGACCCGCCCGCCGCAATGAAGCCGAAGAGGCGCTTGCCTTGTTCGCTCTGCCACAAATCCGCCATGAACGACCAGAACACCGACACCGCAAACAGGTTGAACACGCTGATCCACACGAAGAACACCCGCGCCACCACGACCTTCTCCACGTCGAGCGTCAGCAGGACCCAGAACACGGCGATGTTGGCGACGAAGAAGTGGTAGACCAGCGGCACGAAGCGTTTGCGCGGCAGGCGCGCGACCACTGCACCGAACACCGGCACCGCCGCAAGCATCACGAGGAAGGTGGCCGTGAACAGCCACTGCAGGTTGCGCACCCCGCCCGCGATGCCCATCTCGTCGCGCAGCGGGCGCAGCACGTAGTAGCCCGCCAGCAGGCAGAAGAAATACGCGAAGGACCACAGCAGCGCACGCGCCTCGCCGGGCCGCACGGCAACTACGCGCGCGAGCGCCCTGTGCAGGGCGTGGTCCGAACTCATGGGAATCTCCGGTCGGGGTGAGGAACGAATGGATTACAGTACCAGACAGGTGAATATTCCAGCCTCCCATCTGCACGTCAACCGGCTCCTGGCCGCCAAGGGCGTGCGCGCCTTCGGCGACGGCTTCGTCAGCCTGCTGTTGCCGCTGTACCTGCTCGAACTCGGCTTCACGCCGTTCGAGGTCGGCGTGATCGCCACCACCACCCTGCTGGGCTCGGGCGTGCTGACGCTGGCGGTCGGCCTGCACGCGTACCGCTTCCACTATCGGTCGCTGCTCCTCGCGGCCACGGTCCTGATGGCGTGCACGGGCCTGGGCTTCGCGGCCTTCACCACCTTCTGGCCGTTGGCTCTGGTGGCGCTCCTGGGCACCCTGAACCCTTCCAGCGGCGACGTCAGCGTATTCCTGCCGCTCGAGCACGCGGTGATGTCCCGCGTGGTGACCGACCGCGAGCGCACGGCGGTGTTCGCGCGCTACAGCCTCATCGGCACGCTGGTCGCCGCGTTCGGTTCGCTCGCGGC
>CAIVVS010000007.1 GCA_903909415.1 uncultured Pseudomonadota bacterium | reverse complement strand
CTTGCCGGTGGACAGCTTGTGCGCCTTCAGGAAGCGCGCGCTGTTGAGCATGTCGGTGCGCAGCTTGGCCTGGTCGAGCCGGCCCTGCATCTCGCGGCCGTCGTCGTCATTGCCGGGATAGCCGCCCAGCGGCGCCAGGCCGTCGGGTGCGAGCGCGAGGAAACCGTCCACCGCGGCGCGGCGCGCGACGTCCTCCACATAGGGATTCAGGCCGCGGTTCTCGTGGATCACCAGCA
This sequence comes from uncultured Pseudomonadota bacterium, assembly GCA_903909415.1. The sequence continues at coordinate 5,814 of CAIVVS010000007.1, read as the reverse complement.
CCACCGGGAACGGGCCGTTGCCGGCGGGCTGCACCAGGTAGCCGCGCATCTGGCCGGAGTTGCCGCCGGGCGAGGGATAGTTCACGTACTGCGCCTTGATGCGCGAGTCGGTGAAGGAGATGGTCTGGGCGCGCGCGTACTGCGGGATCAGCGCCTGGGCCATGGCCAGGCCCGAGATGCCGGCCACGGTGATGGCGCTGGCGCGCGACAGGAACTCGCGCCGGTCGATGCGGCCGTGGCAGTACTCGTCGTACAGGTCGAACACGCGCTGGTCGATGTCGGCCTGGGTGAGGACTCGGTTCTGCGTGGCGGGCTGCTGCGCGGACTGCTCCTGCTGCATCTGCTTCATGGGCGGCTCCATGGCGGTAGGAGGCGCCAGTCTAGCGTTTTCCGCCCCGGCAACCCATGCCGGGGCGCCGCGATGCAGGCCGCTCAGGCCCGGCCGTAACCGCCGCCGCCGGGCAGCCCCAGTTCCAGGGTGTCGCCCTCGACCAGGTCCACCACGCCCTTGGCGTTCTCCACCGGCTTGCCGTTGCGGAACACATGCCCGGTGCGCCCGGCCTCGCCGCCCATGATGCCCTTGGCGGGAATGCGGGTGCGGTCGGTGAGCAGGGACACGCGCAGCCGTCCGGGCCAGCGCGAGGTGAAGGACACCACCTGCCCCATGCCGCCGCGATGCGTGCCGGCGCCGCCAGACCCGTCGTCCAGGCGCTTGGCGGTGAACAGCACCGGCGCCAGGGTCTCGGCGATTTCCACCGGCGTGTTGGAGATGTTGGCCGGGAAGCCCGAGGCCGGCGGGCCGTCGCGCCGGCTCATCGCGCCCATGCCGCCGTTGAAGAACAGGATGGTGGAGAACGACGTGCCCTTCTCCGCATCCACGCCACGCATCAGCACCGACCAGAGCGGCGTGCCGCTGTCGGCCTGCACCCGGTCGGGCATCACCGGCGCGAGCGCCTCGAACACCGCCGCCTGCAGCTGGTGGCCGATCAGGTGGCGCGCGCCGACCGCGGCCGGCGGCCGCGCGTTGACGATGCTGCCCTCGGGCGCGATCACCTTGAACAGGCGCGTGAAGCCGTCATTGTTCGGGATGCCCGGGGACAGCAGGCACTTGAACGGGTAAATGGTGTAGGCGTAGGTGTGGTTGAAGGTCTCGTTGATGCCGAAGCGCACCTGCGCCGTGCTGCCGCTGTAGTCCACGGTCACGCCGTCATGGGTGACGGTGACGGTGGCGCGGATGCGCACCGGCTCGTCCCAGCCGTCGGAGTCCACGCCGCCGGTATAGGTGCCCGGCGGGATCAGGCGCAGTTCGCGCAGCGCGGCTTCCTCCGAGGCATGGAAGATCGCCGCGGCGATGTCGTCGATGCCCTCCAGCCCGTACTCCTCCAGCATCTCGGCCAGGCGACGGTCGGCCACGCGCAGCGCGCCCATCTGCGCCTCGATGTCGCCGCGCACCTGCTGCGGCAGGCGCACGTTGGCCTCCAGCATCTGCATCACCCAGGGATTCATGCGGCCTGCCTCGGCCAGCTTGATCACCGGGAAGCGGATGCCCTCCTCGTACATCTCGCCGGCGTCGGCCGACCACTGGCGGCCGCCGATGTCCGACAGGTGGGCCACCGCGATGGCGAAGGCCACCAGCTTGCCGGGCTTGCCGTCCTTGCCGCGCGAGAAGATCGGCGCGGCCATGGTGGCGTCGGGCAGGTGCCCGGTGCCTATCCACGGGTCGTTGGTGAACAGGATGTCGCCGGGGCGCAGCGTTTCCTTGGGGAACACCTTCAACATGCCCTTGAGCGACAGCGGCGCGGTGCCGATGAAGCCCGGGATGCTGAGCGTGGACTGCGCGACCAGGCGCGCCTCGGTGTCCAGCAACACGCAGGCGAAGTCATTGGATTCGCGCACCACGGTGGAGAAGGAGGTGCGCTTGAGTGCCGCGCCCGCCTCGTCGGTGATGGCGATCAGGCGGTTCCAGTAGATCTCGAGGTCGATCGGGTTCATGTTCGGGCGTGTCCTGACTGGGTCCTAGGAGCCGTGGCCGGTGCGCGCGCCCAGCGTGTAGCAGAGGTTGCCGGCGGCATCGATGCTGTAGCGGTCGCCGGGACCGACCACCACGGTGGAGCCGGCCTGCTCGATGAGCGCCGGGCCGTCATGCATCTGGCCGGGCCGCAATGCGGACTCCGCCACCACCGGTGTCTCGACGAAGGCGTCGAGGTCGGGGAAGAAGGCCTTCCGGCTGCGCTTCACCGCCGCCGAGGCATTCGCGCCCGGGGCACCCGGGCGTTGCGGTGTCGCCGGCGCGGCGGCATAGCCTTCCACGCGCCAGTTCACCACCTCGATGCGCTGCGCCTCCAGGTGCTGGCCGAAGCGCGCCGCATAGGCGGCGTTGAAACGTGCTTCCAGGTCGGCGCGCGGGTTGCCCCTGAGCTGTCCCGCCAGTTCGGTTTCCACCTCGAAGCCCTGGCCGACGTAGCGCATGTCGGCGGTGCGGCGGAAGCGGATCTCGGACGCGGGCACGCCGGCCGAGGCGAGTTCGGCGCGCAGCGAGTTCTCCATGCCGGCCAGCAGCGCCTCGACCGGCGTCCAGTCGGCGTCATCCTGCATGTTCGCCAGGCGCGTGAAGCGGGTGCGCACCATGTCCACCTTCATCGGCGCGACCAGCAGGCCGAAGGCGGAGAACACGCCGGCGTTCGCCGGCACCAGCACCTCGGTGCAGCCGGTGCGGCGCGCGACCTCGCGCGCGTGGATCGGACCCGCACCGCCGAAGGCCAGCAGCGTGTAGCGGCGCACGTCGCGGCCGTTCTCCACCGCGTGGATCTTGGCGGCGGCGGCCATGTGTTCGCAGACGATGCGGTGGATGCCGCTGGCGGCGGCGATCACCGACAGGCCGAGCGGCTTGGCGATGTGTTCCTCGATCGCCTTCTCGGCCAGGTCCGGACGCATGCGCACCGCGCCGGAGAGCGTGCCCTCGGGGTCGAGGTAGCCGAGCAGCAGGGCCGCGTCGGTCACCGTGGGGCGCGTGCCGCCCAGGCCGTAGCAGGCCGGGCCGGGGCTGGAGCCGGCGCTGTGCGGGCCGACCTTGAGCAGGCCGGTCGCATCCACGTGCGCGATGCTGCCGCCGCCTGCGCCGATCTCGATCAGGTCCACCGTGGGCAGGCGCACCGGCAGGCCGCTGCCCTTCTTGAATCGCTGCAGGCGCGCCGCCTCGAACTCGGTGGTCACCGAGGGCGTGCCGTCCGAGATCAGGCAGGCCTTGGCGGTGGTGCCGCCCATGTCGAAGGCGATCACGTCCGGCTTGGCGGCGATGCGCGCCGCGTGCGCCGCGCCCAGGGCGCCGGCGGCCGGGCCGGACTCCAGCATGCGGATCGGCATGCGCTCGCCGAACTCGCGCGAGATCACCCCGCCGTTGGACTGCATGATGCGCAGCGTGGCATTGATGCCGATCGCCTTGAGGCCGTCCTCGATCTCGCCAAGGTAAGCGCCCACCATCGGCATGACATAGGCATTCAGTACGGTGGCGACGGTGCGCTCGTACTCGCGCAGCTCGCCCAGCACCTCGGACGAGAGCGACACGGCGATGCCGGGCGCGATGCGCGCGGCGATGGCCTTGACCCGTTCCTCGTGCGCCGGGTTGGTGAAGCTGTGCAGGAAGCAGACGGCGATGGCGCGCACGCCGGCGTCGCGCAACTGCACCACGGCGCGCTCGATGTCGGCGTCGGTGGGCGCGGTGACCACCGTGCCCTGGGCGTCCAGGCGCTCGTCCACCTCGACGCGCAGCTCGCGCGGGATCACCGGGTCGGGGCCGGGCGCGGTCAGGTCATAGAGGTCGTAGCGCAGTTCGCGCGCGATCTCGATCACGTCCCGGAACCCCTTGGTCGTGATCAGGCCGGTGCGCGCGCCCTTGCGTTCGATCACCAGGTTGGTGACGGCGGTGGTTGCGCCGGCCACCACCTCGCTCACGTCGGACAAGGGGATGCCGTGCTGCTCCAGCATGCGGACCAGCCCGGTGCGGATCGGCGCGACCACGTCATCGTGGTCGCTCAGCACCTTGCCGGTGTGCACCGTGCCGTCCGTGCCCAGCAGCACCAGGTCGGTGAAGGTGCCGCCGATGTCGAAGGCGAAACGCCAGCTGCCCCCGGATGCCTTGCCCGCTTCCTTGCCCGCTTCCTTGCCCTTGGTCACGCTCGATTCCACCCTCGGTTCCACGCCTGCTCCCACCCCTACTCCTTGACCTTGGACAGCTTGATGCCGCGGTCGAAGCCCTTCTCGAACTTGCCCTTCTCGAACACCGCCTCGGGGATCTGGAAGAACTCCTGCTCGGCCCGGCGCTCGGCGCTGGTGACGAACATGTCGGTCGCGCCGAACGGGCAGGTCTGGGTGCACATCTCGCAGCCGATGCAGTTGGCGTGGATGGTGTCCACCTTGCCGGCGCCCTGCGCCAGCGCATCGTAGAAGCAGGTCTGGATGCAGATCGTGCACTTGGGGTTCTTGCAGGCGTCGATGGCGACTTCGCTGTGCATGCGCGGCTTCTTGAACTGGTCGCCGTAGTCCTTGACCGCGCGCTTGGAGGCGATGCCCACCATGGACTCGATATCCTTGTAGCCGTGCGAGTCCATGAACTCCTCCAGCCCCTTGATCATGTGGGGGAGGTACTTGATGCCCTTCAGCATCAGGATGGAGCCGACCTGCACCACCGGCGCGCCGGTCATGATGAACTCGACGATGTCGCGGTGGTCGTAGATGCCGTTGGAGCCGCTCACCGGCATGCCCAGCTCGGTGAAGATGCGGTTCACCCAGCGCAGCGACAGCGGCTTGGCCCAGGTCCCGCCGATGCCGGCGGGGCCGCCCAGGCGCGGCTGGCCGGTCTCGATGTCCACCGAGAAACCGGTGTAGCGGTTGGTCGCGGTCACCGCGGCGGCGCCGGCTTCCTTCACCGCGCGCGCCACGTCCAGCACGCGCGACTGGTCGGGCGTGAGCTTGACCATCACCGGAATCTTCACCGCCTCGACCACGCGCGCGGTCACCTCGCGGGCGACGTCGGGCTCCTGGCCGATCATGGAGCCGCCGTGCACCCCGGGCATCATCGCCGGGTGCGGGCAGCCGAAGTTCAGCTCCACCATGGGCAGGCCCGCGTCCTCGATGGTGCGGCTGATGTCCACCCAGCTCTGCACCGTCTTGCCGCCGGCGCTGCCGATCAGGTGCGAGCCCTGGTCGGCGGCGTACTTGCGCATCTCGATCAGGTGCGGCAGCCACTCGCGGAAGTGCGTGCTGGAGTAGCCCGAGCGGCTGTAGAACACGAAGTTCTTGTTGACCTTGCCCTTGATGAGCTCGTTCTTCTCGTTGAGGATCGCGTACTTGGAGTTCTCCGTCAGCCGCGCCATGTCCTCGATGTCGGTCAGGGTCTTGACGATCATCCCCGCGGCGCCGGCGTCCACGCACTCGCGCAGCACTTCCGGCCCGTTGGTGGTCTCCAGCGACGCGATGATGACCGGGTGCTTGAACTTGATGCCGCAGAACTCAACCGACATGTCAGCCATGGTGTTTCCTCCTAGGGTGTGGTCGTGGTGCCCCGCCCTGCGGGCGGAATCGTTGGTGTACGAACGGTGTTCGGGTGCTCAGGTCGCGTGATATCAGGTCGCGTGTCTTGGGTCGCGTGCTCAGGTCGCGGGGCGTATTGCAGCTTTGGCCTGCGCCGCCTCGGTCGCCGCGGCAGGCCTGCCGGCGCGCCGGGCCGCGGTCCGGCGCGAGGCGGCTTCCCGCTGGCGCCGGCCGGCGCCCAGGGTGATGCCGCCGGGGCGCAGCGCGGTGCGGGTGGTTTCGTTG
>CAIVVS010000006.1 GCA_903909415.1 uncultured Pseudomonadota bacterium | reverse complement strand
GGCGCGCAGGCCAACCTGATCGTCTGCTACGTGCTGGGACGCTGGCACCAGTACGCCAAGAGCGGTTTCAAGCGGATGCCGGCCGAGGGCCTGGACAAGCAGCTGCCGTTCCTGACGTGATTGAAAATTATTCAATTAAAACAGCCGCTTAGGCTGTTTTGAGGCCTTTTTGGCCGGTTCAGCCGGCGTGGGCGTGTCCCGCCCCGCAGACGCGGCAGGCCGGATCGCGCGGCACGCGCATCGAACGCCACTCCATGCTGAGCGCATCCAGCAGCAGCAGGCGCCCTGCGAGCGTCCGGCCCACGCCGGTCAGGCACTTGATCGCCTCGGCCGCCTGCATGGTGCCGATGATGCCGGTGAGCGGTGCGAACACCCCCATCACCGCGCAGCGCATCTCCTCGAACTCGCCCTCGGCCGGGAACAGGCACTCATAGCAGGGGCTGGCCGGATCGCGCGGATCGAACACCGCTACCTGCCCGTCGAAGCGCAGCGCCGCGCCGGACACCAGCGGCTTGCCGGCACGGACGCAGGCGCGGTTCACCGCATGCCGGGTGGCGAAGTTGTCGCAGCAGTCCAGCACCACGTCGGCGCCGACGACCAGCTCGTCGAGCAGCGCGCCTTCTGCCCGGGCCTGCAGCGCGATGACCGCGACTTCCGGGTTGATGCGCGCCAGCGTGTCGCGCCCGGACTCGACCTTGGGCCGGCCCACCGAGTCGCTCGCGTGCAGGATCTGGCGCTGCAGGTTCGTCAGGTCCACCGTGTCGGCATCGGCCAGGGTGATGCGGCCTACGCCTGCCGAGGCGAGGTACATGGCGGCGGGAGAGCCCAGCCCCCCCGCGCCTATCACCAGCGCATGCGAGCCGAGCAGGGTCTCCTGGGCCTCGACGCCGAACTCGTCCAGCAGCAGGTGGCGCGAGTAGCGCAGCAGCTGCCCGTCGTTCATCCCCGCGTCGCTGTTCCCCTCGCGGGGATCAGTTCTTCTTGGCGTCCGCGCCGGCGGCGGGCGCGGCAGAGGCCTGCACCGGCGGCTGTTGCACCGGCTTGCCCTTGAGGAAGTTCACCGCCTGCTGGAACTGGAAGTCCGCGTCCGACGCGAACTCCAGCGGCTTGGCGTTGGCGCCCTCGTCGGCCGGCGGGCGCTGCATCTGCGCGCGCTCGCGGTCCGGCTGGGCGCCGGCCTTGTCCTTGTCGTTGCCCAGGTGCTTGGCCAGGTCGGCCTCGCGCACCCGCGAGGACGGCGAGGTGGGGTCCTCGACCACGATGTCGGGAACGATGCCCTTGGCCTGGATCGAGCGGCCCAGCGGCGTGTAGTAGCGCGCCGTGGTCAGCTTGATGGCGGTGGAGTTGCCCAGCGGCATGATGGTCTGCACCGAGCCCTTGCCGAAGGTCTGCGTGCCGATGATGGTGGCGCGCTTGTGGTCCTGCAGGGCGCCGGCGACGATCTCCGAGGCCGAAGCCGAGCCGCCGTTGACCAGCACCACCATGGGCACGTTCTTCACCGCGGCGGGCAGGCCCTTGAGGTAGTCCTCGCGGCTGCCACGCAGGTAGTCCTCGGGCGCGGCGACGAACTTGCGGCGCGCGTCCTCGGTGCGGCCGTCGGTGCTCACCACCAGCGCCCTGGCCGGCAGGAACGCGGCGGAGATGCCGACCGCGCCGTTGAGCAGGCCGCCCGGGTCGTTGCGCAGGTCGAGGATCAGGCCCTTGAGCGGACCGTCCTTGTAGAGCTGCGTGATGTGGCGCGCGAGGTTCTCGCCGGTGTGTTCCTGGAACTGGGACACGCGCACCCAGCCGTAGCCCGGCTCGATCATCTTGGACTTGACGCTCTGCACCCGGATCACGTCGCGGATCAGCGTGACCTCGAAGGGCTTGGACTCGCCCTTGCGCACGATGGTCAGGCGGATCGGCGCCTTCGGCTTGCCGCGCATGCGCTTGACCGCGTCGTTCAGGCTCATGCCCTTCACCGGCGTGTCATCGAGCTTGATGATCAGGTCGCCGGGCTTGAGGCCGGCGCGGAACGCGGGCGTGTCCTCGATCGGGGACACCACCTTGACGAAGCCGTCTTCCATGCCCACTTCGATGCCCAGGCCGCCGAACTCGCCCTGCGTGCCGACCTGCAGCTCCTTGAATGCCTCGGTGTCGAGGTAGGCCGAATGCGGATCCAGGCCCGACAGCATGCCGTTGATGGCTTCGGTGATCAGGCGCTTGTCCTCGACCGGCTCTACGTATCCCGCCTTGATCGCGCCGAACACCTCCGCGAAGGCGCGCAGTTCTTCCACCGGCAGCGGCAGGCGCGTGGTCTCGCGCTGGGCGCTGGCCGAGAAATTGAGCGACAGCAGCACGCCCGCGAGGACGCCAGCCATCACCAGGCTGGCGGATTTGAACTTGGAGATCATGGGAACAGCTCCCGGGACAAGTCACATGGAAAACAAGGGCTTGCGGACTGATCCTACTTCAGGGACACCCACTTGAGGGGGTCCAGCGCCTTGCCTTCATGGCGCATTTCAAAGTATAGACCGGAATCCGCGTTGCCACCGCTCGCGCCGACCGTCGCCACCACGTCGCCGCCCTTCACCGCATCGCCTACCTGCTTCAGTACGGCTTCGTTGTTCCCGTAGATGGTCAGATAGCCGCTGCCGTGGTCGACCACCAGCAGGTTGCCGAAACCGCGCATCCAGTCGGCGAACACCACCCGCCCTGCCGCGACCGCCCGGACTTCCTGCCCGGTCTGGCCGCGGATGAACAGTCCTTTCCAGGACGGCCCGCCACCCTCACGTTGACCCCCGAACCGGCCGACAAGTTCCCCCTTTATCGGCAGGCGCAGCAGTCCGCGCAGCCGGTCGAAGGCCCCGTCGCCGGCGGCGGCTCCCGTGGCGGCCTCGGGCAGGCGCTCGTTGCGCCGTCCAGCCTTGCCCGGCACCGGCGCGATCGCCCGAACGAGTTCCTGCACCAGGCGGGTGAGGCGGGCTTCGTCGCGCTCCAGGACCTTGACCTCGCGCTGCTGCAGCCGGACCCGTTCGGAGGCGGCATCCAGCACCTTGCGGCGCTCGCCCTGGCGCCGCACGAGCTCGGCGCGCTCGCGCCTGTTGCCGGCCTCGATGCCGGCCAGTTCTGTGGTCTTTTCGCGCGTGTTCTGCTCCAGCTCGCGCAGGCGTTCCGCGCTGGTGCGCAGGATGCGGATGAAATCGGCCTGCGCGCGCGACACGTAGCCGAAATAGTGAAGCTCGCGCGCGATGTGGTTGGGGTCCTCGCCCGACAGCAGCAGCTTGGCGTAGCCGCTGGTGCCATGCACGTAGCGCGCGGCCAGCAGCCGCGACAGGCCCTCGCGGCGCCGTTCCAGGTCTGCCTCGATGTCCTGGCGCTGCGAGGCCGCCGCCTTCAGCTCGGCACGCGCCGAGTCGCGCTGGGAGGACAGTTCGCGCAGCATGCGGTTGGCCGCCGATATGGCGCGCTCGGACTCGCGCAGGGAATCGCGCGCCTCGTTGCGCGTCTCCTCGGACGAGGCGATGTCGCCCTTGAGCTTTTCGATGCGCGCGCGCAGCGCGTCGAGGTCCGCCTTGTCGGCCGCGCTTTCCTTGGCCTGGGCCTGCTTCTGCGCCGCCCCTTGGGCCAGCGCTGCACCGGACGGGCAGCCCAGCAGCACGGCAAGCATGGCCCGGAAGGCCAGTGCCGGCAGGCGCCGTGGCGGCGCCGACGCCGTACGCGCCGGCCTGGCGGGGGCAGGGCCGCCGCTCAGGCGCGCTTTCCGGCTTGGGCCGCCACCGCCTTGGCGGCCTTCTCGATCTCCGCCTGGTCGCCCAGGTAATAGTGGCGGATCGGGCGCATCGCATCGTCCAGTTCGTAGACGAGCGGGCGGGCTGTCGGGATGTTGAGCTCGACGATGTCCTGGTCGGACACCTGGTCGAGGTACTTGATCAACGCGCGCAGCGAGTTGCCGTGCGCCGCGATCACCACGCGCTTGCCGGCGCGCACCTGGGGCACGATGGATCCGTTCCAGTAGGGCACGAAGCGCGCGACCGTGTCCTTGAGGCACTCGGTCATGGGCAGTTCGGCCGGCGTGAGCGTTGCATAGCGCGGGTCGCCCTCGGGGGAGCGCTCGTCGCCCGGTTCGAGGGCGGGCGGCGGGGTGTCGTAGCTGCGGCGCCAGACCTTGACCTGGTCGTCGCCGAACTTCGCGGCGGTCTCGGCCTTGTTGAGGCCCTGCAGTGCCCCGTAGTGGCGCTCGTTCAGGCGCCAGGAGTGGTGCACGGGGATCCACATCCTGTCGAGTTCCTCCAGCGTGATCCAGAGCGTGCGGATCGCGCGGCGCAGCACCGACGTGAATGCCATGTCGAAGTCGTAGCCCTCGGCGCGCAGCAGGCGGCCGGCGGCACGCGCCTCCAGCAGGCCCTGTTCGGACAGGTCCACGTCGGTCCAGCCTGTGAAGCGGTTCTCGCGGTTCCAGACGGACTCGCCGTGGCGCAGTAGGACGACTTTGTGCATGGTATTTCCGGGCTGCCTTTGCGGTTGGTGTGGCGGCGTGCATCGTGCTGTCGTGCGTGCCGTCCACCGGGCCCCGTATAATATCGGATCAGTCACCCCGGGCACCGAGCGCCAGCGGTCCGGGGTCGGCATCCACACACCGGCATCCCTATCCGCAAGGCGCCCTGAGAACCATGAAATTCGTACTCGACAACATCTGGCTAATCCTGATCGCCTTCGTGTCCGGCGGCATGCTGCTGTGGCCGCAGGTGCGCCGCTCGTCCGGCGGCCCCTGGGTCACCACGCTGGAGGCCACGGTGATGATCAACAAGGAAGACGCGCTGATGCTGGACGTGCGCGAGCCCGCCGAGTTCGCCAAGCGCCACGTGCTGAACGCGAAGAACCTGCCGCTGGGCGGCCTCGCCGACAAGCTGGGCGAACTGTCGCGCCACAAGGACAAGCCGGTGATCGTGCATTGCGAGACCGGCAGCCGGTCCGGCTCGGCCGCCGCGGTGTTGCGCAAGGGCGGTTTCACCCGCGTGTACAACCTGAATGGCGGCATCAAGGCCTGGTCCGAGGCCGGGTTGCCCCTGACTTCCTGAGGCTGCGATGGCTGCGCACGTCCTGATGTATGCAACCGGCTGGTGTCCCTACTGCCAGCGCGCCGAGCGCCTGTTGCGCGAGCGGGGCGCGCAGCCCGAGATCATCGACCTGGACGCCGAACCCGGGCGCCGGGCCGAGATGATGGCGCGTTCCGGCCGGCGCACGGTGCCGCAGATCTTCGTGGGCGACACGCACGTCGGCGGCTGCGATGACCTCGTTGCGCTGGACCGGGACGGCGGCCTGGCGCCGCTTCTGGGCGCGGGCTGACAGGCCGCCCGGCCACGCGACACCCGAACGATTTCCCGACTTACCCACGGCGCGCCGCGAGCGCGCGCCCAACTTCCGGAGCCACAGTGAGCGACGATACCCAGCAGATGGTCTTTTCCATCGAGAAACTCTACGTCAAGGACATGTCCCTCGAGGTTCCCGGCGCGCCGCAGGTGTTCATGCAGCCCGAGCAGCCGCAACTCGAGGTACAGATCGAGCACCAGGTGACGGCGATCAACGAGGCGATGTTCGAGGTCGCACTGATCATCACCGTGTCGGCCAAGTCCGAGGACAAGACGCTGTTCCTGGTCGAGGTGACGCAGGCCGGCATCTTCCAGATTCGCAACATTCCGGAAGACAGCATCGGGCCCATCCTCGGCATCGTCTGCCCGAACACGCTGTTCCCCTATGCGCGCGAGGCGATCTCGGACGCGGTCACCCGTGCCGGCTTCCCGCCGGTGGTGCTGCAGCCTGTGAGTTTCGAGACCCTGTACCAGCAGCGCCTGGCCGAGCAGCAGGCAGCGGGTGGCGGCGATGACGGCCCGCGCATCCAGATCGCGCACTGACCCCGTGGGCGCGCGAGCGATGGCGCGGCGCCCGGGATCGGCCACCCGCTGGGCCTGCAGCCGCGTCCTGCCGCTGGTGCTGGCGCTGCTCGGCGCCGGCCCGGCTGTTGCCGCGGAGTTCCGCTCCATTGCCGCCGACGGCGTGGTGCTGTATGACGCGCCCTCGGCCCGCTCCAAGAAGGTGTTTGTCGCGACCCGCCACTATCCGGTGGAAGTGGTGGTGAACATCGATGGCTGGATGAAGGTGCGTGACATCGCGGGCGACCTGTTCTGGGTCGAGAAGAAGGCGTTGTCCGAGCAGCGCACGGTGCTGGTCCGCGGCAGGGCCGGCGATGCGCCGGTCGAGGTGCGCGAGCGCGCGGAAGACCAGGCGCCGGTGGCGTTCCGCGCGCAGCCCGGCATCGCGCTCGACCTGGCCGAGGCAGGACCGGCGGGCTGGGTGCGCGTGCGTCACCGCGACGGATCCACCGGGTTCATGCGCGTGGCCGCGGTCTGGGGCCTGTAGCCGAGCGCGGCCACCCGCCGGCCGTCCCGCGATGAACCGCAACGCATGAAGGTCGCCATCCTCGGCGCGGGCGCCTGGGGCACGGCCCTGGCCATCGCCTTGTCGCGCCGCCACCGGGTTGCCTTGTGCGCCCGGGACGCCGCGCAGGCGCAGGCCATGCTAGCCACCCGGGTGAATGCGCGCTACCTGCCCGAAGTGGCGCTGCCGGAACCGGTCCAGGTCACCGCGGACGCGAGGGCGGCGCTCGACGGGGCTTCGCTGGCCCTGCTCGCCACGCCGGTGGCCGGCTTGCGCGAGGCGGTCACCTCGCTGCGCGAACGCCGGGGTGCGGGTGGCAGTGCGCTGCCCATCCTGTGGGCGTGCAAGGGCTTCGAGCGTGGTTCAGCGCGGCTTCCGCATCAGGTCGTGGACGAGGTGGCCGGCGCCGACGCGCCCTCCGGCGCGCTGAGCGGGCCGAGTTTCGCGCTGGAGGTTGCGCGTGGCCAGCCCACCGCGCTGACCCTGGCTTCGCGCGATGCGGCCTTCGCACGCGACACCGCGCGGGAACTGAACGATGCGGCGCTGCGGGTGTACTTTTCCACCGACCTGGTGGGCGTGGAGACGGGCGGCGCGGTAAAGAACGTGCTCGCCATCGCCACCGGCATCTGCGACGGTCTCGAACTCGGGCTGAATGCGCGCGCGGCCCTGATCACGCGCGGCCTGGCGGAGATCCGCCGGCTCGGCGTGGCGCTCGGCGCCCAGCCCGATACCTTCACCGGACTCACCGGCATGGGTGACCTGATCCTTACCTGCACCGGCGACCTGTCGCGCAACCGCCGCGTCGGGCTGCTGCTGGCGGGCGGACTGCCCCTGTCGCAGGCGCTGGCGCAACTGGGCCACGTGGCCGAGGGGGTGAACACCGCGCACGAGGTGCTGCGCCTGGCGCAGGCATCGTCGGTGGACATGCCGGTGACCCAGGCGGTGTGCGCCGTGCTGGACGGCCGGCTCGCGCCGGCAGCGGCGGTGCGCGAGTTGATGTCGCGCGATCCGCGCGGAGAGGCCTGATACACGTCCCTCGCGGGCGCGCGTCCCGCCGCCCCTCAGGCGCGCGCGTCGCCCGCGAACCCCGTCTGCCGCCACGCCTCGAACACCGCCACGGCCACCGCGTTGGACAGGTTCAGGCTGCGGTTGTGCGGGCGCATCGGCAGCCTGACGCGGCGGTCTTCGGGGAGTGCGTCCACCAGTTCGTCCGGCAGCCCGCGGGTCTCGCGCCCGAACAGCAGCGCGTCGCCGTCGTGCCAGTCCACGGTGTCGTGCCGGCGCGTCCCGCGCGTGCTGAACGCAAACAGGCGCGCGCTGCCGATCGCCGCGAGGCAGGCCGTCCAGTCCGCATGCACCCGCACCGTCGCGTACTCGTGGTAATCCAGGCCGGCGCGGCGCAGGTCGGCGTCATCCATGCGGAAACCCAGGGGGCCGACAAGGTGAAGCGCCGCACCCGTGTTGGCGCACAGGCGGATCACGTTGCCGGTGTTGGGTGGGATCTCGGGCTGGTAGAGGATGACCTGGAGCATGCTGGATTGTCGCTCATGCGGCCCCCGCGTCCCTGCTGCCGGTACCGGCGCGCTGTCGGCGGGGCCTAGTCCGCGTAGGCGCGAGCGACCACCCAGTTGGACACGCTGGCGGCGCCCGCCGCCTTGAGCGTGCGCGCCAGCTCGCCCAGGGTGGCGCCAGTGGTCATCACGTCATCGAGCACCGCGACATGCAGGCCGTCCAGGCGCCGGGCGCAGGAGAAAGCGCCGCGCACGTTGGCCGCTCGCGCGGCGAACTTCAGCGTGGTCTGTGCCGTGGTGGCGCGCCCGCGCGAGGCGACGTACGGGTCTGCGCGCCATCCGGTGAGCCGGGAGAGCTCCCTGGCGAGTTCCATGGCCTGGTTGTAGCCGCGCTCGGCCAGCCGTGATGCGTGCAGCGGCATGGGGACAAGCAGGTCGGGCGGCCTGCCCTGCCTGGCCGCGGGCAGTTCCGCGAGGCCCCGAGCGAACAGCCGCGCGAGCGGCAGCCGCGCCTGGTACTTGAAGGCGCCGACCAGGCGGTCCAGCGGAAAGCCGTAGTGCCAGGCTGCGTGGCTGGCATCAAAGGCGGGCGGGCGGCGCAGGCAGGCGCCGCAGGCCTGCGCGCCGGGGCTGGGCAGCGCGCATTGCGGGCACGCCAGGGGCAGTGCAGGCAGGTCGGCCATGCAGGCGTCGCACGCCGGCTCGGCGCCGCAGTCAACGCCGCAGAGTACGCAGGATTGCGCCAGCAGCGCATCCACCGCGTTGCGCCACAGTCCGCGCGTGATGCCGGTCATGGGCTGACTCATTGCCGGCGCATTGGCCCGCAGCGTCGCCCGCGATTGACAAGCATGCGATGCAGCGCGGAACATGCGGTCTGTTTCACCATCTGCCCATCCTTCCCATGACTGCCTTGCGCATCGCCCTCGCGGTGCTGCTGGCGTTCGCATCGGCGCCCGGCCTGGTCCGCGCCCAGCAATCGCCCGCCAGCCCGCCTTCCGGTCAGGCCGCCACCCCGGTCGTACGCGTGGCCTTCATCGACCCGCTGAGCGGGGCCTTTGCCAACGCCGGAGAGTCCAGCCTGCGGCACTTCCGCTGGGCCTTCGATGAACTCAACGCGCGGCCGGGCAAAAGGGCTTACCGCTACGAGCTGCTGGCCCTGGACAACAAGGCGTCGCCCCAGGAGTCCTTGACCCAGCTGCGCGCGGCGATCGACCAGGGCGCGCGCTACGTCGTGCAGGGCCAGAGCTCGGCGGCGGCGCTTGCGCTCAGCGACGCCATCGGGCGCCACAACGAGCGCGAGCCTGCGCGCCAGGTGCTGTTCCTGAACTACGCGGCGGCCGACCCCGACCTCACCGGTTCGCGCTGCAGTTTCTGGCACTTCCGCTTCGACGCCTCCAGCGACATGCGACTGGAGGCCATGGCCAGCGCCATCGAGCGCGATGCGCGGGTGAAGGCGGTGTACCTGATCGGCCAGAACTACTCCTTCGGCCAGCAGGTGGCACGCACCGCGCGCGAGATCCTCGCGCGCCGCCGTCCCGACGTGCGCATCGTCGGCGACGAGCTGCACCCGCTCGGCCAGGTCAAGGACTTCGCGCCCTACGTCGCCAAGATCCGCGCGTCCGGCGCCGACACGGTGGTCACCGGCAACTGGGGCAATGACCTGACCTTGCTGGTGAAGGCTGCGCGCGAGGCAAACCTCGCCGTGGACTTCTTCACCTTCTATGCCGGGTCGCTGGGCGCGGTCACCGCGATCGGCGATGCGGGCGTCGGCCGGGTCAGGCAGGTGAGCGAGTGGCACGCCAACGTCGCCTCCCCCGCGACCGATGCGATGGCGCGCCGCTACCGGGACCGGTTCCGGGAGGACTTCTATTTCTTCCGCATCCACACCCTGGCAGCCATGCTGGACGGGGCCCTGGTCGCGGCCGGAACGGACGCGACGCGTAGTGGGACCCTCGCGGCCGGAGCCGGCGCGACGCGTAGCGGGACCCCCGCGGCCGGAACGCCCACACCGCGGGCCGTGGCCGCCCGGCTCGAAGGCATGCGCCAGGACACGCCGCTGGGCGAGGTGCAGATGCGTGCGTCCGACCACCAGCTGCTGCAGCCGATGTTCGTTTCCGTGCTGGACCGCGTCGGGACGCAGGGCGTGCGCAACGGGGTGGAGGGCCAGCCGCTGGGATTCCGCACCGAGGCGCGCATCGAGCCCTGGGTCACGGCCTTGCCCACCACTTGCGCGATGCAGCGGCCATGAGCCGCGACCCGGTCCTGGTGGCCGGCGCCGGCCCGGTGGGCCTGTGCGTCGCCTGCGTGCTCGCAGAAGCGGGATTGCAGGTGGTCGTGCTCGAGGCGGAGGAAGCACTGCCTGAGAACCTGCGCGCATCCACGTTCCATCCGCCCACGCTGGACATGCTCGAGCGGTTCGGCGCGGCATCGGAGCTGATCCGCATGGGGCTGAAGGCGCCGCGCCTGCAGTACCGCGACCGCGCCGGATGGAAGGCGGGCTTCGACTTCGGCGACATTGCCGACCTGACGCAGCACCCGTTCCGCGTGCAGTGCGAGCAGTTCCGACTGAACGGCGTGCTGGTGCGCTGGCTCGAGGCGCATGGCGGGGAGGTCCGCTTCGGCGAGCGGGTCACGGGCCTCCAGCAGGATGGCGCGGGCGTCACGGCCGTTGTCGAATCGGCGCGCGGTGCGGCGCGGCAACTGCGCGGCAGCTTCCTGGTCGGCGCCGACGGCGGTCGTTCGGCCGTTCGCGAGGCGCTGGGCATCAGGTTGGAGGGCTTCACCTGGCCCGAGCGCTTCCTGGTGGTGAGCACACCCTATCCGTTCGAGCAGCGTTTCGAGGACCTGTGCGAGGTCAGCTACTTCGCCGATCCGGACGAGTGGTTCTTCCTGCTTCGGGTATCGGGAGTATGGCGTGCCATGTTCCCGACGCGGGCCGAGGAAAGCGAGCAGCAGATCCTGTCGGAAGCGTCGGTGCAGGCCCGGCTTGCGCGGGTGGCGGGGACCTCCGGGCCGTTCGAGACGGTGCACCGTACCCTGTACTCGGTGCACCAGCGGATCGCGCCGACCTACGGAGGCGGACGGGTGTTCCTGGCCGGCGATGCCGCCCACCTCAACAATCCCCTGGGCGGAATGGGCATGAACGGCGGCATCCACGATGCCTTCAACCTCGCGGGCAAGCTGGTGCGCGTGCTCGCCGGCGATGCGCCCGCATCCGAACTGGACCGCTACGAGCGCCAGCGCCGCCCCGTGGCGCTGGAGTACGTGAACACCATCTCCACGCAGAACAAGAAAAACCTCGAGGCGCGCGATCCTGCCGAGCGTTCGCGCTTTCGCGAGGCCATGGAACGCGCGGCAGCCGACCCGGAGGCGCGGCGCGACTACCTGATGAAGGTGTCCATGATCGCCAGCCTCCGGCGCGCCGACGCCGTTGCCTGATGGGCGCCGAACGGGACCTTGCAGGGGCATGAGCCGCGCACCGGCTGCGATAGACGGAGGCGCCGCCGCGGCGCGCGTGGACCGCGCCGCAAGGCGCGGCGGCCTGCCTCGCCTGATAAGCGCCGAGATCGAGGCGCGCATGGTCGAACGCCTGGACTATGTGAAGGTCGCGCCGGCAGCCATGCTCGATGCCGGCTGCGGGGCGGGCGCGTCGCGCAGGTTGCTGCAGGCGCGCTTTCCGGGCGCCCCGTGGTTCGGCACCGACCTGTCAGCGGGCGCGCTGCGCGCCGCCGGCGGGGAGCGTGGCCTGGGCGCGCGGCTGGCGGCATGGCTGGGACGCGGCGGCCCGGCGCTCGCCCGTGCGGACATGGCGCGGCTGCCGTTCGCCAAGGGCGCCTTCGGCCTCGTATGGTCCAACCTTGCGCTCGCCTGGTGCGCCGATGCGCCACGCGTGCTGGCGGAACTCGGCAGGGTGCTGGCGCCGGGGGGGCTCCTGATGTTTTCCAGTTACGGTCCGGACACCCTGTGCGAGCTGCGCGAAGCCTGGCGATCCGTGGATGGCGAGCGGGGCGCGGCGCGCGTGCACGAGTTCATCGACATGCATGACCTGGGTGACATGCTGGGCGCGGCCGGTTTCGCCGCGCCCGTGATGGACATGGAGCGGATCACGCTCACCTACGAGGGGATGGACGCATTGGCGAAGGACCTTCGCGCGTCCGGGCAGGGGGGCGCGCGGGCAGACAGGCCGCGCGGGCTGGTGACGCGGCGGCGATGGGTCGCCGTGTCGGAAGCCTACGAACGCCGGCGCGCCGGTGGGCGGTTGCCGGCAACGATCGAGGTTGTCTACGGCCACGCCTGGCGTGCCGCACCGCGTGGTGACTATCGGCCACCGGCCGTGTCCAAACTGGAATTCAAGCGACGCGTGCCCCGCAAAACGGCGTGATCCTGCGACGTAATTCCTGACTGCCAGACTCGGCTTTCCATTGCCGGGGGAGGTGATAGTGTGTTAATTTATCGACGTTTTTCGACCTGTCCGGCCCTGCAAGCAGGTGGCCGGATGAGCGTCACCCAAAACCCCTGATGCATTAGTGGATTCGGCGTGGATACTGCGTCGTCCGTCTGCCTTACCGTCAAGCGAAACTGCTCCATGAGCCCCGCCGGCCTGCTAGCCGCGTACAGCGCGCTGGCCATCCTGAGTTTGCTGATTGCCGCCGCCTTCGCATCCCAGGGCGCGTGGATGGTGCTGCCGTTCGCGGGCCTGGAAGTCGTCGCCCTGTTCGCCGCTTTCCTAGCGCAGGCGCGGCATGCGCGCGACTATGAACAGGTCCGCATCGACGGTCCGCGCCTGCTGGTGGAGTCCGGCGAAGGCGGACGCGTGCGACGCCATGAATTCAGCCGCGCCTGGGCGCGGCTGGCGGAGTCCGGCCCGCGGGACGCATACCGGGTGGCCATTGCCGCCCAGGGACGCAGCGTGGAGATCGGGCGCCTGCTGGACGAGCCGCGCCGGCGCGAGATGGCGCGCGCGCTGCAAGCACAGGGTATTTCGAAGATTCGGGAATCAGTGAGGGCATGATGATCAAGAGCAGGTTGGCAGCAAGCGGGGCACGAAGCGCCGCCAGGTCCGTCGCGAAACTGGCAGCAGCCGCGATGGTTGCCGCGCAGGCCGGGGCTGCCTGGGCCGACTACAAATGGAACCTGGATCCGGGCGCCACGCGCATGGGCCAGACCGTGTACGACCTGCACAACCTGATGATGTGGATCATCATCGTGATCTTCGTCGGCGTGTTCGGCGTGATGTTCTATTCCGTCTACGCCCACCGCAAGTCGGTCGGCCACAAGGCCGAGCAGTTCCATGAGAACACCACGGTCGAGATCATCTGGACGGTGCTGCCGTTCGTCATCCTGATCGGCATGGCCTGGCCGGCGACCAAGGCGCTGCTTGAG
The DNA here is from genome assembly GCA_903909415.1 of uncultured Pseudomonadota bacterium. The sequence continues at coordinate 1,753 of CAIVVS010000006.1, read as the reverse complement.
CTGCGCGACACGTCCAACCCCGACCTCACGATCAAGGCCACCGGTTACCAGTGGAAGTGGGGCTACGACTACCTCAAGGGCGAGGGCGAGGGCGTGAGCTTCATGTCCACCCTGTCCACCCCGTACGACCAGATCTACGGCACGGAGAAGAAGGGCGAGAACTACCTCCTCGAGGTGGACAACCATGTCGTCGTGCCGGTGGGCAAGAAGGTGCGCGTGCTGACCACGGCCAACGACGTGATCCACGCCTGGTACGTGCCGGCGCTGGCGGTCAAGCAGGACGCGATCCCCGGTTTCGTTCGCGACACCTGGTTCCGCGCGGAGCGCGAGGGCGTGTACCGCGGGCAGTGCGCGGAACTGTGCGGCAAGGAGCACGGGTTCATGCCCATCGTGGTCGAGGTGGTCTCGGCCGAGAAGTATTCTGCCTGGGTGGCGGACAGGAAGAAGGCGATGGCCGCCGCTGCCGACGACCCGAACAAGACCTGGGTGCTGGCCGACCTGAAGGCGCGCGGCGAGAAGGTCTACGCGTCGAACTGCGTGGCCTGCCACCAGGCCAACGGCCAGGGCATCAAGGGGAATTTCCCGGCGCTTGACGGCTCCAAGCTCGTGGTCGGAGCCAAGGACGCGCAGATCGCCCTCATGCTTGCTGGCCGCCAGGGAACCGCGATGCAGTCCTTCAAGCAGTTGTCCGACACGGAACTTGCCGCCGTCGTGACCTACACCCGCAACAACTGGGGCAACAGCACCGGCGACATGGTCCAGCCCTCCGAGATCAAGGCAGCGCGCAAGTAGCCACCGCAGCACGGTCCGCGCAAGCCCGAACCACAGAACAAGCCAGCCAGGAGAAGTTCATGAGCGCAGTCATCGACCAGCACGGGGCCCACGGTCACGAAGACCACGGCGACCACGCGCACCACCCCACGGGGCTGATGCGCTGGGTGACCACGACCAACCACAAGGACATCGGCACGATGTACCTGTGGTTCAGCTTCATCATGTTCCTGGTCGGTGGTGTGATGGCGCTCACCATCCGCGCCGAGCTGTTCCAGCCGGGCATGCAGATCGTCAACCCGGACTTCTTCAACCAGATGACGACCTATCACGGCCTCATCATGGTGTTCGGCGCGATCATGCCGGCGTTCGTGGGCTTCGCCAACTGGCAGATCCCGCTGATGATCGGTGCGCCCGACATGGCGTTTCCGCGCATGAACAACTGGAGCTTCTGGCTGCTCCCGCCTGCGGCGATCCTGCTGGTGGCGGCTCTGGCCATCGGCGGCGCTGGCGTGGGCTGGACCATGTACGCCCCGCTGACCACGCAGGCCGGCCCGGGGATGGACCTGACGATCTTCGCCGTCCACATCCTCGGCATGAGCTCGATCATGGGCTCGATCAACATCGTCACGACCATCCTCAACATGCGCGCCCCCGGGATGACGCTGATGAAGATGCCGCTGTTCGTGTGGACCTGGCTGATCACCGCCTACCTGCTGATCGCCACCATGCCGGTGCTCGCCGGCGCGGTCACCATGACCCTGACCGACCGGCATTTCGGCACCACCTTCTTCAGCGCGGCAGGCGGCGGCGACCCCGTCCTGTACCAGCACATCTTCTGGTTCTTCGGCCACCCCGAGGTGTACATCATCGCGATCCCGGCCTTCGGCGTGGTCTCCCAGGTGATCCCCACCTTCTCGCGCAAGCCGCTGTTCGGCTACGCGTCCATGGTGTACGCCACCGCGTCCATCGCGGTGCTGTC
>CAIVVS010000005.1 GCA_903909415.1 uncultured Pseudomonadota bacterium | reverse complement strand
TGCCGAACAGGAAGTTGTACCCGAGCGCCAGTGCGATCCACAGCAGCAACTTGCGGTACACGTCGTTCTGGTAGTCGCCGAGCACGAAGGCGAGCGCGCACAGCGCCGCGGCCACCCCGAGCTGGCGCAGCAGCGCGCTCACCGGAGCTCCTTCGCCCGCAGCAAGCCGCCGGGGCGCACCAGCAGGAACACGATCAGCAGCGCGAGCGGGACGCCCTGCGCGTACCCGGCCGGCACCGGGGCGTAGCGCACCGTGAGCTGCTCGGCCAGCGCGAGCAGGATGCCGCCCAGCAGCGCGCCCTCGACACGCCCGACGCCGCCGACCACCAGCGCGGTGAACCCCTGTATCGCCAGCGGGATGCCCATCAGGAAGTGGGCGGAGATGTTCGGCGACACCAGCAGCCCGGCAGTGCCCGCCACCGCGGCGCCGGCGGCGAAGGACAGCGAGGTGACCAGCGACAGGTTGATGCCCATCAGCGCCGCGGCGCGCCGGTTGAGTGCGACCGCCTCGAAGCACTTGCCCCACAAGGTGCGCTCGAAGAACCACCATGCGCCGGCGAACACCGCCAGGGTCATCCCGATGATGAAGAAGCTCTGGTAGGAACCGGCGATCTGGTACCCCTCCGGCCCGAACTCCAGCCGGCCGAAGCCGAACGGATACGGCACCGGGTGCGGGTCGGGACCGAAGCCGAGCGACACGCCCTCGCGGTACACCACCAGCATGCCCAGCAGCGTGAGCACCGGCGCGAGCAGTGGCGCGTTGCGCTCCACCAGCGGCCGCACGGTGAGCCGCTCGGTCAGCCAGCCGGCGGCGAGCATGATGGCCACCACGCCCGCGATGCCGGCGGGATACGGCCACTCGAACTTGCCCAGCAGCAGGTAGGCCGAGAACGCCCCGAGCATCGCCCACTCGCCGACGGCGAAATTGATGATCCCGGTGGGCCGGATCATCAGCAGATAGCCCAGCGCCACCAGCCCGTAGATGCAGCCGGATGCGGACGCGCTGACGAGCAGCTCTAGGAAATCCTGCAAGGCGTATTGCGAAGGGCACCCGCCCCGCGGGCGGATGCCATCCCGCTTACTTCTGGCCGGTGTGGACGACCTTGCCGATGGCGTCGCCCTGGTAGAGGCGCACGACCATGCCGCTCGGGTCGAAGCCGACGCGCTTGCCGTCCGGGAAGGCGTACTTCATGCCCTTGGCACCCATCACGCCCTGGAAGCTGGTCGTGGCCTGCATCGCGGCGCGGATCTTCTCCTTGTCCGTGCCGCCGGCGCGCTTGATCGCGTCGGCCACCAGGTGGATGCCGTCGTACCCGTAGCCGTGCAGGTTGTAGGGCGCGGCGTTGGTGGCCTTGGTATAGGCTTCGACGAAGCGCCTGGCCTCGGGTTTCTCCGGGTCGAAAGCGTCCACCACCGCGACGCCGTCCAGCAGGCCCTTGGCGACCGCCATGTACTGGGGAACGGACAGGTTGTAGGAGGCGAGGATCGGGAACTTCAGGCCGAACTGGCGGTAAGCCTTGAGGATCAGCACGTTCTCCGGGGTCAGCACGCCCGCCATGAACATGGCGTCGGGCGATGCCGCGCGGATCTTCTGCATCTGCGCGTCCACCGAGGTGCTGCCGCGCGGCACGACTTCCTCGATCGCGACCTGGATGCCGGACTTCTCCAGCCCGGCGCGGAAGAACCTGGCCAGCAGCTGTCCGAGGTCCGAGTTGTCGCTGATCAGCGCGACCTTCTTCAGGTTCTTGGAGCGCGCATAGGACAGCAGGGTGGCAATCTGGATGGAGCCCAGCGGGCCGGTCTGCCAGAAGTAGGGATTGGCGAGCTGCGTGGTCAGCGTGTCGCCCGAGTTCATCGGCGTCATCTGGGGGGTCTTGGCCTCCAGGGTCACGGTCTGCTGCTGCTGCGTGGCGGGGGTCAGGGACATGCTCATGATGAACACGGCACCGGCGTCCACCAGCTTGCGCGCCATGGCCGCGGACACGTCCGGCCGCGCCTGGTCGTCCTCGATCAGCAGCTCGATCTTGCGCCCGAGGATGCCGCCACGCTTGTTGATCTCGTCCGCGCCGAAGATGATGCCCTCGACCGCCGGCTCGGCGTACGGCTTGGCCGGGCCAACCTTGTCGGTGATCACGCCGATCTTGATCGTGCCCTGCGTCGCGCCCTTGGCGGCACCCTGGGCGAATGCCGGCGCTGAAACGGCCAACGATGCGGCGATCGAAACGCAGGCGGCGAGGCCTGCCACGCGGACGAATCCGCGCCTGTTCTTGTCCATGTACCCCTCCTGTGGCGTCACGCGGTGACGGCACCCCTCCTCCATGAGGAATGCGCCGGACCATATTAGCGCAGGCCGGCCGGAAACAGGAATGGCCGCCGGTCCGGGGACGCGGCGGCCAGGAAGGACGCGGGAAGCCTTACTTCAGGGGGAGGCGGTCGCCGCGCGAGGGCAGGAAGCTGGAATTGAAGATCAGGTCCGCGTTGGGCTTGGTCTTCAGGTTGAACGAGGTGGTGACCTCATCCACCTGGTTCTCCAGCACCAGCTTGTTGATGGCGCCGAGGCCGGCGGACCGGGTGCGCTCGGTCAGCATGGCCGGGAACAGCATGGTGAAACGCGACACCTCCAGCTTCTCGTCGACGATGGGCTCGCGCGCCTTCAGGTAGCGCACCGACTCCGCGGGGTCGGCCAGACCTTCGCGGAACGAACGGTTGAACGCGCGCACGAAACCGGCGACCGCCTTGGGGTTCTCGTTGATCATCTTGCTGCTGAACATCACGCCGTTGCCGTAGACGCGCACGCCCAGCTCGGACACGCGGAGTTCGGTCAGGTCCTCGCGCTTGACGCCGCGCGCCTCGAACTCCAGCGGAATGTTGTAGAAGCCGCCGGCGGCGATCACGTCGCCCTTGATGACCGCGTTGGTGCGCAGCGCCGGGTCCACGTTGGTCCATTTCACCGAACCGGCGTCCACCTTGGCCGCCTTGGCGAACATCGGCCAGAGCTTGCGCGTGATCTCGAAGGGCGCGCCGGTCACCGGCTTGCCGGCGAGATCGGCGATCGACTTGATGCCGCTCTTCTTGAGCGCGTAGTAGGCCAGCGGCGCCTCGTCGTACAGCACGTAGACCATCTGCATGCGGGTCTGGCCGGGGTTGTTGCCGATGTACTCGATCAGCGAGGACAGGTCGCCCAGGCCGCCGTCGTAGGCCCCGGTGGCGATGCGGGACACCGCCGCCGCGGATCCCGAGCCGGCATCCACCTGCAGGTCCACGCCTTCCTGCTGGAAGTAGCCCTTGGCCAGGCCCAGCCACACGAAGGACGTCTGGCCCTCGAAACGCCAGTCCAGGGTGAACTTGATCCTGGTCGGTGCCTGCGCGAAGGCGCCGGCTGATGCGGCGGCAAGGGCGAGGCCCAGCGCGGCCGAGCGTGCAATGCGGCTTATGGGGAACATGGAATACCTCCGGCTTGGGATGCCGGAGGACCAGCAATCCACGTGCCACGCCGGCGGACCGGCGGGCGGGACTCAGGCGGTCGCGGCCACCTTCGCCGAGCCGCCCGGGGCGTAGCCGTAGGAACGGCGGAACATCTCCGACAGGTGCTCGGTCGCGGTGCAGGACTCGAACTTGCGGGGATGCTCCGCGTCGGTGCAGCTGGGGATGCAGTCGATGCGCGCGTCCGGCCGCGGGCTGTAGAAGAACGGCACGGAGTAGCGGTCCCCGCCCCCGATGTTGTTCTTCACCCGGTGCATGTTGGAGTTGTAGATGCCGTTGGTCCAGCGCGCCATGAGGTCGCCGAGGTTGACCACGAAGGTGTCCGGGACGGGCGTTGCCTCCAACCATTGCCCGGCGAGGTTCTGCACCTCCAGCCCGCCCGAATCATCCTGCGCGAGCAGGGTGACGCCGCCCCAGTCGGTGTGGGCGCCGGCGCCGATCTGGTTGAATGCCGCCCCGGCGGGATGCGGCGGGTACTTGATGATGCGCAACGTGGTGATCGGCATGTCGTACATGGGCGCGAACCAGTCCTCCGGCATCTCGAGCGACAGCGCGAGCATGGCCAGCACCCGGTCGCCGAGTTCGCACATCGCCGCCTGGTACGCGAGGAACTGCTCGCGCATGCCCGGCAAGGATGCCGGCCACTGGTTGTGGCCGAAGCCGCGGATCCGGCGCAGGGAATAAGGGTGGTCGGCCGGCAGCTCCATCGCGCAGTAGAAGCTCTCCTTGAGGTCCGGGGGGGCGGCCTCGGCGTTGGCGTCCTGGCTGTCCAGCCACTGCCCGCCGATGGGCTCGTAGCCGGCGGTGGAAGGCGACTTCTTCATGTCGATCGCCTGCTTCTCGGCCAGAGGCAGGTCGAAGAAACGCTTCGCCCAGTCGAACTGTGCGGCGACCAGATCGCGCGGCACCCGGTGGCCGGCGACGTAGAAGAAGCCTGTCTCGCGGCAGGCCTTGTGCATCTCCCACGCCACCGCGCGGCGCACGGCGGGATCCGGGGAGAAGCTCCCGGACAGGTCGATGACCGGAATGCGGTCGGCAGGCTTGGGCGGCGTGTAGATGAGCATGGCTGTCCCTTCATGGCGAGTCAATTGTGCACTTCGGATTCCCCGTGGCGGCGCAGCAGTTCCAGCAGCTTCTTCCTCATGATCAGGCCGGGCTTGTCCGAGTCCATGTGGAATTCCACGCGGCGCGCGGTGTCGATGCAGGCATCGAAGTCCGTGGTTTCGAGGATGTGCCTGTCTTCCTCCACCACCGCCCGGTCGAACGCGAGGATGTCCCTGGCCGGCACGTCCTCTTCCCGGTCGTTGCGGTAGCACCATTGCACGACCATGGACGATCCGTCGTCGATCGGCGTGGCATTGGTGATGATGTAGTGCTTCACGCCGTTGGGGTAGGTGATGCCCAGGCGCCGCGAGAACGGCATGAACCAGGTGCCGCGCATCTTGCGCACCGTCTCGGCCGAGTCGCTGCGGACCACGGTGCGCGCGATCGTGGGGTTGGTCACCGGCGTCTCGACGTAAGTTTCCAGGCTCCAGTCATCCTCGGTGATGGTCATCTTCTCGGGCACCGGGTTTTTCGGGCCGAAGGTACCACGGTGCGTGAACGCCAGGTGCGCCATGTCGAAGGAGTTCTCCATCAGGCGCAGGCCGGCGCAGTTCCACACCTCGTAGAACTGCTCGATCTTGCGGAAAGTCGGGTCCGCTTCCTCGGCGAACTCCGGTATCGGCAGCAAGGGGTCGTCGAGCGCCACCCACACGTAGCCGTAGCGCGCCTCGCAACGATAGGCCGGCACTTTCGCGCTGCCCGGGATGTTTTCGGTGGTGTATTGCGGGATGCGCACGCACTGTCCGGTGCTGTCGTAGGTCCAGCCATGGTAGCCGCAGACGATGTTGCCGCCCTCGACGAATCCCTTGGACAGGGCCGCGGTGCGGTGGCAGCAGCGGTCGGCCAGCGCGGCCGGGGCGCCGCCCTCACCGGCGTACAGCACCAGGTCCTCGCCGAGCAGGCGGAAGGCCTTGGGGCCCCTGGCGAGCGTGGCAAGCGGCATCACCGGGTACCAGAACCGGCGCAGCACTTTCTGCTTCGTGACCAGCATGTGCGGGGCCTCAGCGGTGAATTTCGGATTCGCCGTGCGTCGCGAGCAGTTCCATGAGCATCTTGCGCATCAGCAGGCCGGGCTTGTCGGAATCCATGTGGAACTCGACCCGACGGCGGGTGTCGATCGCGGCGTCGCAGTCGGTCGCCTCCAGGATGTCGCGGTCTTCGATCACGATGGCGCGGTCCCAGTCGATCAGCTCCTGCGTGCTGCAGTCGGCCTCGCCGTCGTTGCGGAACAGCAGCTGGGTCAGCTGGATGCTGCCGTCATCGATGGGCGTGGCGCAGTTGAAGATGATGTGCTGGACTCCGGTCGGGTAGGTCGCGTGGAACACGCGGGAAAACGGCATGAACCACTTGTTGCGCAGGTGGCGCGTGGTGGTCGGGTTGGTGTCGCCGGTGATGCGGAACGCGTTCGGCGGGTTGTTCACCGGCACGATGGACTCGGAATCGAATCCCCATTCGGTGGGCCACAGTTCGTACTTCGACGGCTTGGGCTGGTCGAACTGGCCGAAGGTGTTCTTGTGCACGTAGGAGAAATGCGAATTGTCGAAGCTGTTCTCCATCAGGCGCAGCGCGCCGCAGTTCCACTTCTCGTAGAACTGGAAGATGGTGCGGAACGCCGGGTCGCGGCCCTCGGGCACTTCCGGCACCGGCAGCAGCGGCTCCTCGAGCGCGACCCAGGCGTAGCCGTAATGCTCCTCGCAGCGGAACGACTCGACCTTCGCACCGGCGGGAATGGCGTTGTCCTCGTGCTGAGGGATGCGCACGCACTTGCCGCCACGGTCGTAGGTCCAGCCGTGGTAGCCGCACACGATGTTGCCGTCCTCGACGAAGCCGCGCGACAGCGCGGCGGTGCGGTGGCAGCAGCGGTCGCGCACGGCGGCCGGCTTGCCGTCGGCATCCAGCCAGAGCACGATCCTTTCACCGAGCAGGGTGAAGGGCTTGGGGCCGTCCTTCAGGTGGGCGACCGGCATGATCGCGTACCAGAAACGGCGCAACACTTTCTGTTGGGTAATCAGCATGCAACTCTCCGTAGACAGGAATGCACTGGGCGACAGAACGACTCGCCCGTGAGCAATCTCCGACCGGCGTGACCACGGCGTTGCTCCGCCACACACCCGGCTGACCGCTTCTACCCACGGCGACGGTTGCATGGAAGCATGCAACCCGCGTGCCAATCATAGGTGCCGACGGGGCTACGGCGCAATCAGCTCATGCAAGCGCCACCGCGCAATCGCAATCCGCCCCGCCGCGGTGCGCGGATACGTCGAATGCGCCGCATGCGCACCGCAACCGTGCCTCAGGGAAGGACGCGCAGGTCCCGGACGATGTCCAGCGTGTAGGCCTGGCCGGCATCGGTGGCCGGCTTGAGCATGCCGGACGACACCATGAAGTCCCGGGTCGCCTTCCAGCGCGCATCGTTCATGGACAGGATCCCCTGCCGGGCGGCGTCCCCGCCGGTCACCAGCGCGTACTCCTTCATCCTGCGCATGCCGTGCTCAAGCAGGCCATCCTCCATCTGCGGATTGGCCTTGCGGATCAGCGCATTGCCGGGAGCGGGGTCGGCGAGGTAGCTCTTCCAGCCTTCCGCAGTCGCGCGCACGAAGCGTTGCACCAGGTCGCGCCGCTTGGCGAGGGTGTCGCGCGTCACGATGATCGTCTGGGCGTAAGGGGGGTAGCCCAGGTCGGACAGCAGGAACAGGGTGGGCTTCACGCCGCCCTTCTCGACCGAGTAAGGCTCGGAGGTCACGTAGCCCTGCGTCGCCGAGCGCCTGTCGGCCAGGAAGGGCTGCACCGAGAACGAGTACGGCCGCTTCTGGTCGTCGGTGAAGCCGTAGCGCGCCACCAGCCACGGCCAGAAGGTGGTGTTGCTCGCGGCGCTGATGAACACCGGCCGGCCCTTGAGTTCGGTGATCGCCTTCACGTCGGGATGGGCGATCAGCGTCACCGGGTCCTTCTGGAACACCGCCGCCACCGTGACCAGTGGAAGTCCCTGTTCCAGGCCAGCCAGGACCTGCAGGTCGTAGCCCATGAACGCGTCGATCTTGCCGCCCAGCAGCAACTGCATGCCATTGACCTGCGGGCCACCCATGGTGATGGACGCGTCCACACCGTGCTTCCGGTAGGTCCCCTCGGCCACCGCCTGGTAGAAGCCGCCATGCTCGGCCTGGGCGAACCAGTTGGTGGCAAACACCAGCTTGGGCAGGGCTTGGGATTGCGCCCCCGATGCCAGGACTGCGGAAAACAGGGCGGCTGCGGCGCGGGCCAGGAATCGGTGCATGGAGGGCCTCGTGGGTGCGGACGATGAGCGGCCCGTCGATTGTAAGGGCTGCTTGCGCAGTGCACACACCGCAGTGCACACACCGCAGTGCACACAAATCTGGGCGCGGCGTGGCGTAAAATTCCAACTGCCCGATGCGAGGCAAAACCGAACAGGAAGCGGGAAGACCATGGGAGCAGGCAGGGGAATACGCGAGGTCGGCTACATCGATTGCGCCGGCGGCGGCCAGGTGACGATCCGGAACAACATCGCCTACATCGGCAACATGTCGGCGCCCG
>CAIVVS010000004.1 GCA_903909415.1 uncultured Pseudomonadota bacterium | reverse complement strand
CGCGTGGCCAGCGACGCGCGCGCCCAGTCGCCGCCGTCCTTGCCCGCCTCGCGCCCCGCCTCGTCGGCGCGGCCGAGCCACAGGTCGCGGCGTTCCCTGTCGCGCACGCGCTGCGCCGCGCGCGCGGCCACCAGGCTCACCGCCGAAGGCGATGCGCCGAGGTCCCAGGCCTTGGCCGCCAGTTTTTCAGCGCGCGAGAAACGGCCTTCGAACAGGGCCTGCAGCGAACCGAGCAGCGCGCCCTGGGCATTCTGTTCGCGCTGGCGCGCGCGGAAGGCCCGCACGCGGGCGGGCATGCCGGCGATGCCGGCAATGGCGCGCACGACGCCGTAGGCCACCACGAAGCCGCCGACCAGCAGCACGGCCAGCAACGCCAGCGACATCTCGACGCGATAGGGCGGCAGCACGAACAGCACGTAGCCGTCGTTGGCGCGCAGCAGGATGGACACCGCCACCGCGAGCGAGAACACCGTGATGGCCCAGAACAGCCCCTTCACGCGCGGCCTCCCGCGGGCACGCCGCCCGGGCTAGCGGCCGCGATCGCGCACGATCTTGTAGTTGCGCACGGCATTGAGGCTCTCGGCGATGGTGGGGATTTCGATCTGCACGGAAGCGGCGGCCAGCTGCTTGAGCGTCGTCTGCACGGCCTGCGTCTGGCGCGCGCGCGCGTCGAACCAGCGGTCAACCCAGGCCTGGGCATTGCGCAGGTCTTGGCGGTACACCGACTCGTTGCGGGCGAGCAGCGCGAGGCGCGCATTCAACAGGCGCAGCTTCAGGTTCTCACGCAGGAAGAACGCCTGCGCGGGCGACACCAGCCCCGGGTCCGGACGATCCATGACCTGGATGCGGATGAGCGACTTCAGCTCGTCCCACACCTCGTAGGTGAAGCGCGACCAGAAACTGTCGTCGGCGGGCTTCGATGGACTGGCGGCAGTGTTCAGGCGCTCGTCGATGACCAGCGGAATGCTGTCGATGAGGGCGCTCACCTGGTCGAGCTTCAGGGTGAGTCCGACGACGTCAATGCTGGGCGTCGCCTTCAGGCGCTCGATGTCGCGCGCGAGGACCTTGCGCAGCGGGATGAACTGCGGCCGGTCGCCGCGCGCCAGGCGCGCATCGGCGGTCTGCAGGGCCACCAGCGCCGCCTGCACGTTGCCGGCGAGCTGCAGCTGCTGCGAGGCGATGGTGAGGATCTGGTCGATTTCAGCGAGCGCCCATTCGTCACGGTTGCGCGAGAGCTCCTGGTAGAGCGCTTCCAGCGCCACCTGCTGGTTCTGCGATTCGGTGAGCTTGCCGTCGAGCTGCGACAGCCTCGTCTGGGCCTCGCGCACGGCTTCCTGCGCCGAACGGGCCGTCACGCGGGCATCGCGGCTGTCGGTGTCGCTTTCATGCAGCTTGGCGGCGACCTCGGATCGCAGCGCCGACATGTTGCTGTGGCTGTCCCACCATTGCAGCACGACCACCACGGCCAGCACGACGGCAGCGATCGCCCAGGGTTGCCGCAGCATCGAGGGCGCGCGTTGCACTGCGGGCGTCGCCGGCTGCGGTGACGCAACCCTATCGGGCGCGGCTGCAGGTTCGCGCGAAGCGGGCTCGGGATTCACGGGTTCGGTCATGGCTGGGCCGCAACGGGATCTGCGGTGGGGGCTTTCGCGGCAGGGGGCAAATTACGCACGGTGAACGGCGGCTTTCATCGGCACCGCAAGGCGCAACGCCGATCAGGTTGCTACTTTAGCAAAAAAGCCTGTGATTCCCTTGAACATTTCGTCATCGCCCGGCCCGGCGACCACCACTTGTTGCAGGCCCGATACGCGGGCGTGTTCGGCGATGCGCGGATGCGAGGCAAACAGCGGCGTGGCCCGCAAGATGGCCTGCGCCCCGGCGGGCAGCAGCGCGAGCAGGTTGTCGATCGCGCCGCGCGAATGCGCCGTGATGCCCGCCACGCGGCCGGCGGCCAGGTCCGCGACGAGCGGGGCGACGTCCGCCGTGGGCAGCGCGCGCCGGTAGCACTCGGCCACCTCCACCGTCGCGCCACGCTCGCGCAGCGTATCGATGAGCCACTCGCGACCGCCTTCGCCGCGCACGATGACCACGCGCCGGCCCGCCATGGCCGCCGCCTGGAATTCAGGCAGCCCCGCCAGCGCCTCGCTGTCGCCGCCGGTGGGCGGTGCAATCACTTTCGCCATGCCGCCGCGCGCCAGCGCCGCCGCCGTGCCGCGGCCCACGGCCGCCACCGCCAGTCCCTCGGGCCAGTCGGCGGGTGTCATGCCGCCCGCAGCCAGCGCCGCCAGTCCCTCCACTGCCGCAGTCGGGCTGACGAAGACGAGCATCCTGGCGTTGATCAGATTCTTCGAATGGATGCATGACAGATGGGGGCTATTTTTCCAGATTGATAATATCTCGACAGTCGGAAAGGCGAATGCCGTGCCGCCCGATTCGGTGATCATCCGGCACAACCGGCCGGCCTGCGCCGCGGGTCGCGTCACCACCAGGGTCCGTCCGGCGAGCGCCCCGCTCATGCGCCTGCCTTCGCGTCAGCACCCATCGCGATCAAGACCCCGCGGTCACGACAGCGCCGCAATGATGGCGCCGGCGCCGCGCGCCTTGAGCAGGTCGGCCAGCGTGTGGCCGGCGCGCTCGGGCAGCGCGCTGTCGGCGGGCGAGTGCGGCGTGGTCGGCAGCGCGATGCGCAACTCGGCACGCACCACCTCGCCGCCATCGGGACGCGCCACCAGGCCGCGCAGCCAGAGATCGCCGCCCTCCAGCACGGCGTGCGCCGCCAGCGGCAACTGGCAGCTGCCGCCGAGCGCCCGGCTCACCGCGCGCTCGGCGCGCACGCAGGTCGCCGTGCGCTCGTCGTGCAACGGCGCGAGCAGCGCCACGAGATCCTCGCGCCCGGCGAGGCATTCAATCGCCAGCGCCCCCTGCCCCGGCGCCGGCAGGCTCGAGGCCACATCGATCAGCGAGCGGATGCGGTTGCCGAGGCCGAGGCGCTTAAGGCCCGCGGCCGCCAGCACGATGGCGTCGTACTCCCCGGCATCCAGCTTGGCGAGGCGCGTGTTGACGTTGCCGCGCAGCGACTTCACCACCACGCCCGCCAGGCGGCTCCTCACCTGCGCTTCGCGACGCAGGCTGGAGGTGCCGAGCACCGCGCCGGCCGGCAGGTCGTCGAGCGAGGCGTATTTCGTCGACACGAAACTGTCGCGCGCGTCCTCGCGTTCGCCGATGGCGGCGAGCATGAAGCCCTCGGGCAGCTCCATCGGCACATCCTTGGCCGAGTGCACCGCAATGTCGGCGCGGCCGTCGGCCAGCGCCGTCTCCAGCTCCTTCACGAAAAGGCCCTTGCCGCCCACCTTGGAGAGCGAGCGGTCGAGGATCTGGTCGCCGCGCGTGGTCATGCCGAGGATTTCCACCTGCAACCCCGGGTGGTGGCGCTGCAGGGCGTCGCGCACGTGCTCCGACTGCCACAGCGCGAGGCGGCTCTCGCGCGAGGCGATGACGATTTTCTGCGGCAGGCTCATGTGCGCTCCACGGCCTGGGTAGCGGCGTCGGGCAGGCGCTTGAGCCAACCGCGCGGATTGAAGGAGAACAGGTGCCTCTCGCAGGCGAGATCGACGGCAAACTCCGGATGGGCGTCGAGGAAAGGCAGCAGCGCTTCCGTGGGGCCGGGCGCCCCGTCAGCCGGCACCGGGTGGCCGCTGATGTTGCCGTCCTCGACGACGAGGTAACTCCCGGTCGTGACCAGCGGCGCATAGAGCTCGAGTTCGGCCGCCACGTGCGCCGCCGAATGGTCGGAGTCGAGCACCACCATGATTTTTTCGCCTGTGCGGATGCCGGCCGTCGCGCGCTCGAACATGGCCGGTTCGGTGCTTGAACCGCGCAGGTAGGTGATGCGCGGATGCTGCGGCCGCTCGCCGCCGTCGGGGCTGGCGTCAATGTCGATGGTGACCACGCGCCCGCAGCCGAGGATGTCGAAGAGGTGCGCAAAGTAGAAGGCACTGCCGCCGTGCGCCGTGCCGGTCTCGATGACGAGATCGGGCTTCACGGCGAAGAAGAGTTCCTGGTAAGTCCAAAGGTCGAAGGGCGACTTCAGCACGCGCGCGCCCATCCAGTGGGTCTGGGTCCAGGTGCCGCCCTCGAGACCGCCGTAGTAGTAGCGCAGGTGGAAGGCGTCGCGAATTTCCTCGTCTGCGCTGATCGGACGGCCCTGGTCACGTAGGGACTGCAGGTGTTGTTTGACTTTGTCGGCCAGCATGCGGATTCTTCCGGAGGTCCGCGCGCAACCGGCCGCGGAAAGGTCCTAGTTTAGGCGATGAGAGCCGCCCAACGACCGGCGCCTGCCCGGGCCTGCCTGCACCCGACTGGCCCGCCTCGGGCTCATCCCATTTCCCGGCTCGGGCTATTTCTTCAACAGCGCCTTCACCTGCGGCCATTGCCGGCGGCTGACGGGAAGCAGCTCATTGCAGCCCTCGACGATGACCCCCCAGCCCTCGCCGGCCGCGCTGCCCTCACCTTCCTCGGGCTTGTCCATTGCCGCCTTATCCGCGCGATCCGCGCCCAGGCGCTCGACGCCGCGCAGCCAGCGCCGGCCCACCAGCGTGCTGCGATGCACGCGGATGAAGAGGCTGTCGAATTCCTCCTCTAGGCTGTTGAGCGAATCCTCGATGAGGTATTCGCGCTCGCGCGTCACCAGCGCGACGTATTTCTGGTCGGCCTTCATGAAGAGCACGTCGTTCACCGGCACGAGCAGCACGCGCCCGCGCTCGGCCACGCTGAAATGCCGGCGCGGCTGCGGATCGAGCCTGTCGAACACCGCCGGCGCCGGGTGCGCGCCCCCAGCCACCTTTTGCAGGGCCGCCGCCAGACGTGCGGCGCGCACGGGCTTGAGCAGGTAGTCCACCGCGTTGAGTTCGAAGGCGGCCACCGCGTACTGGTCGTGCGCGGTGACGAACACCACCGCCGGCGGCACCGAGAATCGCTGCACGTGGCGCGCGAGTTCGATGCCGGTCATGCCGGGCATGTGGATGTCGGTGAGCAGCAGCGTGGGCGACATGTCCGGATCCATGCCGGCGATGGCCTCCAGCGCATCGAAGCCGTTGGCCGCCTCGCCCACCACCAGGTGCGGCACCTCGCCACGGCAATCGGACAGCAGCTCGCGCATGCGCGCGCGCGCCGGCTGCTCGTCGTCGACGATGAGGATGCGAAGGGTGGCGTTGTTCATGGGTTCACGTTGACAGAAGGAAGGCGAAGTCCGGCACGAAATTCGGTTAAATGTCTAGTTCACGGTGCGATACGGGATCACGATGGAGATGGCGAAGCGCTCGCCGGAGATGCGCGTCTCCATGCGCGCATCCACGTCGAAGTGCAGTTGCAGGCGCTCGCGGATGTTCTCGAGCGCCATGCGGTTGCCCTCGCGCTGCTGCTGGTCGGGCTTGTAGGGGTTGGTCAGCTCCATGCGCAGTTCGTCGCCGCTCACGGTGGCGACGATGTCGACCACGCCAATGCCGACACCGGGTTCGACGCCGTGATAGACGGCGTTCTCCACCAGCGGCTGCAGGAAGAGCGGCGGCACCATGGCGGCTTCGGCGCGCGGGTCCACGGTCCAGGTCACCTGCAGCCGGTCGCCCAGGCGCAATTGCTCGAGCGAGAGGTACTGTCGCGTGAGCGCGATCTCGGCCGAAAGCGGCGTGAGGGCGCGGTTCTCGGCCATCAGGCTGCGAAAGAGTTCTGCCAGGTCCTCCAGCGCCGCCTCGGCACGACGCGGGTCCGAGCGCACGAGCGAGAGCACGGCGTTGATGCTGTTGAAAAGGAAATGCGGACGGATGCGCGCCTGCAGCGCCTGCAGCCGCGCTTCGGCCACGGCCGGCGAGAAGGCGCGGTCGCGCAGCCGGAAATACGCCGCTGCGACGAGCCCCGCGCCGATGGCATAGATGGCCTGCCAGGCTGCCCAGTTCGCCGGCATGTCGCGACCGAATTCGCGCTGCACGGCGGCGAGCGCAATGGCGCAGGCCAACGCGACGGCAAGCGCGGCCACCAGCGCCTTCCAGTACGCGAGCCGAAGCAGCAGCGGCGAACTCACATTGAGCACGAGCAGCGTCGCAATCAACGGGGCTTCGAGCCAGGCGCTGATCACCGTGAGGTTGGGCACGATGTCGGCGAAGGCCACCGAGCGGACCATGGCGGCAAACAGCGCCAGCACATTGACCAGCAACAACACGCGCAGCATCACGCCCAGGTTGCGAAAGTCCGGCAGGTGCGCGGGCCGCCTTGCCGTCAAGGGCGCCGTCGACGGCGTGCCGACGGGCTTTGCCGCAGGCGAACCTGCTGCGCCGGACCGAGAACTGTCCACGCCGTCGCTCATCGGCAGGATGTCACCAATGGAGTTTCACCATGGGGACTTTCACCATCGGAGTTTTCACCATGAGGATAGTGACCGCGGACCCCAGCCAGCAGAAGTGCGCCGGCGTTTCGGACTCGCGTTCGAGGACAAGTCAGTGACGGGCCGGACAGCGGGGCGAGTCCCCTTTTCATCAAATATCCTCTTATACTGTGTGCCCTTGTTCGCCTTACACGAACTTTAGCGCGCAAGTCCTTCACGCAGCGAGGGATTTTTCCCGTTATTCGTCCTTCGGCCGCGTGGAATTCTCATCAAAATTTCCGCATTGGCATTCTACATGGCAGCAAAATCCACCCGCGCTAGGCGCACAACCGCATCCACCCCGGGCAAGGCCTGGTCGGGCCGTTTCAATGAGCCCGTGTCGTTGCGCGTGCAGCGCTATACCGCCTCGGTCGGGTTCGACCAGCGTATGGCCCAGCAAGACATCCGCGGCTCGGTTGCGCACGCGCGCATGCTGCGCTCCGCGGGCATCATCACCCAGGCGGACCTGACGAAGATCGAGCGCGGCCTGCGCGCCATCTCGAAGGAAATTGCCGCGGGCAAGTTCAAGTGGTCGCTGGAGGCCGAAGACGTCCACCTCAACATCGAGCGCCGACTCACCGCGCTGGTGGGCGATGCCGGCAAGCGGCTGCACACGGCGCGTTCGCGCAACGACCAGGTCGCCACCGACATCCGCCTGTGGCTGCGCGACGAGGTCGACGAAATCACGGCGCTGCTGGCCGCCCTGCAAAAGAGCCTCATCGGGCAGGCCGAGAAGCACGCCGGCACCATCATGCCGGGCTTCACCCACCTGCAGGTCGCCCAGCCGGTGACCTTCGGCCACCACCTGCTCGCCTACGTCGAGATGTTCGAGCGCGACCGCGAGCGGCTGGCCGACTGCAGGAAGCGCATCGACACGCTGCCGCTGGGCGCAGCCGCACTCGCCGGCACCTCGTTCCCGATCCGGCGCGAGCGCGTGGCGAAGGAACTGGGCTTCGAGCGTGTCGCCAGGAATTCACTGGATGCCGTGTCCGACCGCGACTTCGCCATCGAATTCTCTGCCGCCGCCGCGCTCGTCATGGTGCATATCTCG
>CAIVVS010000003.1 GCA_903909415.1 uncultured Pseudomonadota bacterium | reverse complement strand
GGCGGCGCGCGCCTTCGCGCCGGCCGGCATCACCCTGGTGATCGAGCCGATCAACACCCGCACCGTGCCCGGCTTCCTGCTGGACGGCTCGGCGCAGGCGATCGCGCTGATCCGGGAACTGGGCGAGCCGAACGTCCGGGTGCAGTTCGACTTCTTCCACATGCAGCTCATGCAGGGCGATCTGGACGGGACGCTCTCGCGCGAGCTGCCGTGGATAGGCCACATCCAGTTCGCCGACGTGCCGCAGCGCCACGAGCCCGGCACCGGCTCGGGCGAGATTGCATTTGCGCAACTGTTCGACCGGCTGGATGCGCTGGGATACGATGGCTGGGTTGGCGCGGAGTACGTACCGTCGCGCCGCACCGAAGAGACGCTGGGCTGGTTCGAGCGGTATCGTCCGAACCAGCGCACGAGCCAACGCCCGAACCAACTTGCGGACCAGCGGGCCACCGAACCATGACGATGGTCGTGATCGAATCATGAACATGCGCGCCACCGGAACCGATTTCCTCAAGCGCGCCGAGCTGATCGCGCGCCTGGAGCGCGTGCTGCCCGCCGGCGCGCTGCTGCACGCGCCCGAGGACACGCGTCCCTACGAGTGCGACGGCCTGTCCGCCTACCGGCAGCTGCCGTCCATCGTCGCGCTGCCGGCCGACGAAGCGCAGGCCGCGCAGGTGCTGGCCGCCTGCCATGACCTCGGCGTGCCGGTGGTGGCGCGCGGTGCCGGCACCGGGCTGTCCGGCGGCGCGCTGCCGCATGCCACCGGGGTGCTGCTGTCGCTGGCCAAGATGAAGGCCATCCTGTCCATCGACCCGCTGGCGCGCATCGCCCGGGTGCAGCCCGGGGTGCGCAACGCGGCCATCTCCGAGGCCGCGGCGGTGCACGGCCTCTATTACGCGCCCGACCCGTCCTCGCAGATCGCCTGCAGCATAGGCGGCAACGTCGCGGAGAACTCCGGCGGCGTGCACTGCCTGAAGTACGGCCTCACCGTGCACAACGTGCTGCGGGTGCGCGGCCTGACCGCCGAGGGCAAGGTGGTGGAGTTCGGCGGCGAGTCGCTGGACTCGCCCGGCCTCGACCTGCTGGCGGCGGTGATCGGCTCCGAGGGCATGCTGGCCGTCACCACCGAGGTCAGCGTCAAGCTGCTGCCGCGACCGCAGGTGGCGCGCTGCATCCTCGCCGCCTTCGACGACGTGGAGAAGGCGGGCGACGCGGTGGCCGCGGTGATCGGCGCGGGCATCATCCCGGCGGGCCTGGAGATGATGGACCAGCCGGCCACGCGCGCGGTCGAGGAGTTCGTGCACGCCGGCTACCCGCTGGACGCGGCGGCGATCCTGCTGTGCGAGGCCGATGGCACGCCCGAGGAAGTCGAGGAAGAGATCGCGCGCATGACCGCGGTGCTCAAGAATGCGGGTGCGACGCAGTTCCTGGTGTCCAGCAGCGAGGCCGAGCGCCTGAAGTTCTGGTCCGGGCGCAAGGCAGCCTTCCCCGCGGTCGGGCGCATCTCGCCGGACTACTACTGCATGGACGGCACCATCCCGCGCAAGCGCCTGGGCGAGATCCTGCGCTTCATCGCGGAGATGGAGAAGAAGTACGGCCTGCGCTGCCCGAACGTGTTCCACGCCGGCGACGGCAACCTGCACCCGCTGATCCTGTTCAACGCCAACGACCCGGACGAGCTGCACCGCACCGAGCAGTTCGCCGCCGAGGTGCTGGAGAAATGCATCGCGGTGGGCGGCACGGTCACCGGCGAGCACGGCGTGGGCATCGAGAAGATCAACCAGATGTGCCAGCAGTTCTCCGCGCCGGAACTCGCGATGTTCCGCGCCTTCAAGGCCGCCTTCGATCCGATGGGCCTGCTGAACCCGGAGAAGAACATCCCCACGCTGCACCGCTGCGCCGAGTTCGGCGGCATGCACGTGCGCGGCGGCGCGCTGCCCTTTCCCGAGCTGCCGCGGTTCTGACATGGCGCGCACCTGACATGGCCATCTACAAGACCGATGCCGTGGTGGCGGACTTCGCCGAGCAGATCCGCGCCGCTGCGGCCGAGGGCGCGACGCTGCGCATCCGCGGCGGCGGCAGCAAGGACTTCTACGGCGGGCCGCTCGCGCCGCGCGTGCTGGACACGCGCCCGTGGTCGGGCATCCTCGCCTACGAGCCCACCGAGCTCTACGTCAGCGCGCGCTGCGGCACGCCGTTGTCCGAGCTCAAGCTCGCGCTGGCTGACAAGGGGCAGATGCTGGCCTGCGAGCCGCCGCACTTCGGCCGCGGCGCCACGGTGGGCGGCATGGTTGCCGCCGGCCTGTCCGGTCCGCGCCGCGCCTATGCCGGCTCGGTGCGCGACTTCGTGCTCGGCGCGACGCTGCTGGATGCGCGCTGCGAGGTGATGCGCTTCGGCGGCACGGTGATCAAGAACGTCGCGGGCTACGACCTGTCGCGCGTGCTCGCCGGCTCCATGGGCGTGCTCGGGGTCATGCTGGACGTGAGCCTGAAGGTGGTGCCGCGCCCGGTGGAGGAGGCGACGCTGGCCTTCGACATGGACGAGGCGCGCGCGCTGGAAGCGGTGAACCGCTGGGCCGGGCAGCCGCTGCCGCTGTCGGCCAGCGCCTGGACCGGCGGACGGCTGATGCTGCGCCTGTCCGGCGCGTCGGCGGCGCTGCGCGCGGCGCGCGTCACGCTGGGCGGCGAGGCGATTGGGCAGCCGGAGGCCGAGGCCTTCTGGGTTGCGGTGCGCGAGCAGCGCCATCCGTTCTTTGCAGGCAGCACGCCGCTGTGGCGCCTGTCGCTGCCGTCCACCGCGCGGCCGATGCTGCTGCCGGGCATGCGCAGCGAGTCGCAGCTGGTGGAGTGGGGCGGGGCGCTGCGCTGGTGGCGCGCCGACGAACCCGCCGAGGTGGTGCAGTCCGTGGCCGAGGTGGCGGGCGGACACGCCACGCTGTTCCGCGGCGGCGACCGCTCGGCCGGCGCCTTCCACCCCATGTCGCCGGCACTCGCGCTGATCCACCGGCGGCTCAAGCAGCAGTTTGACCCGGGCGGCGTTTTCGATCCGGGCCGGCTGTACGCGCACATGCGTTCCGAACTCCGGCCCGAAACCCGGTCCGAAACCCAGCCCGACCAGGAAGGCTGAGCCGCATGCAAACCGAACTCGCCGACCGGATCCGCGGCACGCTCGCAGCGTTTTGCCCACGGGTTGGGCATCCAGCTGTTTGCGGCAAACGACACTGGGTCCCCGCTTTCGCGGGGACGACGATCTCCGTTGACGCGTGCAGGCTGGTTTCAAAGTCTGGTCATTCCCGCGAAAGCGGGAATCCAGTGACTTTCGGCAAACGACACCGGGTCTCCGCCTTCGCGAGGACGACGGTCTGCGTCGATGCTCCCGGGCTGTTTTCGAAGTCCGGTCATTCCCGCGAAAGCGGGAATCCAGTGGCGTTCAGTGATCGACCATGGGCGCATGCACTAGCCGGGATGACGCGCTGATGCAAACCGAACTCGCCGACTGGATCCGCGGCACGCCCGAGGGCGATGAGGCCGACGCCATCCTGCGCCGCTGCGTGCATTGCGGCTTCTGTACCGCGACCTGCCCGACCTACCAGCTGCTGGGCGACGAGCTCGACGGCCCGCGCGGCCGCATCTACCTGATCAAGCAGGTGCTGGAAGGCGCCGAGGTCACCTCGCGCACCCAGACCCACCTGGACCGCTGCCTTACCTGCCGCGCCTGCGAGACCACCTGTCCCTCCGGCGTGCAGTACGGCCGGCTGGCGGACATCGGCCGCAAGGTGGTGGACGACAAGGTCGGCCGCCCGGCGATGCAAAGGCTGCAGCGCAGCGCCATGGCCGAAGCCTTCTCGCGCCCGGCGCTGTTCGGCACGCTCACCGCGCTCGGGCGCGCGGTGCGCCCGCTGCTGCCGGCGGCGCTGGCGGATAAGCTGCCCGCTTCGGTCACGCCGGCCGGAAGCTGGCCCGCGCCGCGCCACAAGCGCCGCATGCTGGCGCTGGCCGGCTGCGTGCAGCCCGCGCTCAGCCCGGACACCAATGCAGCGACCGCGCGCGTGCTGGATGCGCTGGGCATCTCGCTGGTGGAAGCGCCGTCCGCCGGCTGCTGCGGCGCGCTGCGTTACCACCTCGACTTCCAGGCGCAGGGCCTGGACGACATGCGCCGGAACATCGATGCCTGGTGGCCCTTCGTGGTCGATGCCGTCGAAGGAGGGGTCGAGGCCATCGTGATGACCGCCAGCGGCTGCGGCACCATGGTGAAGGACTATGGCCACCTGCTGGCCCATGATCCGCAGTACGCCGAAAAAGCGAACAAAATCAGCTACTTGACCAGGGACTTGAGCGAAATCCTGATGGCCGAGCTGGACGGCGTCAAGGCGCGCTGCGCGTCGCTGCCCGCGAAGCGCGTGGCCTTCCATCCGCCGTGCTCGTTGCAGCACGGCCAGCAGGTCAAGGGCGTGGCCGAGCGCGTGCTCACCGCCGCCGGCTTCACGCTCACGCCCATCCCCGATGCGCACCTGTGCTGCGGCTCGGCCGGCACCTACTCGATCACGCAGCCCGTCCTGTCCGCGCAGCTGAAGCGGAACAAGCTGGCGGCGATCGCCAGCGGCTCGCCCGAGGAAGTGCTGACCGCGAACATCGGCTGCCAGTCGCACCTTGCCTCGGGACGTGAGGGCGCCGGCGTGCCGGTGCGCCACTGGATCAGCGCGCTGGAAGAGCGCCTGTCCGACTACAAGACGGGGAACACCTGATGGCGGGCGTGCTCACCGCGGTCCACGGCTGGCTGGACCGCAACATTTTCGAACTCGGCCGCCAGATGCGCCTGTCCTACCTGCCGCCGCTGATGGTGTACGTGGCCGCGGGCATCTCCGGGCTCACCGGCATCGTCGGCGTTTTCTACGTGAAGGAGCGCCTCGGCCTGTCGGCGGAGTTCCTCGCCGCACTCGGCTTCTGGGCCGGCCTGCCCTGGGCGCTGAAGATGCCGGTCGGCCACCTGGTGGACCTGATCTGGCGCTGGAAGGGGCTGCTGGTGTATTTCGGCGCGGGACTGATCGCGGCCAGCCTGACCATCATGGTCGGCCTGCTGGGCCACACGCAGGCGATGGCGGCGGTGATGCCGGTGGAGTCCTGGTACGTGCTGGCCGCCCTGCTCGCGCCGCTGGGCTACGTGGTACAGGACGTGGTGGCCGACGCGATGACGGTGGAGGCCGTGCCGCACGTCGACGATGCCGGCCAGCCGGTGCCGCCCGAGACGCTGCGCCTGATGCACACCACCATGCAGACCCTGGGTCGGGTCGCGATCATCGGCGGCAGCCTGCTGGTGTCCGCCGCCAACGTGGTGCTGCTCGACGGCGTGGCCAAGCTCGATCCCGAGGCGCGCGCCGCCGCCTACCGCGGCATCTATGAACTCGCGCTGGTCATCCCGGTGGTGTCGGTCGCGGGCGTGCTGCTCGCGACCTGGCTGCGCCGGCGCGAGCACGCGCGCCTCGCCGCATTGGGCCACGGCCGCGACGCCATCCACGCCATGCTGCACCAGGCGGTGGGGCGCCCGCCGGTGAACTGGTGGATCCTCGGCGGGGGTCTGGCCTTCGCCGCGGTGTCGGTGGCGCTGGGACTGGGCAAGGTGCCGAACGCGCAGGAAATCGTGTTCGGGCTGTCCATGGGCATCGTGCTGTTCCTGATGTCGCGCCTGCTGCGCGAGCTGGAGCCCGCCGCGCGCAACACCCTGATCGGCACGGCCATCGTGATCTTCGTGTTCCGCGCCGTGCCCGGCCCGGGCGCGGGCGCGACCTGGTGGATGATCGACGAGCTGAAGTTCGACCAGCAGTTCCTCGCGCTGCTCTCGCTGATCGGCAGCGTGCTCACGCTGGCGGGCATGTTCATCTTCCGGCGCTTCATGGCCGAGCGGCCCATCACCTACATCGTCGGCTTCCTCACCGTCGCCGGCACCTTCCTCACGCTGCCGACCCTGGGCATGTACTACGGCCTGCACCACTGGACCGCCTCGGTCACCGGCGGCGTGGTGGACGCGCGCTTCATCGCGCTGGTGGACACGGCGCTGGAGTCGCCGCTGGGCCAGATCGCGATGATCCCGATGCTCGCCTGGATCGCGAACTCCGCGCCCCAACACCTCAAGGCCACCTTCTTCGCGGTGATGGCCTCGTTCACCAACCTCGCGCTGTCGGCCTCGCAGCTGGGCACCAAGTACCTGAACGCGGCCTTCACCGTGACCCGCGAAGTCAAGGACCCGAAGACCGGGGTGGTCAGCATGCCGGCGGACTACGGCGAACTCGGCATCCTGCTGGTCTGCGCCACCATCCTCAGCTTCGCCGTGCCGATGCTGGCGATCTGGGCGGTGAAGCTCGCGCGGCTGCGCAGCGCCTGAGCACCCTCACGGGGGACGCCTGCCGCACGGATCACCGTGACTGCGGGTGCTAGAGTTCCCCGGTCATGGGTCCCTCCCGAACGTCAACTGCGACTCCTCCCCCCAAGGGCGACGTCGCCCACCTGCGCAAGCTGCTCGGCTTCCTCGCGCCCTATCGCGGCCGGCTGATCGGCGCGGCGGTGTCGCTGGTGACGGCGGCCGGCTGCGTGCTGGCGCTGGGGCAGGGCCTGCGCCACGTGGTGGACGCCGGCTTCGGATCGGGCGACCCGCAGATGCTGAACACCGCGCTGGCCGGCGTGGTCGCGGTCGCGGTGCTGCTCGCCGCGGCGACCTGGGGGCGCTTCTTCCTGATGATGAGCACCAGCGAGCAGGTGATCGCCGACCTGCGCCGCGCGGTGTTCGACCATGTGCTGTCGCTGTCGCCGTCCTTCTTCGACTCCTCGCGCACCGGCGAGATCGTCTCGCGCCTGACCAACGACAGCGAGCAGCTGCGCCAGGTGATCGGCTTCGGCTTTTCGATGTTCCTGCGCAACGCGCTGATGATGGTGGGCGCGCTGGCCTTGATGGTCGCCACCAGCCCCAAGCTGGCGGCCCTGGTGGTGCTGGGCGTGCCCGCGACCCTGGTGCCCATCCTGCTGATCGGACGGCGCGTGCGCCGGTTGTCGCGCGACAACCAGGACCGCGTCGCCGACGTCACCGCCTACGTGGACGAGGCGCTGCACGAGGTGCGCACGGTGCAGGCCTACGGCCACGAGGCACGCGACCGCGAGCGCTTCGGCGCCTCGGTGGACGCGGCGCGCGACATCGGCGTCTTGCGCGTGCGCGTGAAGGCCTGGCTCATTTCGCTGGTGATGCTGATCGGCTTTTGCGCGGTGGGCGTGATCCTGTGGATAGGCGGGCATGACGTGCTCGCCGGGCGGCTGTCGGCGGGCGAGCTCTCGGCCTTCGTGTTCTATGCCGGCATCGTCGCCAGCGGCGCGGGCACGGTGTCCGAGGTCTGGGGCGAGATCCAGCGTGCCGCCGGCGCCACCGAGCGCCTGGTCGAGCTGCTCGGCACGCAGTCCACGCTGGTGGTCGCCACGCCGGTGATCACCCTGCCGGCGCGGGTGGCCGGCGCGGTGCGCTTCGACGCGGTGAACTTCGCCTATCCGACGCGGCCGGATGCACCGGCCCTGCACGACCTGTCCTTCGAGGTGGCGCCGGGCGAGCGCGTGGCCCTGGTCGGGCCCTCGGGCGCGGGCAAGTCCACGATCTTCTCGCTGCTGCTGCGCTTCTACGACCCGCAGTCCGGGCGCGTGCTGCTGGACGGCGCCGACCTCGCGCACTGCGACCCGCTGGCGGTGCGCGGCCGCATCGCGCTGGTGCCGCAGGACCCGGTGATCTTCGCCACCAGCGTCACCGAGAACGTGCGCTACGGCCGTCCCGGCGCCAGCGTCGCCGACGTGCGCGAGGCGCTGGCCGCGGCGCACGCGCTGGACTTCGTCGAGCAGCTGCCCAACGGGCTGGACACGGAACTGGGCGAGCGCGGCATCCGCCTGTCGGGCGGGCAGCGCCAGCGCCTGTCGATCGCGCGCGCGCTGCTCGCGGACCGGCCGGTGCTGCTGCTGGACGAGGCGACCAGTTCGCTGGATGCCGAGAGCGAGCGCCAGGTCGCGATGGCGCTGGAACGGCTGGCCGCGTCGCGCACCACGCTGGTGATCGCGCACCGGCTGGCCACGGTGCGCAATGCCGACCGCATCGTGGTGCTGGACCACGGCCGGCTGCATGCGGTCGGGACCCACGACGAACTGCTGGGCAAGAGCGAGCTGTATGCCAACCTCGCCCGGCTTCAGTTCCTGACTGAAGACGCGGCGGCGTAGATGGGCTTGCGCCTGCAATTCCTGACAGAGGACAGCCCTGCGTAATCCGGCAATGGTGGCCTTGCTTGCGGTCGCGCTGCTGGCGCAATCGGCGGGCGCGCTCGCCGAGGGCACGCTGCGCATCGGCTCCAAGCGCTTCACCGAGTCCTATGTGCTCGGCGAGGTGCTGGCCTCCGCCGCGCGCCGCGCCGATCCCGCTCTCGCGGTCGAGCACCGCGCGGGACTGGGCAACACCGGCATCGTGCTGGGCGCGCTGCGCGCCGGGTCCATCGACGTCTATCCCGAGTACAGCGGCACGCTCGCGCGCGAGGTGCTGAAGCTGGATGGCGATGCGCCGCTGGCGGACCTGAACCGGCGTCTCGCGCCCGAGGGGCTGGCGGCCGGCGTGCTGCTCGGATTCCATAACGGCTATGCGCTTGCGCTGCGGCCGGGCGTGGCCGGCGATCCCAAGGCGCTGTCCGATCTCGCGAAACTGCCGGCGCTGCGCCTCGGCCTGTCGCAGGAGTTCATGGCCCGCGCCGACGGCTGGCCCTTGCTCGCGCGCGCCTACGGCCTGCCGCAGCGCCCGTCCGGGCTGGACCACGGCCTGGCTTATGAAGCGATCGCGGCGGGGCGTACCGACGCGATCGACATCTACACCACCGACGCCAAGATCGCGCGCTATGGCCTCGTCGTGATGGCGGACGACCGCAAGGCCTTCCCGCGCTACGACGCGCTGCTGCTGTATCGCGCCGACCTGCCGGCGCGCCTGCCTGCTGCGTGGCGCGGCCTGTCGGCGCTGGAGGGCCGCATCGACGAGGCTGCGATGCGGCGCATGAACGCCGCGGTGGAACTGGAGGGGCGCAGCTTCGCGCAGGCAGCGGCGATGCTGGAGCAGGGTGCCTCTGCCGCGCAGGCACAGCCGGCCGGATCTCCGCCTCCGGCGCGGAGTTTCATGGAGGTGCTGTTCGGCCCGGACTTCGCCGGCCTGCTGGCCCAGCACGTGCTGCTGGTCGTGGTGTCGCTGGTGGTCGGCATCGCGCTGGGCGTGCCGCTCGGGGTGCTCGCGGCGCGCAGCCCGGCCTGGGGACGCTGGATCGTCGGCGGCGCCGGGGTGATACAGACCGTGCCCTCGCTGGCGCTGCTCGCGCTGCTGATCGCGGTGATGGGGGCGATAGGTACCGCGCCCGCGCTGGCAGCGCTGTCGCTGTACGCGCTGCTGCCCATCGTGCGCAACACACAGGCGGGCCTGCAGGGCGTGGGCGAGGGCCTGCGGCAGGCGGCGCGCGCACTGGGCCTGTCCGACCGCGACCGGCTGCTGCGAATAGAGCTGCCGCTCGCCGCGCCGGTGCTGCTCGCTGGCATCAAGACAGCGGCGGTGATCAACGTCGGCACCGCGACCATCGCCGCCTTCGTCGGCGCGGGCGGCTTCGGCGAGCGCATCGTGCAGGGACTGGCGCTGAACGACCGCGCGCTGCTGCTGGCCGGCGCGATCCCGGCTGCGGTGCTGGCCCTGCTGCTGCAGGGCGGCTTCGAGCTCTGGGAGCGGCGCCTGCTGCGCTGGCGCTGGCGTTAGGGGCGCTGGCGCAAGCGTTAAGGAACGCTGGCGCAGGCGTCAGGGGCGCCAGTGCAATCGCCGATAGGGCGGTTTTCGCCCCTGCGGTATCATTCGCCCCAGGCGTCCCGCCCGGCCCGAATCCTCCCGGGCAACCCGGTGCGGGGCCGATGACTGGGGAGTCCTCTCATGCACTTCGGCATTCCGGCCGAGACCCGACCGGGTGAGACGCGCGTTGCTGCAACGCCCGAAACTATCAAGAAACTGCTCACCGGCGGCAAGCACGCGGTGACGGTGCAGGCCGGCGCGGGCGCCGGGGCGAGCATCCCCGACGCCGACTTCGAGGCCGCCGGCGCGACCATCGCCGCCAGCGCCGCGGACGTGTACGCCAAGGCGGACATGATCCTCAAGGTGGGCAGCCCGCTGCCCGAGGAAACCGCCATGCTCCGGCGCGACCAGGTGATCGCCGGCATGCTCAACCGCTTCGACGCGGCCGGGCTGGAGGCCATCGCCCGCACCGGCGCGACCGCCTTCGCCATGGAAGCCGCGCCGCGCATCACGCGCGCGCAGTCGCTGGACGTGCTGTCCTCGCAGGCCAACCTCGGCGGCTACAAGGCCGTGCTGGTCGCGGCCAACCACTACAAGAAGATGTTCCCGATGATGATGACCGCCGCCGGCACGGTGAAGGCCGCGCGCGTGGTGATCATGGGCGTGGGCGTGGCCGGCCTGCAGGCGATCGCCACGGCGCGGCGCCTGGGCGCGGTGGTCGAGGCGACCGACGTGCGCCCCGCCACCAAGGAACAGGTCGAGTCGCTGGGCGCGAAGTTCATCGACGTGCCCTTCGAGACCGACGAGGAACGCGAGATCGCGCAAGGCACCGGCGGCTACGCCCGCCCGATGCCCGAGGCCTGGATGAAGCGCCAGGCGGCGCTGGTGGCCGAGCGCATCAAACAGGCCGACATCGTGATCACCACCGCGCTGATCCCGGGTCGCCCGGCGCCGGTGCTGGTGACCGAGGACATGGTCAAGTCCATGAAGCCGGGCTCGGTGATCGTGGACATGGCAGCCGAGCAGGGCGGCAACTGCCCGCTGACCGAGAAGGACGCGGTGGTGGTCAAGCACGGCGTCACGCTGGTCGGGCACACCAACTACCCGGCGATGGTCGCGGCCGACGCGAGCAGCCTGTACGCGCGCAACCTGCTGGATTTCCTCAAGCTCGTCATCGACAAGGAAGGCGCGTTCACGCTGAACCTCGAGGACGAGATCGTCGCGGCCTGTTGTGTGGCGCGCGGCGGCGAACTGACCAGGAAGGGCTGAACCATGACCGGCACCGTCGACCCCACCATCGTCAACCTGATCGTGTTCGTGCTGGCCGTGTTCGTCGGCTACCACGTGATCTGGAACGTGACGCCCGCGCTGCACACCCCGCTGATGAGCGTGACCAACGCCATCTCCAGCGTGGTGATCGTCGGCGCCATCCTCGCGGCCGGCAGTGCCGAGATCGACTTCGGCTCGGTCACCGGCGCGGTCGCGGTGGCGCTGGCCTCGGTGAACGTGGCCGGGGGCTTCCTGGTCACGCGCAGGATGCTCGAGATGTTCCGCAAGAAGGCCCCGAAGTCCGCGGCCAAGGAGCATTGAGATGAGCGCCAACCTCGTCGCACTCTGGTACCTGGTCGCCTCGGTCTGCTTCATCCTGGCCCTGAAGGGCCTGTCGCACCCCGAGACCGCGCGCCGCGGCAACTTCTTCGGCATCGCCGGCATGACCATCGCCGTGCTGGTGACCCTGGCGGTGGTGTGGAAGGGCCGGCTGGACATGATCCTGATCGCCATGCTCATCGGCGGCATGGTCGGCGCCTTCATCGCCAACAAGGTCGAGATGACGCAGATGCCCGAGCTGGTCGCGGCCATGCACTCGCTGGTCGGCCTGGCGGCGGTGCTGATCGGGGTCGCAGTGGTGAACAACCCGGCGGCCTTCGGCATCGTGGGCCAGATGCCCGTGGGCAACAAGCTGGAGCTGTTCATCGGCACCTTCGTCGGCGCGATCACCTTCTCGGGCTCCATCATCGCCTTCGGCAAGCTGGCGGGCCTGGGCAAGAAGTTCCGCCTGTTCTCCAGCGCGCCGGTGGTGTTCCCCGGCCAGCACATGGTGAACCTCGCGCTGGCGCTGGTGATGCTGGGCTTCGGCGCCGCCTACTTCATGGCCGATGGCCAGGCCTGGACGCCCTTCATCGTGATGGCGGTGATCGCCTTCGTGCTGGGCGTGCTGATCATCATCCCGATCGGCGGCGCTGACATGCCGGTGGTGATCTCCATGCTCAACAGCTATTCCGGCTGGGCGGCGGCGGGCATCGGCTTCTCGCTGAACAACACCATGCTGATCATCGCGGGCTCCTTGGTCGGTTCCTCGGGCGCGATCCTGTCCTACATCATGTGCAAGGCGATGAACCGTTCGTTCTTCAGCGTGATCCTGGGCGGCTTCGGCGCGGCCGAGGGCGCGGCGGCGGCCGGCGGCGCGGAGCAGAAGGCAGTGCGCTCCGGCTCGGCCGAGGACGCGGCCTTCCTGCTGGGCAACGCCGAGTCCGTGATCATCGTCCCGGGCTACGGCCTGGCGGTGGCGCGCGCGCAGCACGCGACCAAGGAAATGGCGGCCAAGCTGACCGAGAAGGGCGTGCGCGTGCGCTACGCCATCCACCCGGTGGCGGGCCGCATGCCCGGCCACATGAACGTGCTGCTGGCCGAGGCCGAGGTGCCCTACGACCAGGTCGCCGAGATGGAAGACATCAACAGCGAGTTCGGCGACACCGACGTGGTGCTGGTGCTGGGCGCCAACGACGTGGTGAACCCGCTGGCGCACGAGAAGGGCAGCCCGATCTACGGCATGCCCATCCTCGACGTGCACAAGGCGCGCACCGTGCTGGTGAACAAGCGTTCCATGGCCTCGGGCTACGCGGGCCTCGACAACCCGCTGTTCTACATGGACAAGACCATGATGGTGTTCGGTGACGCGAAGAAGGTCATCGAGGACCTGGTCAAGGCCCTGGACTGAGCGCTGGACTGATTGCCTGACCTTACCCCGGACTGACCTGATCGGATCGGACCAATGTCCCTCGACGACAACGCCGGCGCACGCGCGCGCATCCTCGGTCGCATCCGCAAGGCGCAGGGGCGCGGCACCGGCCGCGTGTCGGCGACGGACACCGAGGCGATAACCACCTACCTGCGCGCGCATCCGCGCGGCCCGCAGCCGGAACTGGGCATGGCCACGCAGGCCGAGCGCGTCGCGCGCCTGCGCGCCAAGGCCGACGCGCTGTCCTCCACCAGTGAGGAGGTCGCGACCATGGCCGACGTCCCCGCCGCGGTGGCGCGCTACCTCGCCGCGCACAAGCTGGCCACGCGCGGCTGCGTGTGGCCGTCGCTCGCGCAACTGGACTGGAAGTCCGCCGGCCTGGACCTCGCGGCGCGCGCGCCGAACGGTGACGACCCGTTGGGCGTGACCGGCGCGTTCTGCGCCATCGCCGAGACCGGCACCCTGATGATGCTGTCCGGCCCGGACACGCCGGCCAGCGCCAGCCTGCTGCCCGAGACCCATGTGGCGGTCGTGCCCTGCTCGCGCGTGGTCGCAGTGATGGAGGACGGCTGGGACCTGGCGCGCGACGAGCGCGGCCGCATGCCGCGCGCGGTGAACTTCATCTCCGGGCCGTCGCGCACCGGCGACATAGAACAGACCATCGTGCTCGGCGCGCACGGGCCCTACCGGGTGCACCTGGTGCTGGTGCGGGGCGCATGACGACGCCCCTGCCCGCGCTGGCGGGCGTCCCGCTGGATTTCTTCCTGTTCGGCTTGGTCCTGCTGGGCGTGGCGGTGTTCCACAACCACACGCTGCGCGTGGCGTTCTGGGGCATGGTGGTGATCGCCGCCTACAAGGTGATGTTCGCGCCTTTCTCCACCGGTCCCGGATTCAGCGGCCTGGCCTCGCACCTGGCGCACGAGTGGGTGGTGCTCGCCAACCTGCTCGGCCTGCTGGTCGGATTCGCGCTGCTGTCGCGGCATTTCGAGGACAGCGAGGCGCCCAAGGTGCTGCCCAGGTACCTGCCGGACGACTGGAAGGGCGGGCTGTGGCTGCTGGTGATGGTGTTCGTGCTGTCGGCCTTCCTCGATAACATCGCCGCCGCGCTGATCGGAGGGGCGATGGCGCATACCGTATTCCGCGGCAAGGTGCACGTCGGCTACCTCGCTGCCATCGTTGCCGCGTCCAATGCCGGCGGCTCGGGCAGCGTGGTCGGCGACACCACCACCACCATGATGTGGATCGACGGGGTCGACCCCATGGACGTGCTGCCCGCCTATGTCGCCGCCGGGGTGGCCCTGTTCGTCTGCGGCATTCCGGCCTCGCTGCAGCAGCACCGGTACTCCCCGATCCTCAAGGACGAACCGGCCGGCACGCGCGTGGACTGGGTGCGCCTGGGCGTGGTGCTGTGGATCCTGCTGGTCGCGATCGCGGTGAACGTCACGGTGAACGTGGGATTCAACGACATGTCCGACCGCTTCCCGTTCATCGGCGTGGCCGTCTGGGCGGCGATCCTCGCCGCCGCGCCGCTGCGCGCGCCGCATTGGCGCCTGGTGCCCGGCGCGACGCGCAGCGCGGCCTTCCTGCTGTCCCTCGTCGTGTGCGCCTCGATGATGCCGGTGCAGCACCTGCCGCTTCCGTCCTGGCAGAGCGCGCTGGGGCTGGGTTTCGTCTCGGCGGTGTTCGACAACATCCCGCTGACCGCGCTGGCCCTGCGCCAGGGCGGCTACGACTGGGGCGTGCTGGCCTATGCCGTGGGCTTCGGCGGCTCGATGATCTGGTTCGGCTCTTCGGCCGGCGTCGCCCTGTCGGGCATGTACCCGCAGGCGCGCTCGGTGGGCGCGTGGCTGCGCCACGGCTGGCACGTGGCGCTGGCCTACGTGGTCGGTTTTGCCGTGGTGATGGCGGTGCTGGGCTGGCAGCCGAGCCCGCCGCACAAGGAGCGTCCCGCGGGGACGGTGGCCGCCGGCGCACCCGGCTGAGGCGCCACCGGCATTCCACATCGCAATCGGGTGCGGCGGCTTGCTCCCGGTAAAGTCACGGACGCACGGAGCAAGCAGGGCAGACACATGCAAACGATTTCACCGTATCTGGCGCGGCGCAGGGCCGCTGGCCCGATTAGGCCGGCGATGCTGGCGCTTGGCCTGGCCTGGCTGTTCGGCACCGGCATCAGCAACGCCTACGCCGCGGGCTCCGCGGCCGCCGGGCAGACCTTCCTGTGGCTGGCGATCATCCTGGTGCTGGCGCGCCTCGCGATGCTGGTGGAGCGCCTTGGCATGCCCGCGGTGCTGGGCGAGCTGCTGGTGGGCGTGCTCCTCGGAAACCTGTCGCTGGTCGGCATCGGCTTGTTCGAGAAGATGGGCAGCGACGATGTCATCGCGATCTTCGCCGAACTGGGCGTGGTGATCCTGCTGTTCCAGATCGGCCTTGAAACGCGGCTTGAGGACATGCGCCGCGTGGGAATGCGCGCGCTCGCGGTCGCGGTGATCGGCGTGGTCGCCCCGTTCGCCCTGGGCACCTGGGTGGTCGGCCCGCTGCTGCTTCCGGGACAGGACTTCACCGCCTACCTGTTCCTGGGGGCCACCCTCACGGCGACGTCGGTGGGCATTACCGGCCGGGTGTTCCGGGACCTCGGGGCGCTGGGCTCGAAGGAGGCGCGCATCATCCTGGGGGCCGCGGTGATCGACGACGTGCTGGGCCTGATCATCCTCGCGGTGGTGTCCAGCCTGGTGCGCGACGGCCAGGTGAGCGCGATGCAGGTGGCGGGCATCACCCTGCAGGCGGTGCTGTTCCTCGGCGGCTCGATCTGGCTCGGGCGCTTTCTCGCCCCCTACCTGGGGAGGGGGCTGGCGTTCATCAGCGCGGGCGCGGCCATGAAGGCGACGCTGGTGATTTCGCTCGGCCTGCTGCTGGCCTGGCTGGCGCACGCGATGGGCCTGGCGGCCATCGTGGGGGCCTTTGCCGCCGGACTGCTGCTGGAACCCGTGTTCCTCAGGGATTTCGACCGGTCCGAGCTGGAGAGCGAACTGCGCCCGCTTCTGGCCGGGCTGCCGGCTCCGCAGGCCCAGAAGCTGGGCGACGTGCTGGACCACCACGCGGGGAACCACCACCGCGAGCTGGTCGAGCCCCTGGGATACGTGTTCGTGCCGGTTTTCTTCGTCTACACCGGCATGCAGGTCCAGTTGCAGACACTGGCCGACCCCGCCGTGATCATGGTTGCCCTGGGCGTGACCCTGGCCGCGGTGCTGGGCAAGATCGTGGCGGGCGTGGCCGCAGGCGACGCCCGGCGCTGGCTGGTCGGCTGGGGGATGGTCCCGCGTGGCGAGGTAGGGTTGATCTTCGCCATGGCGGGGCGCCAGCTCGGCGTGGTGGATGACCGGATGTTCTCGGTTGCGGTGATCATGGTCATGCTGACCACGCTGCTAACGCCGCCGGTGCTGGGACGGCTATTGCGCAACAGCATCCCCCGCCCTTGATTTCCCACCATGTGGGGGATAGGATGCGCGGGCATTAGGCGTCCCCGGTCCGGCCATCAGGCGTGCCGGAATCAGGCAATAAAAACAAAGACCTGGGCGCCGATACCGAATGCATGCCCGACCATGGCATCCACAACGTTAGGAGACAACATGAGCAAACAGCAACCCAAGGCCGCGCCCGCGCGCCGTCGCTTCCTGGCCGGTGCAGCAGCCGCTTCCGCGGGTGCCGCGACGCTGGGCTTCCCGGCCATCGTCAAGGCACAGGGCCCGACCGTGTTCCGCTGGCAGTCGACCTGGCCGGCCAAGGACATCTTCCATGAGTACGCGACCGACTTCGCCAAGCGCGTCAACGACATGGCCGGTGGCGACCTGCGCATCGACGTGCTGCCCGCCGGCGCGGTGGTGCCCGCGTTCGGGATGATGGATGCCGTCGCCAAGGGCACGCTCGACGGCGGCCATGGCGTGGTGGCCTACTGGTACGGCAAGAACGCCGCCATGGCGCTGTGGGGTTCCGGCCCCGCCTACGGCATGGACGCGAACATGGTCCTGGCCTGGCACAAGTACGGCGGCGGCAAGGACCTGCTGGCCGAGATCTACAAGAGCCTGAACCTGGACGTGGTGTCCTTCCTCTACGGCCCGATGCCCACCCAGCCGCTGGGCTGGTTCAAGAAGCCGGTCACCAAGCCCGAGGACCTCAAGGGCCTGAAGTACCGCACCGTGGGCCTGTCGGTGGACATCTTCACGGCCATGGGCGCGGCGGTGAACGCGCTGCCCGGCGGCGAGATCGTGCCGGCGATGGACCGCGGCCTGCTGGACGCGGCCGAGTTCAACAACGCCTCGTCCGACCGCATCCTCGGCTTCCCCGACGTGTCCAAGATCTGCATGCTGCAGAGCTACCACCAGTCGGGCGAGCAGTTCGAGATCCTGTTCAACAAGACCAAGTACGACGCGCTGCCGGCCAAGATGAAGGCGCTGATCGAGAGCGCCGTCGAGGCGTCCTCGCAGGACATGTCCTGGAAGGCGATCGACCGCTACTCCAAGGACTACGCCGACCTGAAGGGCAAGGACAAGGTCCGCTTCTTCAAGACCCCCGATTCCGTGCTGCAGCGCCAGCTGCAGGTCTGGGACCAGGTGGTGGCGAAGAAGGAGGCCGAGAACCCCCTGTTCAAGAAGGTCAACGCGTCCATGCGCGCCTTCGCCGAGCGCGCCATGCCGTGGAAGCTGGACACCTATGTGGGCGACCGCATGGCGTACAACCACTTCTTCAACCGCGGCAGCGGCGCGGCCAAGGGCGGCGCGGCGAAGAAGGGCTGACCGCAGGCAGGGCCGGCCGGCGCCATGCCGGTCAGGCCCGTGCAAGGCACCCTCCGGCAGAGTCCGGGGGGTGTTTTCGTTTCAGGACGGCAAAACATCGTGCAAGCATTCATGCTGTTCGTGGACCGCGTGTCCACATGGGTCGGGCAGGCCTTCGCCTGGTTGATCGTCGCGCTCACCGCGCTCATCTCCTTCGAGGTGTTCTCCCGTTACGTGCTCGGCGCCCCGCACCCGTGGGCCTTCGACGTGATGATGATGATGTACGGCACCGTCTTCATGATGGCCGGGGCCTATACCCTGGCCAAGAGCGGCCACGTGCGTGGCGACGTGCTCTACGGGTTCTTCGCGCCGCGCACCCAGGCGACGCTGGACCTGATCCTGTACATCCTGTTCTTCATCCCGGGCGTGATCGCGCTGACCTACGCGGGCTGGTCCTTCGCCGCCGACGCCTGGGCGATCAAGGAGCATTCCTCGATCACCGCCGACGGCCCGCCGATCTACCCGTTCAAGTCCGTGATCACCCTGGCCGGGGCCATCCTGCTGCTGCAGGGCCTGGTCGAGATCGCGCGCTGCGTGGTGTGCCTGCGCGAGGGCGCGTGGCCCTCGCGCGAGCAGGACGTCGAGGAAGTCGACGTCGACAAGCTCAAGGAGATGGTGCACGTGAAGGATGAGGACATCGAGAAGCTCGATGCCTACGTGACGTCCTCCGCAGGGGGCGCCAAATGAGGAAGGAACTCTGGTTCGGCTTCACGCTGATGGTGGCGATCCTGCTGCCCACCGTGATATTCATGCCCTGGGCGACCATGAGCAGCGGCCATGTCGGCCTGCTGATGCTGTCGCTGGTGGTGGTGGCCATCATGCTGGGCTTCCCCACCGCGTTCACCCTCATGGGCATGGGCGTGTTCTTCGCCTGGCTGGCCTACCGCTTCCAGACGCCCGAGACCGCCACGCGGCAGGTGCTGGACCTGATGGTGCAGCGGACCTGGGCGGTGATGAACAACGACGTGCTGATCTCCATCCCGCTGTTCGTGTTCATGGGCTACCTGGTCGAGCGCGCCAACCTGATCGAGAAGCTGTTCCGCAGCCTGCAGCTCGCGCTCGCGCGCGTGCCCGGCTCGCTCGCGGTGGCGACGCTGGTGACCTGCGCGGTGTTCGCCACCGCCACCGGCATCGTCGGCGCCGTGGTGACCCTGATGGGCCTTCTGGCCCTGCCCGCCATGCTGCGCGCGGGCTACAACATCAAGGTCGCCGCCGGCGTGATCACCGCGGGCGGCTGCCTGGGCATCCTGATCCCGCCCTCGGTGATGCTCATCGTGTACGGCGCCACGGCCGGCGTGTCGGTGGTGCAGCTCTATGCCGGTGCGTTCTTCCCGGGGCTGATGCTGGCCGCGCTGTACATCGGCTACGTGATCGTGCTGGCGAAGGTCAAGCCCTCGCTCGCGCCACCGCTGTCCGAGGAAGGACGCAGGATCCCGCTGCCCGAGGTCGCCAGGCGCGTGTCGGAGGCCTTCGGCCAGCGCGCGCTGCCGGCGCTGATGGCTGCACTCAAGGGCGCGCGCAAGCAGGGCCTCGCCGGCGGTGACGTGCTGCGCCAGCTCGCCGTGGTGCTGTTGCCGGCGCTGGCGTTCGCGCTGGTGATGGGCGTGGCGTACCGCGCGGTCACCGCGCCGCTGCCGGTGGAGGACGTCTCGGGCCTGCAGGAGATGGGCACGGGCGCGTCCAGCGACTCAAGCGACTCAAGCGAGCCCGGCGGGCTGCAGGAACCCGGGGGGCTGCAGGAGCCCAAGGAAGAGGGCGGGACGGGCCTGGCCGAGCCCAAGGAGGAGGGGGGCACCGGCCTGGCGGAACCCAGGCAGGAGGGCACCGGCCTGGCCGAGCCGCCCGGTGCGGCCGCC
>CAIVVS010000002.1 GCA_903909415.1 uncultured Pseudomonadota bacterium | reverse complement strand
TGCCGAACATCACGCCGATCTTCATGCGGATCTGGTTGATGAAGATCACCAGCGTGTTGGTGCGCTTGATGTTGCCGGTGAGCTTGCGCAGCGCCTGGCTCATGAGGCGCGCCTGCAGGCCGGGGAGCTGGTCGCCCATCTCGCCCTCGATCTCGGCCTTGGGCACGAGCGCGGCGACCGAGTCGATCACCACCAGGTCCACCGAGCCCGAGCGCACCAGCATGTCGGTGATCTCGAGGGCCTGCTCGCCGGTGTCCGGCTGCGAGATCAGCAGGTCGTCCACGTTCACGCCCAGCTTGCCGGCGTAGATCGGGTCGAGCGCGTTCTCCGCGTCGATGTAGGCGGCGGTGCCGCCGGCCTTCTGGATCTCCGCGACCACGGACAGGCACAGCGTCGTCTTGCCCGAGGACTCCGGCCCGTAGATCTCGACCACGCGGCCGCGCGGCAGCCCGCCGACGCCCAGCGCCACGTCCAGGCCCAGCGACCCGGTGGACACCACCTGCACGTCCTGCGCGGCGTCGGAGTCCATCTTCATGATGGAACCCTTGCCGAACTGCTTCTCGATCTGCGCCAGCGCCGCCTGCAGGGCCTTGGCCTTGCCTTCTTCCATGACTTTTCCTTCGTTGATCATTCTTGTTCTCCCAAGACGGTGGCCGGCAGGGGGCCGGTGACCTGTATGTTTGTACAGACTGTATGCTTATACAGGTTGGCCCAAAATGCAAGCCCCGTTTCAGGCAGGGTAATATTTCCCTTTTATATCATGCACTTATGCGATTTCAGGACTCATTCCCCGGCGTGCGCGAATACCGCTCGTGCAACTGTACGGGCTTGGCCGCGCGCTTGCGCACGCGGATGTTGAGCATTTCGACGCACACCGAGAACGCCATCGCGAAGTAGATGTAGCCCTTGGGCACGTGGGTGTCGAGGCCCTCGGCGATCAGCGCCACCCCGATCACGAACAGGAAGGACAAGGCCAGCATCTTCACCGTCGGGTGGGCCGAGACGAAGCGCCCGATGGAGCTGGCGAACAGCATCATCAGCGCCACCGACACCACCACCGCGGCGACCATCACCGCGATCTCGTCGACCATGCCGACCGCGGTGATGATGGAGTCCAGCGAGAACACCATGTCGATCACGATGATCTGCGTGATCACCGCGCCGAAGGTGGACACGGCGGCGCCGGTGGCCGACTCCTCCCCCACGCCTTCCATCAGCTGGTGGACTTCCTGCGTGCTCTTCCAGATCAGGAACAGGCCGCCCGAGAGCAGGATGAGGTCGCGCCCGGATATTTCCTGGGTGAGCAAGGTGAACAGCGGCGCCGTCAGCCCGACAATCCACGACAGCAGGAACAGCAGGCCGATGCGCATGAACATCGCCAGGAACAGGCCGATGCGCCGCGCCAGCTCGCGCTGCGCAACGGGCAGCCTGTCGACCAGGATGGAGATGAAGATCACGTTGTCGATGCCCAGCACCAGTTCCAGCGCGGTGAGGGTGGCGAACGCAATCCAGGCCTGCGGGCTGGTGAGCAGTTCCAACATGGCGGTTTCCTTCCGGCCCGGCGGGCGCTGTCGATGAATGTCGGATGACTGCGGGGCAGGCCGGGGGACGGCTCCGCCTCCAGCAGGCTTGCTGCGATGCTTACTGCGGTTCGATCCCGGCGTCGCGCACCACCGGGCCCCACTTGGCGATCTCGCTCTTGACCAGATCGGTGACGTACTCGGGCCTGGACGTGCGCACTTCCAGCCCCAGCGCGAGCAGGCGCGCCTTCACGTCGTCGCGCTCGAGGATGCGCACCATGTCGGCGTGGACCTTGTCGATCACCGGCCTGGGCGTGGCCGCCGGCGCGACGAAGGCGTACCAGGTGGCGAAGTCATAGCCCGCCAGGCCCTGCTCGGCCAGCGTCGGCAGGTCGGGGGCGACCGCCGAACGGCGCGCGCTGGTGACCCCGAGGATGCGCGCCTTGCCGCTGCGGTGGAAGGACAGCACCGCCGGCAGGTCCGCGAAGGCCACCTGCACCTGGCCGCCGATGACGTCGTTGATCGCCATCTGCACGCCCTTGTACGGCACCATGGTCATGCTGGTGCCGGTGCGCTTCTTGAGCGCCTCGGCGAGCATCTGCGCGAAGCTCGCGCCCGAGCCGTAGTTGAGGCTGCCGGGCCTGGCGCGCGCCAGCGCCAGCAGCTCCTGCAGGTTCTTCGCCTCGAGGGACGGGGACACTGCCAGCACGAACGGATTCTCGGACACGAAGGTGATGCCGGTGAAGTCGCGCACCGGGTCATAGGGCAGCTTCTTGTACAGGTGCGGGTTCAGCCCCAGCGCGCCCAGCGTGCCCAGGTAGAGCGTGTGCCCGTCGGGCGCGGCCTTGGCCACCGCCTCGGTCGCGAGGATGGCGCCGGCCCCGGCGCGGTTCTCCACCACCACGGCCTGGCCCCAGGCCTTGGACAGGTCATCGCCGACGGCGCGCGCGACGATGTCGGGCGAGTTGCCGGCCGGGAAACCCACGACGATGCGCACCGCGCGCGAGGGGTAGGACTGCGACTGCGCCAGGGCGGGCAGCGCGACCAGCACGGCCGCCAGCAGGGGCAGCGCAAGGTCCCTGGCGGACCGGAACGGGTTGGAACGGGGAATCGATCGCACGGTAGCTCCTGGAAACCATCGATCCGCGAATGACAGCCATGCCGCGGATGGTCTGGGGATTTTACCGCGCCGGGACTATGATCCCCGGCGATTCGCGCAGATGGCCTGCACGGATCGTACGCACCACCGGCGCAAACGGCGCCGCCCACCACCAGGAACCCTGCCATGCACCGCATTACCTCGATTCCACGCATTGCCGCGCTCGCCATGGCGGCGCTTCCCGGGGTGCTGGGCGCGGGCGGCGCGCTGGCGCAGGCCTATCCCGCCAAGCCGGTGCGCATCGTCATCTCCTCCAGCGCCGGGGGATCGCCCGACTTCCAGGCGCGCATCTTCACCGCGAAGATGACCGAAGCCGCGGGCTACAACTTCGTGCTCGAGCACCTGCCCGGGGCGGCCGGCAACATCGCCGCCGAGCGCGTGGCCAAGGCCGTGCCCGACGGCTACAGCCTGCTGATGGCCTCGGCCGGACCGCTGTACTTCAATTCGTCGCTCTACTCGAACCTCGCCTACGACATCCAGAAGGACTTCGCGCCGATCACGCAGGTGTCGAACACGCCCAACCTGCTCGCGGTGCACCCCTCGGTGCCGTTCAAGTCGGTGGCCGAACTGGTCGCCTATGCGAAGGCCAACCCCGGCAAGCTGCGCTTCGGCTCGCCCGGCAGCGGTTCCTCGCAGCACCTGTCGGGCGAGCTGTTCAAGACCATGGCCGGCGTGGACCTGCAGCACGTGCCCTACAAGTCCAGCGCGCAGATGACCACCGAGCTGGTGAGCGGGCAGTTCGAGGTCTCGTTCCAGAACGCGCCGCTGATACTGCCCTTCGTGAAGGCCGGCAAGCTGCGCGCGCTCGCCGTGACCACCGCGATGCGCATCACGTCCGCGCCGGACGTGCCCACGCTGTCGGAGTCGGGACTCAAGGGCTACGAGGTCGGCGGCGGCTCGGGCCTGCTCGCGCCGCGCGCCACGCCCGCGGC
This sequence comes from uncultured Pseudomonadota bacterium, assembly GCA_903909415.1. The sequence continues at coordinate 60,805 of CAIVVS010000002.1, read as the reverse complement.
CATCGTGAAGAAGCTCGAGGACGACGCGCGCCGGGCCCTCAACCTGCCCGCCGTGCGCGAGCAGTTCGATGCCAACGGCCTGATCGCCGTGGGCTCGGCTGCGACGGAGTTCGCCGCCTACCTCAAGAGCGAGAACGCGCGCTGGGCGCCGATCATCCGCGCCACCGGCGCGAAGGTCGACTGAGGGATCGATTGAGGGATCCCGACCGGGACACCCCGGTTCCGCCCTGCCCTATTTGAGCGTCGCGCTCCACGGGCGCTTGCCCGCGGGCGTCACCACCTCGCCGGCCATCTGCCTGTCCGAGACCGCGCCCTCGAAAATCGCGTTGCGGCCACGCGGGGCGAACAGCGCGAAGCGCACCCGCTCGCCGCGAACAGTGAGGTCGCGCACGGTCTGCGAGGGCTCGCCCGGCAGCGTGGCGCGCGCGTCGACCGCCTCCGTCGTCTGCACGAAGGACAGCGACGCGCCTGCCTGCACGCCGAGTTCGGCCGGCAGGCGCAGGTCCCAGGTGCCGCCCACGCGCGCCGGCACCACGTAGTAGTGCAGGACGGTTCGCGTGGTGCCCGAGATCAACTCCTTCTCGGGCACGTCGAAGGTCAGCACCTTGTCGGCCGGCCAGGGCGTGAGCGGGTAGTCGTGCGAGACGATGCGCGAGCCGGGCTTGAGCTCGGCGCGCAGCTTGGGCACCAGGCGCTGCGTGAAGCGCGGCAGCAGGTAGAGCGTCACCACGCTGGCGGCGGACAGGTCGGTCTCGAACAGGTCGGCCTGCACGAACTTCGCGCGCTCGACCACGCCGTCCTCCACGGCCTGCTTGCGCGCCATGTCCACCAGCTTGTCCTGCAGCTCGAAGCCGGTGCCCCTGGCGCCGTAGCGCTTGGCCGCGGTGATCACCAGGCGACCGTCGCCCGAGCCCAGGTCATAGACCACGTCGTTGGGGCCGATGTCGGCCATGCGCAGCATCTCGGTGACGATTTCCCAGGGCGTGGGCACGTAGGGACCGGCGAGGTTGTCCTTCTTTTCCGCGATGGTTTCCATGGAAGGCTGCGCGGGCGCCTGCGCGAATGCGACGCCGCCGGGCATGGCCATGCCGGCACCCAGCGTGAAAGCAAGCACGGCGGCCAGCACCGGTCGAATCATTGCGCGGTTCCTCATGCACTCTCCTCCAGGCGATGCAGCACGCCCTGCAGGGCGGCGATGACGGATTGCCGGCGCACCGCGTCGCGGTCGCCCTCGAAATGGCGCGTGACGGCCACCACCGCGCCTCCCGCGACGGCCCAGGCGAGGCACACCATGCCCACCGGCTTGTCGGACGTGCCGCCGCCGGGTCCGGCCACGCCGGTGACCGACAGCGCGATGCCGGCGCGGCTGCGCGCGAGCGCGCCCGCGGCCATCTCGCGCGCCACCGGCTCGCTGACCGCGCCGTGCGCGGCGAGCGTCGACGCCGCCACGCCCAGCATGTCCTGCTTGGCCTCGTTGGAGTAGGTGACGAAGCCGCGGTCGAACCAGGCCGAACTGCCGGCGATCGCGGTGACCGCGTGCGCGATGCCGCCCCCGGTGCAGGACTCGGCGGTGGCGAGCATCAGCGCGCGCGCCTTGAGCCGCGCGCCGGCGAGCGTGGCCAGCGTGGTGAGGGTGTCGCTCATCGCTGCGCGCTCACCCGACGGCCGACTTCACGACGGCCATCAGCAGCAGCGCGTAGAACGCCGCGCCGATGTCGTCCAGCATCACGCCGAAGCCGCCCTTCACGGTGCGGTCGATATGGCGGATCGGCGGGGGCTTGACCACGTCGAACACTCGGAAGGCGAAGAACGCGAACGCCTGCCACGCAAGGCCGGGCGGCGTGAACACCAGGATCAGCACCATGGCGACGACCTCGTCCCACACCATGCTGCTGTGGTCGGACACGCCCATCGCGCGCCCGGTGCGCCCGCAGGCCCAGATGCCGATCAGAAAGCCGATGCCCACCGCGACCAGGATGCCGAGCGGCCCGAACTCCGCTGCGAGCAGCGCGTAGATCGGAAAGCCCAGCAGCGTGCCGACGGTGCCGGGCGCGATCGGCGCGAGGCCGGTGCCGAAACCCAGCGCGATGAAGTGCGCCGGGTGCGCGAGCAACAGGCGGACCGTGGGCCGCACCATGGGGCGGCTGGCTGAGTCAGGAGAAAATCCCTTCATAATCAGCCAGTTACCTTGTTTTGGTCATTTTTCCGGCGTGCCCGTCGACGCGGCCGGTGCGAAATGATCCCATCCCGCACGAGCCAGCGCCAGCGGCAGGCCGGCGGCATCACGCACCGTGACGCGTGCGGCCACCCGCTGCGATGCGGCGTGCGCAGGATGGTCCGCCCGGGCGCCCTGGCGCAACGGCGCCGGCACCACGACGCCGATGCGGGTCAGCGCGACGCCGAGTTCGCCCGCCAGCGCGGCGACCTGGCCGCGCGCCTGCAGCGGGGCCGTGAAAGCGAGTTCGTAGTCGTCGCCGCCGGCGAACAGGCAGTCGCGCGCGAGCGCCGCGTCGATGGCCTCGGCCGCGCGCATCGCCGCCGAGCGCGGCAACAGGTCCAGCGACAGTTCAGCCGCCATCCCGGATTGCTCGAGGATGTGCCCGAGGTCCGCGACCAGGCCGTCGGACACGTCGATCGCCGCATGCGCCAGGCCACGCAGGCGCCCGCCCAGCTCGACGCGCGGCGCGGGGTCCTCGAGCCGCGCGACACAGGCGTCGCGCGCGGCCTGCGGGAGCGCGATGCGCCCCTGCAGGCAGGCCAGGCCGAGCGCGGCCTCACCGGTGGCCCCCGACACCCAGATGTCGTCCCCGGCCAGCGCGGCATCGCGCCTGAGCGCGAGCTGTGCCGGCACCTCGCCGATCACGGTGATGCAGATGGTGCGCCCGCCGCGCGTGGTGTCCCCGCCCACCAGCGCCACGCCGTGCGCCCGCGCGAGTTCGCCCATGCCGGCGGCAAAGGCCGCGACCCAGGCCTCGTCGGCGTCGGGCAGCGCCAGCGCGAGCAGCGCGTACTTCGGGTCCGCTCCCATCGCGGCGAGGTCCGACAGGTTCACCGCAAGGCACTTGCGCCCAAGGCGGCGCGCATCGGTACCGGCGAGGAAATGACGGCCCTCGACCAGCATGTCGGTGGACACCGCCTGCACCACCCCCGGCGTGGGACGCAACAGCGCGCAGTCATCGCCTATGCCCAGCAGCACGCCAGCGGCGTCCTCCGGCAGGGACAGGCCGGCGAAATGCCGCCGGATCAGGCCGAACTCGCCGGCGGCGGCGTCGGCGCCCGGGTCACCGGGCGCGTCACCGGATGCTGGGCGGGGTGCGCGGGCCATCGCGGTCGGCGCCGGGTCGGGCGGCGTGCGCCGCGGTTCAGGCGCGCGCGCGCGCGGCTTCGTGGGCGCGCAGGCTGCGGGCGAGCTTGTCGAGCACGCCGTTGACGTACTTGTGGCCGTCGGTGCCGCCGAAGGACTTGGCCAGCTCCACCGCCTCGTTGATGATCACGCGGTAGGGCACCTCGGGCGTGTCGCGCAGCTCGAAGGCCGCCAGCAGCAGGATGGCATGCTCCACCGGCGACAGTTCATCGGGCTTGCGGTCCAGCGCGGGCGCGAGCACCCCGTCCAGTTCCGGGGCCACGCCGACGGCCCCCCGCAGCAGGCGGGTGAACATCGCCGCGTCGGCCTTCTCGAAGTCCTTGTCGCCCATCAGCCCGGCCTCGATGCCGCCGACGGCGTCATGCGTCATCAGCCAGGCGTACAGGCCCTGGACCGCGTATTCGCGCGAGCGCCTGCGCGCGGACCTCATTGCCCCGGCGCCGGAAAGCGCGATGGCGCGTGTTCCTGCCCGATGCGCGAGAGCAGCCTCGCCATTTCCACCGCCGCATCGGCGCAGTCGCGCCCCTTCACCGGCGCGCGCACCTCGGCCTGCTCGTCGTTCTCGGTGGTGAGCACGCCGTTGGCCACGGGAATGCCGCTGTCCAGCTGCACCTGCGTGATGCCGGCGCCGCATTCATTGGACACCAGCTCGAAATGGTAGGTCTCGCCGCGTATCACCGCCCCGAGCGCGACCAGCGCGTCGAACGTGCCGGTGGCCGCGAGGCGCTGCAGCACCAGCGGGATCTCGAGCGCGCCGGGAACGCTGGCCACGGTGATGTCGCGGTCGTGCACGCCCAGCTCCAGCAGGCGCGCATGGCAGGCTTCCAGCTCGGCCATGCCGATGTTCTCGTTGAAGCGCGCGCGCACGATGCCCACGCGCAGCCCTGCGCCATCCCGGCGCGGTTTGATGTCGTTCACGTTCAGCCTTTCGGGCGCGCCGGCGGGGCGGCCCCGTCACGCGCGGTGAATTCGAGGTGGCCGGCGACTTCCAGGCCGAAGCCGGCCATGGAGGGCATCTTGCGCGGCGCGGCCAGCAGGCGCATGCGCCCCACGCCCAGGTCCTTGAGGATCTGCGCGCCGATGCCGTAGGTGAGGAACTCGGTGCGGCCGGTGACGCGCGGGCGCGAGGTCGGCGCGATTCGGTCGAGCAGCTGCGAGGTGGACTCGCCGCAGTTGAGCATCACCATCACCCCGCTGCCGGCCTCGGCGATCGCGCGCAGCGACTCGTGCACGGTCCAGGAGTGGCCGGTGTCGCCGCGGTCGAGCAGGTCGATGATGGACAGCGGCTCGTGCACGCGCACCAGGGTCTCGGCCTGCGCGTCGATCTCGCCGCGCAGCAGCGCGAGGTGGGTCTCCCCGCCGGATTTCTCGAGGTAGGCGACCAGGCGGAACGGGCCCTGCGAGGTCTGGATCACGCGCTCGGTCACGCGCCGCACCAGCGACTCGTGCCGGCTGCGGTACTGGATCAGGTCGGCGATGGTGCCGATGCGGATGCCGTGCTCGCGGCCGAACTCGAGCAGGTCGGGCAGGCGCGCCATGGTGCCGTCGTCCTTGAGCACCTCGCAGATCACGCCGGCGGGCTCCAGGCCCGCGAGCATGGCGAGGTCGCAGCCGGCCTCAGTGTGACCGGCGCGCATCAGCACGCCGCCGCCCTGCGCCATCAGCGGGAAGATGTGGCCGGGCTGCACGATGTCGGCCGGGCGGGCGTCCTTCGCGACGGCGGCCAGCACGGTGCGCGCGCGGTCCTGCGCCGAGATGCCGGTGGTCACGCCTTCGGCCGCCTCGATCGACACGGTGAACGCGGTGCGGTGCGGCGCGCGGTTGTCCTGCACCATCAGCGGCAGGTTGAGCTGTGCGCAGCGCTGCTCCGTGAGCGTCAGGCAGACCAGGCCGCGACCCCACTTGGCCATGAAGTTCACCGCCTCCGGCGTGACCTTCTCGGCCGCGATGATGAGGTCGCCCTCGTTCTCGCGGTCCTCGTCGTCGACCAGGATGACCATCCGACCCGCGCGGATGTCCTCGATGATGTCGTCGACCGGTGAAAGGCCGGGCAGTGATGGGGCCATGCGATGGATTCCTTGCGAAGCCGGTGATTTTACCGCAGCCCCCGTTGCGGGGCGCGAAGGATTGCACCTGGCGCGGGCACGCCGCGGTGCGCAATGACCGTCAGGGACCCGGCCGCCGGGCTGCGGTTGCCGGGCGTGCGCCGCGGGCGGATCAGCAGCCGTCGGACTGCATGCGGCTCTCCAGCACCTTGACCTGCGAGGTCATGCTGTCGGCGCCGCCGCCGGCGACCATGCCCTTCCTGCGTTCGACCAGTTCATCGCGCTGGCGGCCGTAGTTCTCGCAGCGGATCTGGCGCTGCTGGAGCGCGCGCTCCTCGGCGGCGGTGCGCTGCGTGCCGGCTGCCGCGGGCGTTGCCTGGTTCATGGCATTGACCGATTTCTCGGCGGACTTGGCCGCGGGCTGCGCGGGGGTGCCGGCCTCGCAGGGACGATCCTGGTACTGGCTGCCGCAGCGGTACATCTTCTTCTGCGCGAGCGCGCTGGTGGCGCCCAGCGACAGCCACGCGATGGCGGCGGCGGTGAACGCGGTGACGGCCAGAGTGCGGATGTTCATGCTGCGGGCTCCCGGCCGCAGACTCGCGACCCCGGGAAAGTGTAGCGCGTAGGCGCTGCCCGGGGTAGCGGACCGGCGCGCCGGCGTGAACCAGGTCACGCGCGGCCGAGGAAGCGCAGCGCGTTGCCCGCCAGCACCAGCCCGCGGGTCTCGTCGTCCAGGCCGGCCGCCTTGATGGTCTTCACAGGGTCAAGGTCGCCCATGCTGAAGGGGTAGTCGCTGCCGGCGCAGACCTGGGTGCGGCCGTAAGTTGCGATCACGTGGCGCAGCAGCGCGGGATCGAACACCACCGTGTCGTAGAAAAAGCGCTTCGCGTAGACCGCCGGGTCCTGGGGCAGCGATTCCTTGAACTTGGGCTGGATGTTCCAGGCGTGCGCGAGGCGGGGCAGCAGCACGGCGAAGGCGCCACCGCCATGGCTGAAGGCGATGCGCAGGTTCGGGTGGCGCTCGGCCATGCCGCCAGTGATCATCGAGGCGATGCCCAGCGCGACCTCGCCCGGGAACGCCACCGCCTGCTCGGCCACCGGCCCGACGATGCGGTCGGCGCCGGCAGGGTGCAGCGCGTGCACGAACACCGCCGCGCCGAGGCGCTCGCAGGCGTCGAAGAACGGCTCCAGGCGCGCGTCGCCGATCGGCACGCCGTCGATGTGGGTGGAGATCTCCACGCCGGCGAACTTCAGGTCGTTCATCAGGTACTCGAGCTCGCGTATCGCGAGGTCCACGTCCTGCAGCGGCACGCCGCCCAGGCCGATGAAGCGCCCGTTGCCGCGCGCCACCATGCCGGCTATCTGGTCGTTGATGTAGCGGATGAGCACCTGTGCGTCGTCGGCGGGCAGCCAATAGGACAGCAGCTCGGGCATCGGCGACAGGCACTGCACGCCGATGGCGCGCGCATCCATGTCCGCGGTGCGGTCCTCGGTGCGCCAGCAGCTCTGGTGCACCGTGCGGTAGACCTTGCCCGAGATCATCACGTGGCAGTGGCAGGGCTGCGCCGGCGCCATCGACGGCCAGGGCACGTTCTGCCGCTTGCCGAGGTAGCGCGGAAACTCCCCGGGGACGACGTGGGTGTGGATGTCGATGGCCAGCGGATCGCTCATGGGAACATTCCTGTTGCGGTGGACCCGCATTATGGCAAACGCGGGTGCCGCCGCCGCAAGCCCGTTCCTGGCACTGCGGGGGCCGCCGCGAACACGCGGGACATCCCGCGGGAGGAAGAACCTGTGCGGGACAACGCCGCGGGACAACGCCGAAGGACAAACGAGAAGGGGCGCCGAAGCGCCCCTTCCTGTCGTGCGGTCCTGGCGCTTACTGCGCCGGGGACGCCGCGGCCACCGGAGACTTGTCGCGGATCTTCTCGCTGATCTTCTCGCGGATGCGCGCCGACTTGCCCGAACGCTGGCGCATGTAGTACAGCTTGGCGCGGCGCACGGCGCCGCGGCGCTTGACCTCGACGCTGGCGATCAGCGGCGAGTAGGTCTGGAACGTGCGCTCCACGCCTTCACCGGAGGACACCTTGCGCACCGTGAACGCGGAGTTCAGGCCGCGGTTTTTCTTGGCGACGACCACGCCTTCGTAGGCCTGGACGCGCTTGCGCTCGCCTTCGACCACGTTCACGCTGACCACCACGGTGTCGCCAGGGGCGAATTCAGGCAGCTTCTTGCCCAGCCGGGCGATCTCTTCCTGCTCGAGTTTCTGGATCAGGTTCATGCTCATTGCTCCGCTCATTGCTTCGTGGTTGTTGCGTGTCTGAATCAAACTGCGCCGTACCGTACCGCCACTTCACTTCCGTTCCCGCCGGTACTGCTCCAGCAGGCGCAAATCCGTCTCGTCCAGCCCGCGGCGCGCCAGCAACTCCGGCCTGCGCTCCCCGGTCCGCCCCAGCGACTGCATCCGCCGCCAGCGCGCGATGTCCGCGTGGTGCCCCGACAGCAGCACCGGCGGCACCGGCATTCCCTCGTACACCTCCGGGCGGGTGAACTGCGGGCAGTCCAGCAGGCCGTCGTTGAACGAGTCCTGCTGCGCCGACTGTTCGTCGCCCAGCACCCCCGGCAGCAACCGCACGCAGGCGTCGATCAAGACCATCGCCGCCAGCTCGCCCCCGGAGATCACGTAATCCCCGATCGAAACTTCCTCGTCGACGACGCGTTCGATCAGCCGCTCGTCCACCCCTTCATAGCGTCCGCACAGCAACACCAGTCCGGGTCCTGCCGCGTAGCGCTCGACCCGTTCCTGGTCCAGCGCCGCGCCCTGCGGCGACAGGTACACCACCTTCGCCGCCCCGCCCGCCGCGTCCACTGCGGACGCCTCGCGCGCGGCCCGGATCGCCTTTTCCAGCGGCCCGGCCATCATCACCATCCCGGGGCCGCCGCCGTAGGGCCGGTCGTCCACGGTACGCCGTTCGTCGTCGGTGAAATCACGCGGATTCCACAGTCCGAGCTGCCAGCGTCCCTGCTCCAGCGCCCGGCGCGTGACACCCGCGCCGGCCACTGCCGAAAACATTTCCGGAAACAGCGTGATGCAGTCGAACCGCATCACCAATCCGCTCCCCAGTCGACCTCGATCCGCTTGCGCTCCGGGTCGACCGCCTTCACCACCGCCGGCACGAAGGGCAACAGCCTTTCGACTCCGCCGGGCCCTTCGAGGCGCATCACCTCGTGCGCCCCGTTGCTGAACCAGCCGCCCAAGCGCCCGATCCAGTCGCCCTGCATGTTCACCACGTCCAGCCCGACCAGGTCGGCCTGGTAGTACTCGTCCTTGGCCGGGGTGCGGAACGCCGATCGTTCCAGCGCCACGTCGCAGCCGCGGTAGGCCGCCGCCACGTCCCGGTCATCGCATCCTTGCGGCCGTGCCACGACCGTGCGGTCATGCGCCTCGGTCTCGGCCACCGGGAACCTGCGCCAGCTGCCGTGCTGCTCTATCCACCACTCCAGGCTGCCCGCCAGTCCCGCCGGCGAGCCGTAGGGGTCCACCTTGACCCAGCCCTTGATCCCGAAGGCCCCGAGGATGCGTCCCATGCGGATCAACTGCCTGCCGCCGGAATCCCCGGTTGCTTCCGCGGTTGCCGATGCGTCCTGCCGCCCGGCTACCGCCTGTTCCTTGTCCTTCACGGCACCAGCCAGCGGTTCGCGGCCGACGCCTGCGCGCGGCCCGCCGTCAGGCGGGCTTGGGCGCAAACTGCTTGACCAACCGGGCCACGGTGGGTGACATCTGCGCGCCCTGGCCCTGCCAGAAGGTCAGGCGGTCGGTGGCGACGCGGAATTTCTCGCGGCCTTCCGGTGCCTTGACGTCGTAAAAGCCCACGCGCTCGATGAAACGGCCGGTCGCGGCCTTGCGCGAATCCGCCACCACGACGCTATAGAACGGACGCTTGTGCGCGCCGCCACGGGCGAGTCGAATAACAACCATGAGGTTCCCCGGTTCAGATTGCCGGTTACGCGGTGCCGGCCGCCCGGGAACGGGCGACCCGAAACCGGGCCGGATCGAAAAAAGACCGTGATTTTAATGGGTTTTGGGCGTTTTCCGCAAGTCCGGCAGGAATCGCCCGGACAGGGCCGTTTCGGGGCTGTTTCGGGCCCCCCGGCGCCCGGGCCGGGGAGAACTCGCGGTCAGCGCATGCCGGGCATCATGCCCTTCATGGCCCGCATCATCTTGGCCATGCCGCCTTTTTGCATCTGCTTCATCATCTTCTGCATCTGCTCGAACTGGTTGAGCAGGCGGTTGACCTCCTGGACGCTGACGCCCGCCCCGGTGGCGATGCGCCGCTTGCGCGAGGCCTTGATCAACTCGGGCTTGGCGCGCTCCTCCCGGGTCATGGAATTGATGATGCCCTCCAGCCGGCCGATCTGGCGCTCATCGACCTGCGAGGACTGCGCCGCCTGCGCCAGGTGGGCCGGCAGCTTGTCCAGCATCGCCGACAGCCCGCCCATCTTGCGCATCTGGGCGACCTGCTGCTTGAAGTCCTCCAGGTCGAAGCCCTTGCCCTTGCGGACCTTGTCGGCGAGCTTCTTGGCCTCGTCCAGGTCGATCGACTTGCGCGCATCCTCGACCAGCGACAGGACGTCGCCCATGCCCAGTATGCGTGAGGCCATGCGGTCGGGGTGGAACGGTTCCAGTCCTTCCAGTTTCTCCCCGGTGCCCGCGAACTTGATCGGCTTGCCTGTGACGGCACGCACCGACAGCGCCGCGCCGCCGCGGGAATCGCCATCGAGCTTGGTCAGCACAACGCCGGTCAGCGGGAGCGCCTCGTTGAACGCGCGCGCCACGTTGACCGCGTCCTGGCCCTGCATCGAATCGACCACGAACAGGGTCTCCGACGGGGAAAGCAGCGCGTGCAGCGCGGCGATCTCGCGCATCATCGGCTCGTCGACCGCCAGGCGGCCCGCGGTGTCGACCAGCAGCACGTCGTGGTAATGGGTGCGCGCATAGTCCAGCGCGCCGCGCGCGATGTCCTCCGGCTTCTGCGACGGGTCGGATGCGAAGAAGTCCGCGCCGGCCTGGGCGGTGACGGTGCGCAGCTGCTCGATGGCCGCCGGACGATAGATGTCGCAGGACACCGTCAGCACCTTCTTCTTCATGTCCCCGACCAGCATGCGCGCCAGCTTGCCGGTGGTCGTGGTCTTGCCCGAGCCCTGCAGTCCGGCCATCAGCACCACGGCCGGCGGGCGGGTCGCGAGGTTCAGGCCGTCATGGACCCCACCCATCAGCAACGCGAGCTCGTCGTGCACCACGCCGACCAGCGCCTGGCCGGGGGTCAGGCTGGACGCGACTTCCTGGCCCAGCGCCTTGTCCTTGACCCTGGCGATGAAGTCGCGCACCACCGGCAGCGCGACGTCGGCCTCGAGCAGCGCGACGCGCACCTCGCGCAACGCCTCCTGGACGTTTTCCTCGGTCAGGCGGGCCTCGCCGCGAAGCGTCTTCACGACGCGCGACAGGCGCTGTGTCAGGTTCTCAAGCATGGGCAGGATGGTCCCGGGGCGGCCGCGCGGAAAGAGCGCCGGTACGCCGGTGTACACTAGATTGGATGGACGGCATCTTACCCCACGCCCTGCTGACTGGCCTCTATGCGGCGCTGGCCGTGCACTTCTGGTACAGCCGCTGGCACCTGCGCAGCGCCAGTCCCATGGCCACCTGGGAGCGGGCGGCGCTGCTGGTGCCGATCACCCTGCACACCCAGCTGGTCTACGCCTCGGTGATCGCCGCGCCGGAGCTGCGCTTCGGATTCGGCCAGGCACTGTCCGTGATGATCTGGATGGCGGTCCTTGTCTACTGGATCGAGAGCCTGTTCTACCGGCTGGAGGGCATGCAGGCCCCGGTGCTTGCCGCAGCGGCCATGTGTGCGCCGCTGCCGGCGCTGTTTCCCGGCCTGCTCAGCCCGCCGACCACCGCCGCGCTGGAACTGCGCGTCCATCTGGCGCTTGGCATGCTCGCCTACGGGCTGTTTACCATCGCCGCGCTGCACGCCCTTCTCATGGCGGTCCTGGAGCGCCGCCTGCGCGGCGCGGCGGCGGCCGGTCCTCTGGCGGCGCTGCCACCGCTGCTCACGCTGGAACGCCTGCTGTTCTCGGTCATCCTTGCCGGATTCGTCCTGCTCACGCTGACGCTGGCAAGCGGCTTCGTATTCTCGGAAACGCTTTTCGGCCAGGCAATGAAGTTCAGCCACAAGACGCTGTTCGCCGTCATTTCCTGGCTGATATTCGCCGCCCTCCTTGTGGGCCGGCACCTCTGGGGCTGGCGAGGGCGCAAGGCGCTGCGCTGGACGCTGGCGGGCTTCGCCACCCTCCTGCTGGCCTACGTGGGCAGCCGCTTCGTGCTGGAAGTGATACTCGGGCGCATCTAGGACCAATCCGGTGACGGGGTGCGCGGTGCGATAAACTGCCGTTCCCCTGGTTGCCCTGGCGACAAGCGCTTTGGACGACATTCCCCTGGCATGGCTGTACGGGCTGCTGGCCCTGCTGCTGGTCGTGTCCGGATTCTTCTCGATCGCCGAAACGAGCCTGATGGCGCTCAACCGCTACAGGCTGAAGGCGCTCGTGCGCGCCGGGCACCGCGGCGCGATCATCGCGTCCGAACTGCTGGCGCAGACCGACAAGCTGCTGGGCGTGATCCTGCTGGGCAACAACCTGGTGAATGCGTCCTCGGCGATGCTGGTGACGGTGATCACCATCCAGCTGTTCGGAGAGGACAAGTTCGCGCTGGGCGCAGGCACGCTGGTGGTGACCTTCCTGATTCTGGTGTTCTCCGAGATCACGCCCAAGATCATCGGCGCATCGTATCCGGAGCCGATCGCGCTCGCGGTCGTGTACGTGCTGAAGCCGCTGCTGAAGGCCTCCTACTACGCGGTCGCCTTCGTCAACCTGTTCGTGTCATCCCTGTTGTTCATTACCCGGCTGAAATCGCGCCCGGGCGACCAGCCGCAACGCCTGTCCCTGGAGGAACTGCGGACCCTGGTGCTCGAGTCAGGGCAGTACCTGCCGAAGAAGCACCAGTCCATCCTGATGAACCTGTTCGACCTGGAGCGCGTCACCGTGGAGGACGTGATGACGCCGCGCGCGCAGATCGAGGCGATCGACCTGGACGCGCCCCTGGAGGCGATCACCGGCCAGCTCGCGACGAGCTACCACACGCGCCTGCCGGTCTACCGCGGGGACCCGGACCGGATGGCGGGGATACTGCACCTGCGCCACGTATTGCATCCTGCGCAGCGCAACGAACTGGACCGCGAGCGCATCGCCGGTCTGCTCACCGAACCCTACTACGTCCCGGCGTCCACCCCGCTGCTCTCGCAGATGACCTATTTCCAGGAGAACCGCCAGCGCATGGCGCTGGTGGTCGACGAGTACGGCGAACTGCTCGGACTGGTGACCCTCGAGGACATCATCGAGGAGATCATCGGGGAGTTCACCACGGGCGCGCCTGTGCGGATCGAGGATTACGCCTGGGATGAGGCGGGAAGCGTCCTTGTCGAGGGCGCGAGTTCGCTGCGCGAGTTGAACCGCAAGCTGCGGCTGGCGCTGCCCCTGGACGGGCCGAAAACCCTGAACGGGCTGCTCTTGGAGCACCTCCAGGACATCCCCGAGTCCGGCGTCTCGGTGAAGATCACCGGGGTGCCCATGGAGATTGTCCAGACGCAGGACAGGGTGATACGGACGGTGCGCCTGTTCAGGCCCCCCGCACAGGCCGCCGGAGACTGAGGATTTCGGCCTGATTTGTTTTTTGGCTCAGTGCCTTACACCGGGTACTTCAGACTTTACAAAGGCCACCTCCCGGTGCATCATCATTGGGTTCAGATAGTTAGCGGTCAGAGGTGCACCCGTGCCCGGCCGCGCGGCAAGTCAAGGGGATCGCCATGGCAACAGCGGCAGGCGCCGTGAAGGTGAAGGAGTTCAACTTCACTTGGGAAGGCAAGGACAAGTCCGGCAAGATCGTCAAGGGCGAGTTGCGCGCCGGCGGCGAAGCGGTGGTCCAGGCGACCCTGCGCCGCCAGGGAATCCTGGTCAGCAAGGTCAAGAAGCAGAAGGCCGGGTCGGGCGGCAAGGTCACCGAAAAGGACGTGTCGCTGTTCACGCGCCAGATGGCGACGATGATGAAGGCAGGCGTGCCGCTGCTCCAGGCTTTCGACATCGTCGGCAAGGGCCACGCGAATCCCGCGGTCGCGCGCTTGCTCGGCGAACTGAAGATGGAGGTGGAAACGGGATCGTCCCTGGCCTCCGCTTTCCGCAAGTACCCCGCGCACTTCGACGCCCTTTTCTGCAACCTCGTGAGCGCCGGCGAGCAGGCCGGTATCCTCGAGACGCTGCTTGACCGGCTCGCGAGCTACAAGGAAAAGATCATCGCGATCAAGTCGAAGATCAAGGCGGCGCTGTTCTACCCGATCGCGATCATCGTGGTGGCCTTCATCATCACGGCCATCATCATGATATTCGTGATCCCGTCGTTCAAGCAGGTGTTCACCGCATTCGGCGCGGACCTGCCCGCCCCGACCCTGTTCGTGATGGCGATATCCGACGCGTTCGTGAAGTACTGGTACCTGATCTTCGGGGGGATATTCGGCGGCCTGTACAGCTTCCTCAGCCTGTGGAAGCGCTCGGTGCCGGTACAGATCGCGATGGACAGGTTGCTGCTGAAGGCCCCCGTATTCGGAGACCTGGTGCGCAAATCGACGATCGCACGCTGGACGCGCACGCTGTCCACCATGTTCGCCGCCGGCGTGCCGCTGGTCGAGGCGCTCGACTCCGTGGGCGGTGCCTCCGGCAATTTCGTGTACGTGCTGGCGACCAAGGAGATCCAGAACAAGGTCAGTACCGGCACCAGCCTGACCGTGGCCATGCAGGAGTCGAACGTCTTTCCCAGCATGGTGATCCAGATGTGCTCGATCGGCGAGGAGTCCGGTGCCCTGGACTCCATGCTGAGCAAGGTCGCGGACTTCTTCGAGGCCGAGGTGGATGACGCGGTCGAGGCGCTGTCCTCGTTGATGGAACCGCTCATCATGGTCGTGCTCGGCACGCTGATCGGCGGCATGGTGATCGCCATGTACCTGCCGATCTTCAAGATGGGCCAGGCGGTCTGAGCGTCGCGGGCGGGATTCCGGGTCTGAACCGCCGCCCGGAATAGCCGGGCGCCGGCAACCCGCTCCCCGCTCCCCGCCAGCCTCCCTACCCATGCGGGACTCCTTGCTGTGGCTTGCTTCGCCCGGGATTTTTCCCTGGGTGGCACTCGCCTTCGGGCTTTGCGTCGGCTCGTTCCTGAACGTGGTCATCCACCGGCTGCCGAGGATGATGGACGCGGAATGGCGGGCGCAGTGCGCGGAGCTTCGGGGCGAGGAACCAGTCCCCGCACCGGCGTTCAACCTGGCCAAGCCGCGATCGCGCTGCCCGGCCTGTGGACATGGAATCACCGCGCTGGAGAACATCCCTGTCCTGTCCTTCCTGTGGCTGCGCGCGCGTTGTTCCGCCTGCGGCGCGCCGATAAGCTGGCGCTATCCGGCCGTGGAACTGTTCGCGGGCGTTCTGGGCTGGTATTGCGCCTCGAAGTTCGGCATGACCCTGGCGGGCTTCGCCGCGATGGGGTTCGCCTGGGCAATGCTGGCGGCCAGCATGATCGACTTCGACACGCAGTTGCTGCCGGATGCCATCACCCTGCCGTTATTGTGGGCGGGGCTGCTCGTCAACCTGTGGGGAACGTTCGCTCCGCTGCCCCACGCGGTCGTCGGCGCGATGGCGGGTTACCTGACGCTCTGGTCCGTGTACTGGCTGTTCAAGCTGGCGACCGGCAAGGAGGGCATGGGATTCGGGGACTTCAAGCTGCTGGCCGCGATAGGCGCGTGGACCGGCTGGTCGATGCTTCCCATCGTGATCCTGGGGTCGTCCATGGTCGGCGCCATCGTCGGACTGTCGTTGATGGTCCTCGCGCGCCACGGCCGCAACGTGCCCATTCCCTTCGGGCCGTACCTGGCAGCGGCCGGAATGATCTCGCTGCTGTGGGGCCCGGAACTGCTCGGCGTGTATGTGAGGTGGTTCGCCCCATGACCTGGACCGTCGGACTCACCGGCGGCATCGGCAGCGGCAAGAGCGCGGTGTCGGATCGCTTTGCGGCCCTGGGCGTCGACGTGGTGGACACCGACGTGATCGCGCACGAACTCACGGCCGCTGGCGGTGGCGCCATCGCCGCGATTGGCGCGACTTTCGGACCCGGCTTCGTCGGGGCGGACGGCGCCCTGGACAGGCCTCGCATGCGGGCGGCCGTATTCTCGGACCCGTCCGAGCGCAAACGCCTGGAAGCCATCCTGCACCCGATGATCCGCGGCGAAAGCGACCGCCGCATCAAGGCCGCTGGCTCTGCTTACGCCGTTCTCGCCATCCCGTTGCTCGTCGAGTCCGGCATAGACCGCGAGCGGATCCATCGCGTACTGGTGGTCGACTGCACGGAAGACGCCCAGGTTGCCCGCGTGATGCGACGCAGCCGCCTGGCCGAGGACGAAGTCCGGCGCATCATCGCAGCCCAGGCGAGCCGCGACCGGCGCCTGGCCGCCGCGGACGATGTGATCGACAATTCAGGGACGCTGGCAGAACTGGACCTGAAGGTCGACGCCCTTCACAGGCGCTACCTGGAAATGGCGTTGCTGGCATGACCGTGGCCTTAAGGGCACCTGACATCGGGCAGGCCAATGGCGAAAAATCCGCAATTTGCCAGCCTGGGGGCTATGCAGCCGCCCCGGATGTGGGGGAGAATCCGGCAACTTCACTGCGGATTCCCCGGTGATCGTCTACGAATACCCGCTGAACGAGCGCATCCGCACGCTGCTGCGCCTCGAGGACCTGTTCGCCCGGGCGGAGCATTTCCTCGCCCGCACGGATCCGGATGACCACCATGTGGTGCTGCTCACCATGTTCGAGATTCTCGAAGTGGCCGGGCGCGCCGACCTGAAATCCGACCTACTGCAGGAACTCGAGCGCCAGAAGCAGGTGCTCGCGGCGTTCCGTGCGAGCCCAGAAGTGCGGGAGGATTTGCTGTCCCAGGTCATCGCAAGCGTCGAGCAGGCCTCCGGGCAATTGTTCGCCATGACCGGAAAGATCGGGCAGTACCTGCGCGAAAACGAGTGGTTGATGGGCATCAAGCAGCGCACCGGCATCCCGGGCGGTGCCTGCGAGTTCGACCTTCCGTCGTACCATTTCTGGCTTCACCGCGACTGCGAACTGCGCTCGCGCGACCTGTCCGCGTGGATCACGCCGCTGCTGCCGATCCGCGACGGCACCGCGATCGTTCTCAAGTTGCTGCGCGAAGGCGGCAAGGCTGTCCAGATGGTTGCCCAGCACGGAACCTTCTCGCAGATGCTGGGCGGCAAGGTCGTGCAGATGGTGAGGATCCGCCTGCCGCGAGAATCGCGCTACATTCCCGAAACGAGCGCGAACAAGTACGCCTTGAACATCCGGTTCACCGAGTTCGCGCAGGAGCCTCGACCGCGCTTGGCTGAAGTGGACGTTCCGTTCGAACTTACTTTCTGCAACCTCTGAGGCGTCCTCCGTGCCGGGACCGCGCATCGTCAGCTGTCCCCGCTGCGGCGAGTCTGTCGAATGGACCCCGGAATCCACATGGCGCCCGTTTTGTTCCGAGCGGTGCAAGCTGGGCGACTTGGGTGCCTGGGCGAACGAGTCCTATCGCGTGCCATTGCACGAAGACCAGCCGGACCTCGACCAGGACCCGCCGCCCGGCGGCGCGCAGCGCCGCTAGTAGCGTCGGTCCCGCGGGTCAGTCCCGGGACCAGGCGCCACGCAACATCGCCACGCCGTGGGCACCGCAGGTCCACGCGCGTTCCATGTCCCCGCGATGTACGCCACCCAGGGCGAATACGGGAAGGCTTGCCTCGCTGACCAGCGCAGCGAACGCATCCCAGCCCATCGCCTCGCGTTCGGGATGGCTGGGCGTGCGGCACACCGGGCCGAGCACCGCGAAGTCGGCGCCCAGCTCCTGCGCGGCTTCCAGCTCGGCGCGGTTGTGGCAGGACGCCCCGACCAGTTCCATGTCGGGACGCGTTCCCAGGGCGGACAGTTGGCGGGCCGTCAGGTGCACCCCGTGCGCGCCCGAATGGTGTGCAAGCGCGATGTCGTTGTTCACCAGCACCCGCGCGCCGTGCGGACGACCCAGTTCGATCGCACGCCGCACGAGCGAGGCCATTCGTTCGCGCGGCCAGTCAATCTCGCGCACCTGCAGAAGGCGAAGGCCGGCAGAGAAACGCGCCTGCAGCCGGGCGGCGAAGGCTTCTTCCCCCAGCGAACTCGCATCGGATATCGCGTACTCGTGGGGCAGCGTCAGGCCACGGAGCACCGGTCCGTTTGCCGGCAGGAGCGGTTCCAGGTCGATTGCACCCGGCGGCTGCCAAATGATCGCATCGTGCTCCTTGGCTCGTGGCTCACCGGTCCAGCCGGTCACCCTGAAGAACTTAAGACGCACCGTGGCGTGGGGGTAGGCATACACCTGCGTCACCCAGGGCCAGGCTCGCGTGATCTCCACGCCGAGTTCTTCCTGGATCTCACGCGCCAGCGCTTCGCCGTCGGTTTCTCCGGGCTCCACCTTCCCGCCGGGAAACTCCCAGTAACCCGCGTACACCTTGCTGGCGGGGCGCCGCGCCAGCAGCACCTGCCCGTCGCCACGGACCATCACGGCGACGGAAACGGCCACCGGCTTGCGGCTACCCGTCGCCGGGGGAATGTCGGGTAGCTGCCCCTGACTCACGGCAGGCGCGGTCAGCGCCGCCGGGCGGGCGCGGCGCGCTGGACCGGCGTGTGACGACCGGCCCAGTCGCGCGCGAACTGCCAAGCGACCCGCCCGCTGCGCGAGCCGCGGCTCAGCGACCACTGCAGTGCCGGCTGGTGCGACTCGCTGATCACCCGCTCGGACGCGCCGAGTTCACGCAGCCAATGCGCGACGATGGCGAGGTAGGCGTCCTGGTCGAAGGGATAGAAAGACACCCACAGTCCGAAGCGCTCGGACAGGGACACCTTCTCCTCGACCGTTTCACCCGGATGGATCTCCTCGCCGACGTACTTGGTTTCGAGGTTCTCCTGCATGAACTCGGGCATCAGGTGACGACGGTTGGACGTCGCGTAAATGAGCAGGTTCTCGCAGGACGCGGATATCGAGCCATCCAGGACGACCTTCAGGGCCTTGTAGCCCGCCTCGGCGGCCTCGAAGGACAAGTCGTCGCAAAACACGATGAAACGCTCCGGCCGGGCGGCAACCAAGTCGACTATGTCGGGCAGGTCGACCAGGTCGGCCTTGTCGACCTCGATCAGGCGCAGTCCCTTGCGGTGGTACTTGTGCAGCATCGCCTTCACCAGCGAACTCTTGCCGGTCCCGCGCGCGCCGGTGAGCAGGACGTTGTTCGCGGGAAGCCCGGCCACGAACTGGCGGGTGTTGTCGTCGATGAGGTCGCGCTGGCGCTCAATGCCCATGAGATCCGCTGCGCGCATCTGGTGGGGCCGTGCAACCGCCTGCAACCAGCCCCGGCCGCCCGCCTTGCGCCAGCGGAACGCACTGGCTTTCCAGTCAGTCTCGGGAATCTCGTCGGGCAGCCATCGCTCGGCCTTGTCGAGGAACTGCGTCAGGCGCTGCACCAGCTTGTCTATGTCGGCCATCAGGTGCGGTACTCGGCGTTGATCTTGACGTAGTCGTAGGAGAAGTCGCAGGTCCAGACGGTGGCCTTGCCGGCCCCGCGCCCGAGCGAGACGCGCGCGCCGATTTCCGGGGGCTGCATTGCAGCCGCGCCCGCTTCCTCGCGATAGCTTGCGGCACGCCCGCCGTTCTCGATCACTTGCACGGCGCCGAGCCAGAGGTTCACCCTCGCTGTGTCGAGATCCGGCACGCCAGCATTTCCTATCGCCATGAGCAGCCGTCCCAGGTTGGGGTCGGACGCAAACATGGCGGTCTTGACCAGAGGGGAATTGGCGATGCTTCGTGCCACGCGAAGGGCCTCGCCGTCGGCAGCGGCACCATCGACCTCAATGGTGATGAACTTGGTAGCACCCTCGCCGTCGCGGGCTATGGATTGCGCCAGGCCGGCCGCGACCCGGGTCAACGCAGCCTCGAGCACCGCCGCACGCGGGTCGGATGCGTCGGTGACGGGAGCGCCGCCAGCCGCGCCCGTCGCGGCGACCACGAACGAATCGTTCGTCGACGTATCCCCGTCAACCGTGACGCGGTTGAACGACCCATCGGCCACGCGCGCAACCATCTCCCCGAGCAGCCGGCGCGACACCGGCGCGTCGGTCGCGACAAAGGAAAGCATGGTCGCCATGTTCGGGGACAGCATGCCCACGCCCTTTGCGATGCCGGTGACCGTGACGGCAGTCCCGCCGAGGTCCACGGTTTCGGAACGGGCTTTCGGCACGGTGTCCGTCGTCATGATCGCCGCGGCCGCGCCCGCCCAGTTGTTGTCGCCAAGGCTGGCGAAACACGCGGGCAGCGCCGCTTCAATGCGGTCCACCGGCAGCGGCTCGAGGATCACGCCCGTGGAAAACGGCAGCACCTGGTCCGCCCCGCACCCGGCCAGAAGAGCGACCGCCTCGCAGGTGCGTTGCGCCGCCTCCACACCCTGCGCGCCGGTGCCGCAGTTCGCGTTGCCGGCATTGACCACCAACGCGCGTATTGCGCCGTCCGCCTTCAACCGCTGCCGGCAAGCCAGTACCGGTGCGGCGGCGAAGCTGTTCTGCGTGAAGACGCCCGCGACCTCGGTTCCGGCGGCGAACTGCATCACCATGAGGTCCCGACGCCCGGCCTTTCGGATGCCGGCCTCGGCAAAACCTATCTTCACCCCGCGTACCGGACGCAGCGACTGCGGATCCGGCGGAATCAGGTTGACTGCCATGGTTCGCCCCTCTTGAGAACCGCGCTCAGGCGAGCTTGCCGTGGCACTGCTTGAACTTCTTGCCCGAACCGCAGGGACAGGGGTCGTTTCGTCCCACCTTGCCCATGTGGCGCTGGAACGGCTGGGCCGCGGCCTTGTCCGCCTCGGCCGGCTGGTCCACGGCCTCCTCGAAGCTGGCGTGCTGGAAGCGGACGTTCTCCACGACTGGCGCCGACGCCTCCTCCAGTTCCTTGACCTCCTCAGCGGAGCGGATCTGCACGGTCATCAGCGTTCGAGTGACCTCGCGCTTGACCGACTCCAGCAGTCCGCCGAAAAGCTCGAACGCCTCGCGCTTGTACTCCTGCTTGGGGTTCTTCTGCGCGTAGCCGCGCAGGTGTATGCCCTGGCGGAGGTGATCCAGCGCGGCAAGGTGTTCGCGCCAGTGCGAATCGATCGACGAGAGCAGCACGATTCGTTCCGCCTGGCGCACCGTGTCCTCGGTGACCGCCGCATGGCGCGAGGCATAGGCATTTCCTGCGGTCTCGATGATGCGGGCCAGCAGCGCGGCGTCATCCAGGCTGGGATCGGATTCCAGCCAGGCAGCGACCGGCGCCTCGACGAGCAGGTCGGCGGCCAGCGTCCTGGTCAACCCGTCGACATCCCATTGCTCCTCGACGCTCTCCTCCGGAATGTGCGCGCGGAAGACGTCCTCGATGACTCCGTTGCGCAGCGCCTGCACCTGCTCGCCCGCATGGTCGGCGGAAAGGATCGAATCCCGCAGTTCGTATATGTGGTGGCGCTGGTCGTTGGCGACGTTGTCGAACTCGAGCAACTGCTTGCGGATGTCGAAGTTGTGCGCCTCGACCTTCCGTTGCGAGGACTCGAGCACGCGCGAGACCATCGGGTGCTCGATCGGCTCGCCGTCGGGCATCTTCAGGTACTTCATGCTCATGATGTTCTTCATCCGGTCGCCGCCGAAAATCCGGATCAGCGGATCCTCTGCCGACAGGTAGAAGCGCGAGGACCCCGGATCGCCCTGCCGGCCGGAACGTCCGCGCAGCTGGTTGTCGATCCGGCGCGATTCGTGCCGCTCGGTTCCGATGATGTGCAGGCCGCCGGCCGCGACGACTTCATCGTGGGCGGCCTGCCAGGCGACTTGCAACTCGGCCTGGCGGCGCTCCCGCTCTTCGGCGGAAAGGTTCTCGGTCGCCGCGATCAGTTCGACCTGCTTCTCGACATTGCCGCCCAGCACGATGTCCGTGCCACGGCCCGCCATGTTGGTGGCGATGGTGATCATCTTGGGACGCCCTGCCTGGGCGACGATCTCGGCCTCCCGGGCGTGCTGCTTGGCGTTGAGCACCTGGTGCGGCACCGACTCCTTCTGGAGCATGGCCGAAAGCAGCTCGGAATTCTCGATCGACGTCGTACCCACCAGCACGGGCTGCGAGCGCGTGTAGCAGTCCTTCACGTCCTCGATGATGGCCGCGTACTTCTCCTGCTGCGTGCGGAACACCTGGTCGTTGTAGTCCTTGCGCACCATCGGGCGGGTCGTCGGGATAACGACAGTCTCCAGGTTGTATATCTCCTGGAACTCGTAGGCCTCGGTATCCGCCGTGCCGGTCATGCCCGACAGCTTGGAGTACATGCGGAAGTAGTTCTGGAACGTGATCGACGCGAGCGTCTGGTTCTCGCTCTGGATCGAGACGTTCTCCTTCGCCTCGACCGCCTGGTGCAGGCCGTCGGACCAGCGCCGTCCCGGCATCAGTCGACCGGTGAACTCGTCAACGATGATCACCTCGCCCTCCTGGACCACGTAATGGCGGTCGCGGAAGTAGAGGTGGTGCGCGCGCAGCGCCTGGTTCAGGTGGTGCACGAGGTTCACGAACGCGGGTTCGTACAGGCTGCGCCCCTCGGGAAGCAGGCCCACCCTGCCGAGCAGCTGCTCGGCATTCTCGTGGCCGTCCTCCGACAGCAGCACGGTGTGCGCCTTCTCGTCGACGAGGAAGTCGCCCGGTTCGCCATCCTTGGGCTGGCGCTTCAGAAGCGGCGCCACCTCGTTCATGCGGTAGTAGACCTCGGTGCGGTCATCCGCCTGCCCGGAAATGATCAGCGGCGTGCGCGCCTCGTCGATCAGGATCGAATCCACCTCGTCAACGATCGCGAAATTGAGGCCGCGCTGGTACCGCTCCGCGGTGCTCATCGCCATGTTGTCGCGGAGGTAATCGAAGCCGAACTCGTTGTTGGTGCCGTAAGTGATGTCGGCGGCGTACGCAGCCTGCTTCTCCGCGTGCGGCATGGTCGTCAGGTTGACACCGACCGTGAGACCCAGGAAACGGTACAGGCGCCCCATCCACTCCGAATCGCGGCTGGCGAGGTAGTCGTTCACCGTGACGATGTGCACGCCCTTGCCGGACAGCGCGTTCAGGTAGGCGGGCAGGGTACCCACCAGCGTCTTGCCCTCGCCGGTGCGCATCTCGGCGATCTTGCCGTTGTGGAGGACCATGCCACCGACAAGCTGCATGTCGAAGTGGCGCATGTTCAGCACCCGCTTGCCCGCCTCGCGCACGACGGCGAATGCTTCGGGCAACAACTCGTCGAGCGTCGCGCCGCGCGCCACCCTGTCCTTGAACTCGAGCGTCTTTGCGGCTAGCTGCTCATCGGTCAGAGCGGATACCGCAGGCTCCAGCGCACTGATTGCGCGAACCGTGCGCGAGTACTGCTTCAGCAGCCGGTCGTTCCGGGAGCCGAAGATGGCCTTGAGAGCGCGCTGGATCATGGAGGGGAGGGCGAAAATACCGAGGTAAAGAGCAAGATTTTAGCACGCACGGCCGACCCTTCCTGCCGGCGGGCGGGGCCAGAACGGGGGTAGGGCCGTGCCGCGGGGCGTTGCCCCGCGCTGCTACTTCAGGCCGGCCTGGAGAAACCGTGCGGGATTCTGGGCGACGCCCTTGTAGCGCACCTCGAAATGCAGGTGCGAGCCGGTGGAACGGCCGGTGGAGCCGACCTCGGCGATCTTGACGCCCCGCTGCACCAGGTCGCCGGCCTTCACCAGGACCTTCGACGCGTGCGCGTAGCGCGTGATGAAGTCATTGCCATGGTCTATCTCGACCATGTTGCCGTACTGGTGGTGGTACTCCGCGGCGATCACGACGCCGCCGGCCGCCGCATGGATGGGCGTACCGGTATCCGCGATGAAATCGATGCCTTCATGCAGCGCGTGCTGGCCGGTGATGGGGTCGATGCGCCAGCCGAAGCTCGACGCATTCCAGCTTCCATCGACCGGAGGTATGGTGGGCAGCAGGCGCCGCTTCACCCGCGCGTCGAAAAGGTGGGATTCAAGAACGCCGAGGACGTCGTTCCGGTTGTCCATCTGGCGGGTCAACTGGTTCAGTTGGCGCGTGAACTCGTCGATGGAGAGGTCCTTCGGCGGCACGGATGTCGGGATCGCCCCGCCGCGGCCGGGCGTTTCCCCGAAACGGAATTCCTCGCGCTTGATCCCGGCCAGCGCTGCCACACGCTCACCCAGCGCATCCAGGCGCATCACCTGGGCCTGCAGCTCCCCCAGTTTGACCGCCATCGCATTGAGGTTCTCCCTGAGGTAATTCTCGCTGCGCTTGGCCTCGGTTTCCTGCGCCGATACCAGCAGGTCCTGCAGGAACGGCAGGCGGATCTCGGCGGCATGCCGCGCGCTCAGGTAAAACAAGCCACTGGCCAGCGCCAGGACCAGCATGCCCGCCGCCGCCGCGGCCGTGACCAGGTGGCCGGCGGTCAAGGTCAGCGTCTTTGCTTTGGTAAGACGGTTAGAAACGACGATAATCTGCATTGCGTCTCCGGATGACCGTACTGACATGCATCCAAGAACCCTGGGCCATTTGCTGGAGCACTCTGCCGACACCGGCAAGTTGCTGCCCCACGCCCAGCGACTGTTGGCGCTGCGGCAAGCACTCTCGGGTGCGTTGCCCACGCAACTGAGGCGATCCTGTGAGATCGCCAACTATAAGCAGGGAATTGTTGTCATCTTCGCCGAAAACGGCGCGTTGGCAACCAAGCTGAAACTGCTCGTGCCGAGTCTGATTCAGCACCTGCGCAAAACTGCGGGCGACCTTACCGCAATCCGGGTTGAAGTGCAACCCGCCATCCCGGTCCGGCAACCACCAGGCAAGCAGGCGGTACTGACGGATGCCGCAGCCAAGGCACTCAGCGAACTCGAGGCACAACTCCCTGATTCCAAACTGAAATCAGCGATCGCCGCGCTTGCCAGCCGCGCCAGACAGGGGAAGTGAGCAGGCACTCACTACGGGCATATCCAGCGTGACGGAACAACCCTCGCCCATCCACTAAAGGAGGACGATGACACGCTCCAGGACCAGCAAGCCGCCGAATCCAAGGCCGACCACGACGGTCCATTTGAACAAGCGGGCGGCAAAGGTGAGGTAGGCCCGGTTTCGCGTGAAGGTCCATAGCAGCAGGGCTACTGCGATGGCGATCGCCACCAGCAAAGCAGCGATGCGGGCAAGCAGCACGGGCGACGGCGCTCAGGCCGGCGCAGCGAACAGGCGGGTCAGCGCCGCCGGAGCCTGCTCGGCGCGCTCGAACGCCGTGAGTTCCCAGGCTTCCCGGTCGGCGAGAAGCGCCCTGACGAGCTTGTTGTTCAGCGCATGCCCCGACTTGTGCGCGGAAAACGACCCGATCAAGGGATGCCCGGCCAGATACAGGTCTCCCACCGCATCCAGCACCTTGTGCTTCACGAACTCGTCCTGGTAGCGCAAGCCCTCGGCGTTCAGCACCCGGAACTCGTCCATCACCACGGCGTTGTCCAGGCTGCCGCCCAGCGCGAGCCCGCTGGACCGCAGGGCCTCGACGTCCTGCATGAAACCGAACGTCCGCGCCCGCGCCACCTCCTTGACGTAGGAGGTTTCGGCGAAATCCACGGTGGCCGTCTGCCCTGACCGACTTAGGACAGGATGGTCGTACTCGATCGAAAAGCTCAGGCGGAAGCCGTCGAACGGCTCCAGCCTCGCCCATTTGTCCTGGTCGCTCACTTCGATCGCCCTGCGCACGCGGATGAAACGCTTGGGCGCGGCCTGCTCCTCGATGCCTGCGGACTGGATCAGGAACACGAAGGGGCCTGCGCTGCCGTCCATGATGGGAACTTCCGGACCATCGAGGTCCACCCATGCGTTGTCGATCCCCAGGCCGGCAAAGGCGGACATCAGGTGCTCGACCGTCGCGACCTTGGCGCCGGACTCCTCCAGCGTGCTGCACAAGCGGGTGTCGGTGACGCGGAACGCTGTCGCGGGAATGTCCACCGGCTGATCCAGGTCGACGCGGCGAAACATGATGCCGGTATTGGGCTGGGCCGGGCGCAGGGTCATCGCCACCTTGGCCCCGGTATGCAGACCCACTCCCGTGGCACGGATGACGGTTTTCAGAGTGCGCTGGCGCAGCATGCTTGCAAGGATCCGGAGCAGAACGTCGTAAAACCCAATATTAACACGCACTTAGCTCCGTCCACCCGCGCGGCCGGCACCGGACGTCCGATCCGGATGCGCCGGCGGCACGTCACCAGGCCGCCGGAGCGCGCGGGGAGGCATCCGCGCGCGGCCCGGCAGGCCTGGCCTGCGACTCAGTCCGCCTGGCGGCGCAGGAAGGCGGGGATGTCGTACTTGTCCACGCCGCTGTTCGCCAACGCTTCGACCTGGGAGCTACGGTTGCGGCGGATCACTGCCGGCAGCGCATCGGCGGAGCCGAGGTCGCCGGTGATCACGGGCAGGTCGTCGGTGCCGGTGCGCTCGATGCGGTTGACCACCAGTTGCGGCTTGCTCTGGCGCTGGGTGACCGGGGCACCCAGGCCGGTCGCGACCACGGTCACGCGCAGTTCATCGGCCATGGACTCGTCGTACACCGCGCCGAAAATGATGGTTGCATCGTCCGCAGCGAAGCTGCGGATGGTGTTCATCACTTCCTTGGTCTCGCGCAGCTTGAGGCTGGACTTGTTCGCGGTGATGTTGACCACCACGCCGCGCGCGCCGGACAGGTTCACACCCTCCAGCAGCGGGCAGGCGACCGCCTGCTCGGCGGCGATGCGCGCCCGGTCCACGCCCGAGGCGGTGCCCGAGCCCATCATGGCCATGCCCTGCTCGGCCATCACGGTGCGCACGTCCTGGAAGTCGACGTTGATCAGGCCGTCGACGTTGATGATCTCCGAGATGCCCGCGACGGCGTTCTTCAGCACGTTGTCGGCCGCGACGAAGGCTTCCTCCATCGATACGTCGTCGCCCAGCACTTCCTCGAGTTTCTCGTTGAGCACCACGATCACAGAGTCCACGTGCTGGGACAACTCGTCGATGCCGGCCTCGGCGGACTGCAGGCGCCTCGCGCCCTCGAAGGTGAACGGCTTGGTGACGACGGCCACCGTGAGGATGCCCATTTCCTTGGCGATCTCGGCCACGATGGGCGCGGCGCCCGTGCCGGTGCCTCCCCCCATTCCCGCGGTGATGAATGCCATGTGCGCGCCCTGCAGCGCCTCGGCAATCCGTTCGCGCGCCTCCATTGCGGCCGCCCGGCCCGCCTCGGGCTTGGCGCCCGCGCCCAGCCCGGTGGCACCGAGCTGGATCTGCGTGCGGGACAGGCCCCGCTGCAACGACTGCGCGTCTGTATTTGCCGCCACGAACTCCACGCCCTGCACATCGTTCTTGATCATGTGGTCCACGGCGTTGCCGCCGGCGCCACCGACTCCGATCACCTTGATGATCGTGCCGCCTTCCGTGTTATCGACGATTTCAAACATGCCTGCCTCCTTGCGGGATGAAGTTATTGACCACGTGCCTGCGACTTGCATCCGCGCGCGCCGTCCGGGGAGCAGACCTCCCCGCAACGCCGCGCACGGCGGAAAAAATCAGAAATTCCGCTGGAACCATTCGCGCATCCTTTCCAGCACCTGCTTGAACGACCCCCCCTGGCGCGCGATCAGGCCGCGCTGCGTCTGTGCCATGCCCTCTAGCAGCAGACCGACCACGGTCGCGTAGCGCGGATTGCGGACCACCTCGGACAGGCCGCCCGAGTAACGCGGCACGCCCAGGCGCACCGGCATGTGGAAGATCTCCTCGCCGAGCTCGACCATTCCCTGCATCACCGATGAGCCGCCGGTCAGCACCAGGCCGGAAGACAGCAGGTCTTCGTAGCCGCTCTGGCGCAGGACCTGCTGGATCAGCGAGTACAGTTCCTCGACGCGCGGTTCGATCACCTCGGCCAGCGTCTGGCGGGAGAGCTGCCGCGTCGGTCGGTCGCCCACGCCCGGCACCTCGATCATCTCCGCCGGATCGGGCATGCTGCGAAGGGCGCAGCCGAACTTGATCTTCAGGTCCTCGGCCTCGCCGGTGGGCGTGCGCAGGGCCATCGCGATGTCGTTGGTGATCTGGTCGCCGGCAATGGGTATCACTGCGGTATGGCGGATCGCGCCTTCGCGGAAGATCGCCACATCCGTCGTTCCTCCGCCGATGTCCACCAGCGCGACGCCGAGTTCCTTCTCGTCTTCCGTCAGCACCGCGAGCGACGAAGCGAGCGGCTGAAGTATCAGGTCGTTCACTTCCAGCCCGCAGCGGCGCACGCACTTGACGATGTTCTGCGCGGCCGAAACCGCGCCGGTGACGATGTGCACCTTGACCTCGAGGCGTACGCCGGACATGCCCAACGGCTCGCGCACCCCGTCCTGGCCGTCGATGATGAACTCCTGGGTGAGGATATGAAGCACCTGCTGGTCGGTCGGGATCGGCATCGCGCGCGCGGTCTCGATCGCGCGGTCGACGTCCAGCCGCGTCACTTCCTTCTCCTTGATGGCGACCATCCCGGTGGAGTTGAAGCTCTTGATATGGCTGCCGGCGATGCCTGTAAAGACGCGTTCGATCTTGCTGTCGGCCATGAGCTCGGCCTCCTCCAGCGCGCGCTGGATCGCGGCCACCGTGGTCTCGATGTTGACCACGACGCCCTTCTTCAGGCCGCGGGATTCGTGGCTGCCCATGCCGATGATCTCCAGCCGCCCCTCGGGCAGGAGCTCCGCAACGACGGCAACCACCTTGGAGGTGCCGATGTCCAGGCCGACGATCAGGTTCTTTGTTTCCTTGGGCATGGCTCAGGCCTTCCGGCGCGGTTTGGTCGTGACATGGGACGGGGCCGGCCTCGCAGCGTCGCCAGCCCCGGCGGCGAATTCGGGCACCCGCAGCGCGAACCCGTTCGCGTACCGCAGGTCCACCTGGTCAAAGCGGCGGGCGCGCGCGCCGACAACGATCGGCCCGATGGTCTGCGGATAGATCTCGACAAAGCGCGCCAGCCTCTCCGCCAGCGGGTCCTTGTCCGTGTCGCGCCCGAGCTGCAGCGTCAGCCCGTTGGAAAGCTTGACCTGCCAGGCCTGGCGCGCCGACAACTGCACCGCCACCGGCTCCAGCGCGAGCGGAGAAAGGAGTTCCCGGACCTGCGCATAGCGGCGCGTCACTTCCCGGCTGGTCCCCGGCGGGCCGGCGAGCAGCGGAAGCGGCGCGTCGGACGCCCCTTCGAACACATCCCCCTGCACGTTGACGAGCTGCTTCTCCTCTCCCCAGCGCGCGAACGGGACATGCTCCTCGAGGCGGGCCTCAATGCGGTCGGGCCATACACGGCGCACGTGCGCGCGTCGCACCCAGGCGATTCCCTCGAAGGCATCACGGAGGTCGTCCAGCCGCGCATCGAAGAACGTCCCGTGAACCCGCCCGTCCAGGGCGCGCGCGATGTCGGCACGCTTGACGTGCAGGAGTTCCCCCTCGACGCGGATCACCCGCAGGGGAAAGGCCGACGAGCGCACCAGCAGCTGGACCGCCGCGTATGCGATCAGGAGCAACGCAAAGGCGAACAGGACATTGGCCGCCAGGTTCAGCTGCCGGGGGTTGTCCCACAGGCCGTCCGGCGCGTCAGCGCGCATGCGCCACCTCCTGGCAATGGAGGCGAGCCGACCCGAGGATGCGCAGGCACAACTGGGGGAACTCGATTCCGGCGTGCCGCGCCGCCATCGGCACGAGGGAATGGTCGGTCATGCCGGGCGACGTGTTCACCTCGAGGAAATAGGGCTTCCCGGACTGGTCCAGCATCATGTCCACCCGACCCCAACCGCTGCAGCCCAGCGCGCGGAACGCACGCAACGCCTCTTCGCGCAGCACCCGCTCGGCATCGGCTGGAAGCCCGCAGGGAACGATGTAGCGCGTGTCGTTGCGCAGGTACTTCGCCTCGTAGTCGTAGAACTCCCGGGGCGTCTCCAGGCGTATCGCGGGAAGCGCCTGGTCACCGAGGATCCCGATGGTGAGCTCCATGCCGGTAACAAAGGACTCGGCCAGGCTTACCGGGTCGTGGCCTAGCGCGAGGTCGCGCGCGGCCGGAAGCTCCGCGGCCGTCTTGACCTTGCTCATCCCGATCGACGAGCCCTCGCTCGCCGGCTTGACCATCAGCGGCAGGCCCAGGCGGGCCACCACGCCATCGGTATCCGTGCCGGGCGCCAGCAGCTCCCAGCGCGCGGTGGGCACGGCCATCGCCTGCCATACAAGCTTGGTGCGCCATTTGTCCATCGCAAGCGCGCTGGCCAGGACGCCCGAGCCGGTGTACGGAATGCCCATCAGTTCAAGGGCACCCTGCATCGTTCCGTCCTCGCCGTGCCGTCCGTGTAGGGCGATGAAGGCCCGCGAATACCCGCCGCTTGCGAGTTCTGCGATGGGATGCTCCTTCGGGTCGAATGCATGCGCATCCACGCCCAGGGAGCGCAGTGCCGAAAGGATCATGGACCCGCTCTTGAGCGAGACCTCGCGCTCGGCCGACAGGCCGCCCATCAGCACCGCCACCCTGCCCAAGCCGGTCATCGCGCCCGCGCTCATGTCGTTTCCCCGCCAGGCGCCGCATTGCCGACGATGCGCACTTCGGGCACAAGGTCGATGCCGTGCAGCGCAAGCACCGCGGCCCGGGCATGCGCGATCAGGGCCTCGATGTCGGCCGCGCTCGCGCGCCGCTCCGGATTCACGATGAAGTTGGCGTGCTTCTCCGAGATGCGGGCGCCGCCGATCGCATGGCCCTTGAGCCCGCAGGCCTCGATCAGGCGGGCGGCGTGGTCGCCCGGCGGATTGCGGAACACCGAGCCCGCGTTGGGCAGGTTCAGCGGTTGGGTCGCGATGCGTTTCTCGAGCAGTTCCCTGATCCGATCCCGCGCGGCGGCAGGCGCCCCGGGCGCGAACCGCATCCAGGCCCTGACGAACCATTCTTCGCGCGGCTCCGCGACCTCGCAGTGGCGGTAGCCGACCCTGAACTCCGAAGGCCCCCTGACGTGCAGCGCGCCGCTGCGGTCCACCGTCTGGACCCGATCCACATGATCCCAGGTCTCCGATCCGTGGCAGCCGGCATTCATCGCCAGCGCGCCCCCCAGGGTGCCGGGAACCCCGGAAAGGAACTCGGCCCCGGCCATTCCGTGCATGGCGGCAAAGCGCGCCACCTTGGGACAGGAGGCGCCGGCATCGGCCGCGACCAGACCGCAATCCAGTCCGATGTGCGCGTGCGAGGAGTGCATCAGGACCACCGTCCCGTCGAAGCCCCCGTCCCGGACCAGCAGGTTGCTTCCAAGCCCCACGAACAGGACCGGTTCGGCTTCCGGCAATCCGCGAAGGAAGCGCGACAGGTCGTCGGTACCGGACGGGGCATACACGCGGGCTGCCTTGCCGCCCGCACGCCAGCTGACATGGCGCGCCATGGACTCGTCGTGGCGCAGCGTCCCGGCGGGCGTTGGATCCTGGCGCATGATCGGCTCGGCCATGTTCATCTTCCCGCTGCCTGCGCGAGTTTCGCCGGCACGCCACCGATCGAACCGGCGCCCATGGTGATCACGATGTCGCCATCCCGTGCCAGGCGCGCGATGGCAGCCGGCATGTCGGCGATGTTCTCCACGAATACGGGCTCCACCCCGCCAGCGACGCGGATGGCGCGCGCCAGTGACCGGCCGTCGGCCGCCACCACCGGCGCCTCGCCTGCTGCGTACACCTCGGCCAGCAGCAATGCGTCCACGCCGGACAGGACCCGCACGAAGTCCTCGAACAGGTCCCGCGTGCGCGTGTAGCGGTGCGGTTGGAAAGCAAGCACGAGCCGGCGACCGGGGAAGGCGCCGCGCGCTGCCTCCAGCGTCGCCGCCATCTCGGCCGGGTGGTGGCCGTAGTCATCCACCAGGGTCGCGCGCCCGCCCGCGTCGCAGGCGAACTCCCCGTGGCGCTGGAAACGGCGGCCGACGCCGCGGAACTCGGCCAGTGCCTGGGCCACGGCTGCGTCGGGCACGCCGAGTTCGGTGGCCACAGCGATCGCGGCGAGCGCGTTCAGCACGTTGTGCCGGCCGGGCAGGTTCAGGGTCACCGGCAACGCGGGCATGCCCTCGCGCAGCACGGTGAACGCCATCCTCTCGCCGGAAACGATGTCGATGGCGCGGACCATCGCGTCCTCGCGCGTGCCGTAGGTCACGACGGGCTTCGACACGAAGGGCAGTATCTCGCGCACGTTGGCATCGTCGCTGCACACGATGGCGCTGCCGTAGAAGGGCAGGTTCTGGAGGAAGGCGACGAAGGCCTGCTTCAGCCGCGCGAAGTCGTGCTGGTAGGTCTCCATGTGGTCCGCGTCGATGTTGGTCACGACCGCCAGCACCGGAAGCAGGTGCAGGAAGGAGGCATCAGACTCGTCCGCCTCGACCACGATGAAGTCCCCGGCGCCCAGGCGCGCGCTGGAGCCCGCCGCGTTCAGGCGGCCTCCAATGACGAAGGTCGGGTCCAGCCCGCCCTCTGCCAGGACGCTGGCAACCAGGCTGGTGGTCGTGGTCTTCCCGTGCGTGCCGGCGACGGCCACGCCCTGCTTGAGGCGCATCAGTTCGGCCAGCATCAATGCCCGCGGCACCACCGGCACCCGCGATGCGCGCGCGGCCACCACTTCGGGGTTGTCCGGACGCACCGCGGTGGACACCACCACCGCGTCGGCGCCACGCACGTTGGCTGCGTCGTGGCCCACGGTGATGCGCGCACCCTGCGCCAAGAGCCGCTCGGTGGCTGCGTTCGCGGACAGGTCGGAGCCGGACACCTCGTAGTCCAGGTTCAGCAGCACTTCGGCAATGCCGCTCATGCCGCTGCCGCCGATGCCGACGAAATGGATGTGCTTGACCTTATGCCGCACGGCGCCTCCCGTCGGCGGCACTGCCCAGTTCCATGCAGGCATCCGCGAGCGAACCCACCGCGCCGGGCCGGCCCAGCGCGCGCGCCTTCGCGGCCATGCCCGCCAATGCGGTCCGGTCCAGGGATGCGAGCAGCGTCGCCAGCGCGCGCGCGTCGAAGTCCTGCTGCCGGACCATCATCGCGGCGCCCTGCCCGGCGAGGTAGCGCGCGTTTCCCGTCTGGTGGTCGTCCACCGCGTGGGGATAGGGAACCATCAGCGAGGCCACGCCGGCCGCGGCAAGTTCGGACACGGTGGTCGCGCCTGCGCGGCAGACCACGAGGTCGGCCCCCGCGTATGCCGATGCCATGTCGTCGATGAAGGCAACAAGGTCGCCCTCCACGCCCGCGTCGCGGTAGTTGGCGCGCAGCGTGTCCAGGTGCCGGGCGCCCGCCTGGTGGGTGACCAAGGGCCGCGAGGCCGGATCCATCAGCGCCAGCGCGCGCGGCACGACCTCGTTGAGCGCCGCCGCACCCAGGCTGCCGCCGATCACGACGAGGCGCAACCGCCCGTCGCGCTGCCCGTAGCGTTGCGCCGGATCGGGCAACGCGGCGATCTCGGCTCGCACCGGGTTGCCCACGCAGTCGGCGCCGGGCAGCACGCCCGGGAACGCCGTCAGCACGCGGTCCGCGAGGCGCGCGAGCACGCGGTTGGTCAGGCCTGCCACCGAGTTCTGCTCGTGCAGCAGCAGCGGTATCCCGCACAGCGAAGCCATCATCCCGCCGGGAAACGCGATGTACCCCCCCATGCCCAGCACCGCGCTCGGACGCTCGGCCCGCAGGGCGCGAAGCGACTGCCAGAAGGCGCGCAGCAGGCGAACCGGCAGAAGAAGCGCGGTCGACAGACCCTTGCCGCGCAATCCGCTGAACTGCACCCACGCCATCGGATAGCCGTGGCGCGGCACGACCTCGGCCTCCATCCCGGAGGGCGAGCCGAGCCACACCACGCGCCATTCGCGCGAGCGCAGCAGGTCGGCAACCGCGAGGCCGGGGAAAATGTGCCCGCCGGTGCCGCCAGCCATGATCATGACGGTGCGTGCCATCGCCTCCAGACCGATCGCTTGAGTGGATAGGGAACCGGGGTGCCGGATGTGCACGGTGCCTGCAGCGCCGGAGCTGCCGCCGGTGCTTCCTGCGGTGCCGAACGGTATGCGGGCTTGCGCGACGCGGCTGCCGTCTTCCAGGGTGCGTTCATCTGCAGGCTCCTTCCGCCAGGGGTTGTCAGGACGCTGCTCACGCGGGCATGCCCCGCATGAGCTGCCGCGATTCCCAGTCGATGCGCAGCAGGATGGCCAGCGCAATGCAGTTCGCGAGGATCCCGCTGCCGCCGAAGCTCATCAGCGGCAGAGTCAGGCCCTTGGTCGGCAGCACGCCCATGTTCACGCCCATGTTGATCAGCGACTGGATGCCCAGCCACACGCCTATGCCCTGCGCGACCAGGGCCGAGAACGGGCGCTCCAGCGACACCGCCTGACGCCCGATCGCGAACGCGCGAATCACCAGCCAGGCGAACAGGGCAACCACCGTGGCCACGCCGATGAAACCGAGTTCCTCGCCGATCACCGCGAGCAGGAAATCCGTGTGCGCCTCAGGCAGGTAGAGCAGCTTCTCGACGCTGGCACCTAGGCCGACGCCGAACCACTCGCCGCGGCCGAACGCGATCAGCGCGTGCGACAGCTGGTAGCCCTTCCCGAACGCATCGGCCCACGGATCCATGAACCCGAAGATGCGCTGCATGCGGTACGGCGAGGACAGCACCAGCCCGGCGAAACCCACCCCGAGCAGGACGATCAGGCCCGCGAACCACCTCCCGTTCATGCCCCCGAGGAACAGGATGGCCATGGCGATCGAGGCGATCACCACGAAGGCGCCGAAATCCGGCTCGCGGAGCAGCAGCCAACCGACCACCAGCATCACCATCAGCATGGGAAGCAGGCCGCGCTTGAAGCTGGACATCAGCGCGGACTTGCGAACCGTGTAGTCGGCCGCGTACAGCACCGCGAAGAGCTTCATGAACTCGGAAGGTTGCATGTTCGCCACGCCCAGCGGCAGCCAACGCCGCGCGCCGTTGACCTCGCGGCCCACGCCGGGGATCAGCACCAGGATCAGGAGCACCGCGCCCGCGAAGAACAGCCAAGGGGCCAGCCGCTGCCAGCTCGCCATCGGAACCTGGAACACCAGCATCGCGGCCACCAGGCTGATGCCAAGGAACGCCGAATGGCGCAGCAGGAAGTAGGACGTGCGGCCACCGGTGAAGCGGCTCGCCTCCGCCATCGCGATCGAGGACGAGTAGACCATCACGAGGCCGAACACCAGGAGCACCAGCGACGCCCACACCACCGACGCGTCGTACTCGGGCATGGCCGAGCGCGACGGCACCCCGCCCAGGCCGCCGCCCACGCCACCGCGTGCGCCCGGGGCAGCCACCGCCGCACGGTTGCGCCTAATGCCGGCCAGCATCGCGCGCCTCCTTCACAATCGCCGCAAACACCTCGCCCCGGTGGGCATAGTTGCGGAACATGTCGAAGCTGGCGCACGCGGGGGAAAGCAGCACCGCGTCGCCCTGCCGCGCCAGTCGCATCGCGCGCGACACCGCGTCGGCCATGTCCGTCGCGCGCTCGACCTGCACCCCGGCCCCACCCACCGCGCGCTCGATCAGCGGCGCATCACGCCCGATCAACACGAGCGCACGTGCCGCATCGCGCACCGCGTCGCGCAGCGGACGGAAATCCTGGCCCTTGCCTTCGCCGCCCGCGACCAGCACGATCCGGGTACCCGTTCCCGACAGGCCGGCGAGCGCGGCCACGGTGGAACCCACGTTGGTTCCCTTGGAATCGTCATAGAAGCGCACGCCGCCGATCTCGGCGATGAACTGCACCCGGTGCGGCAGGCCGGCAAATCCCCGGAGCGCCGAGAGGGATGCCTCGCGCGGCACCCCGACCGAGTCGGCCAGCGCCATGGCAGCGAGCGCGTTGGCCGCATTGTGGAGGCCGGCCAGCGGAACGGCCCCGACGGGAAGCAGCACGTCCTCGCCCTGCGCGAGCCAGCGCTCGCCGTCACGCACAACGAGGCCGTAGTCTTCCGGGCCGGTCGGCTCGCCCGTTCCGAAGCTGCGCACCGGCCGCCCCCGGATCGCCATCGCCATGCTGGCGGGATCGTCGCGGTTGAGCACCTGCACGCCGTCGCCATTGAACACGCGCGCCTTGGCGGCCGCATAAGCCTCCATGCTGCCGTGCCGGTCCAGGTGGTCCTCGCTCAGGTTGAGCATGGCGGCGGCGTCGGCGTTCAGCGAGTCGGTGGACTCGAGCTGGAAGCTGGAGAGCTCCAGCACCCAGGCCCGCGCCGCGCCCTGGCCGCGGCTCGCCCTTCGCATCAGCGCATCCAGCACGGCGGGGCTGATGTTGCCCGCCACCTCGGCATCCCAGCCCGCCTCGCGGCACATCGCGCCCGTCAGCGCCGTCACAGTGGACTTGCCGTTGGTGCCGGTGATGGCGACGATGCGTGGACGGGGCACGCCGGCCTGCACCTCGCGCGCGAACAGCTCCACGTCGCCGCGAACCGGTATCCCCCTCGCAAGCGCCTTGCCGACCACCGGCATCTCGCGGGGCACGCCGGGGCTGATCGCGAGCAGGTCGATCCCGTCAAGCAGGTCCTCGCCCGCGCCGCCCAGGCGCAGTTCGACGTCCGGGACGGCGGCGCGCAGCTGCTCCAGGCCGGGCGGACGCTCGCGCGTGTCCGCCACCCGCACGCGCGAGCCGCTGCGCGCCAGCCAGGCGGCCATCGACACGCCGGTTTCGCCGAGTCCGAGCACGAGCACGTTGGCGGGCTCCCCGTTCACCGCAGCTTCAACGTCGACAGGCCGAACAGCACCAGCATCATGGTGATGATCCAGAAGCGGACCACGACCTGCGTTTCCTTCCAGCCCGATTCCTCGAAATGGTGGTGCAACGGCGCCATTCTCAGTATCCGGCGCCCCTGGCCGTATCGGCGCTTGGTGTACTTGAACCAGCCCACCTGCAGCATCACCGACAGCGTCTCCACCACGAACACGCCGCCCATGATGAACAACACGATTTCCTGGCGCGTGATCACCGCGACCGTGCCGAGCGCCGCGCCGATCGCAAGCGCCCCGACATCGCCCATGAACACCTCCGCCGGGTAGGCGTTGAACCACAGGAAGCCAAGGCCCGCCCCGGCCAGCGCCGCGCAGAACACGATCAGCTCTCCCGCACCGGGGATGTAGGGAAACAGCAGGTACTTCGAATACACCGAGTTTCCGACCACGTAGGCGAAGATCCCAAGCGCGCTGCCTATCATCACCGCCGGCATGATCGCGAGGCCGTCGAGCCCGTCGGTGAGGTTCACCGCGTTGGAGGTGCCGACGATGACGAAGTAGGTGAGCAGGATGAAGCCCCACACGCCCAGCGGATAGGCGACATCCTTGAAGAACGGCACGATCAGGTCGGCACGCGCGGGCAGCTCCAGCTGGAATCCGCTGGACAGCCAGGCCATGAACAGCTCGAGGATCTTGTCGCTGGCGGGAACCGAGACCGCGAAGGCCAGGTAGACCGAGGCCGCAAGCCCGACCAGCGATTGCCAGAAGAACTTGGCCCGGGCCGAGAGCCCCTTGGGATTGCGGTACACCACCTTGCGGTAGTCATCCACCCAGCCGACGGCGCCGAAGCCGAAGGTCACGATCAGCACCACCCAGACGAACCGGTTGGTCAGGTCCGCCCACAGCAGCGTGGTGATCAGGATGGCGATCAGCACCAGCGCGCCGCCCATGGTGGGCGTGCCGGCCTTGGCGAGGTGGGTCTGGGGGCCGTCATCGCGCACCGACTGCCCGATCTTGTAGGCGGTCAGCTTTCGGATCACCATCGGGCCCGCGATCAGAGAGATCGCCAGCGCCGTGAGGCAGGCCAGAACGGCGCGCAGCGTGATGTAGTTGAAGACGTTGAACGCACGCAGGTCGCGCGCCAGCCATTGGGCGAGTTCCAGCAGCATCAGGCGTGCTCCCCGCCCGGTGCTTCAAGCGCCGCGGCGACGCGCTCCATGCGCATGAAGCGCGATCCCTTGACGAGGATGGCCGTGCCGGCGCGAAGCTCGTCGGCGAGGGCATCCACGATCCCCGCGATGTCGGCGAAATGCTCCGGCGCGCCGAACGCGCCGGCCGCGTGGCGCGTCAGTTCCCCGGTGCACAGCAGGCGCTCGATGCCGCGCTCGCGCGCATGGCGGCCGACTTCCTCGTGGAAGGCCGGGCCCTGCTCGCCCACTTCGCCCATGTCGCCCAGCACCAGCACGCGGCGACCCGCGTGTCCGGACAACGCATCGATGGCCGCGCGCACCGAGTCCGGGTTCGCGTTGTAGGTGTCGTCGATCAGCAGCGCGCCGCCGCGCCCGGCGCGCACCTGCATGCGGCCGTGCACCGCGCGGAATCCCTCGAGGCCGCTCACCACGGCATCCAGCCCCGCCCCGGCGGCGATCGCCGCGGCGGCGGCGGCGAGCGCATTGCGTGCGTTATGGGCACCCGGAACCGCGAGCACGAGACTGGCACGGCCCAGCGGCGTTTCCATCTCCAGCCGCTGCCCGCCGGATGCATGCCCGGCTCCAGACAATTCCGCGCGCACTTCCGCGTCCCGGGATTCGCCGAAACCGATCACCCGGCGCGAACCCGCGCGTTCACGCCACATCGCGGCGTGCGCATCGTCCGCGTGGATCACCGCGACGCCATCAGCAGCAAGGGAATCGAGCACGTCGGCGTGTTCGACGGCCACCTCGTCGACGTTCTTCATGAACTCCTGGTGCTCGCGCTGCGCGTTGTTGACCACCGCGACGGTGGGACGCGCGATGGCGGCCAGGACCGCGGTCTCGCCGCGGTGGTTCATGCCCAGTTCCACCACCGCCGAGCGGTGCTCCGCCCGCAGGCGCAGCAGCGTCAGCGGCAGGCCGATGTCGTTGTTCAGGTTGCCCTCGGTGGCGAGCACCGCCGCGCCGCCCTGCCCGCCGTCGCGCGCCCGCAGGATCGCCGCGGTCATCTCCTTGACCGTGGTCTTGCCGTTGGAGCCGGTGATCGCGACCAGCGGCAGCGTGAACCGCCGGCGCCATCCCGCGGCCAGGCGCTGCAGCCCGGCGCGCGTGTCATCGACCACGGCCAGCGGCAGGCCGGCATCGCCCAGGACCCCGGCCGCCGCCTCGTCGACCATGGCCGCCGCCGCGCCCCGGTCGCGAGCCGCGCCCACGAAGTCATGCCCGTCGAAGCGCTCGCCGCGCAGCGCGATGAACAGCGTGCCGGCACCGATGGCGCGTGTGTCGGTGGAGATTCCGTTCAGCGCCACGTCGCCCCCCTTCAGGCGGGCGCCCGACAGCTCTGCGGCGTAGGCCAGGCTCATCATCCCGCGCGCGCCTCCAGCGCCCGCCGCGCATGCTCCGCGTCGGAGAAAGGCGTGCGCACGCCGGCGGCTTCCTGCCAGGCCTCGTGGCCCTTGCCGGCCAGCAGCACCACGTCCCGCGCATCCGCAGACCCGAGCACCTGCCGTATGGCGAGCGCCCGGTCCGGCTGGACATCGTGCGCGACGCCCACGCCAACGGAGATCGCCGAAATGATTGCAGCCGGGTCCTCGCTGCGCGGGTTGTCGCTGGTGAGCATCACCCGGCCGGCGCGCCGGCCCGCGACCGCGCCCATGAGCGCGCGCTTGCCGGGGTCCCGGTCACCGCCGCAGCCGAACACCACGGCCAGGCGTCCGCCGCGCGCACGCGCGACGTCGGACAGCGACTCGAGCACCTTGTCCAGCGCATCGGGCGTATGCGCGTAGTCCACCACCACCAGCGGCTGCGCCTCGCCGCCCAGGCAGTGCATGCGGCCGGGCACCGGGGACAGGCGCGCCAACGCGTCGGCGGCGTCCCGCGGCAGGTGCCCTTCCGCCAGCAGCACGCAGAACACGCCCAGCAGGTTGGCGGCATTGAACCGGCCCAGAACCGGTGCTTGCAGGGATGCCGAACCGAACGATCCACGTGCCTCGAACGCCATCGCCGCGCCCCGGTAGGAGACCGGACCCGCCTCGACCCAGTGTTCCAGGCCCGCGCGCGCGGCCGCGCCTTCATGCAGTGCGTAGCCCCATCGCGCCACGCCGCGGCCGGCCAGCGACCGCGCGAGGATCACCCCTTGCGGGTCGTCCATGTTGAGAACCGCGTTCTCCAGCCCGGGCAAGTCGAACAGCCGACGCTTGGCGGCGGCATAGCGCTCCATGTCACCGTGGTAGTCGAGGTGGTCACGCGACAGGTTGGTGTAGAGCGCGGTGCGGACCAGGGTTCCGTTGAGCCGCCCCTGGTCCAGCCCGATCGACGAAGCCTCCATCGCGCAGGCGACCGCGCCGGCATCGGCCATGTCGCGCAGCGATCGCTGCAGGAGCACCGGGTCCGGCGTGGTGTTCGGATTCGGCTGCAGCTCGCCGCCGGCCACGCCCAGGCCGAGCGTGCCGACCACGCCGCAGCGCGCGCCCCGGGCATCCAACGCCTGGGCGATCCACTGCGAGCAGGATGTCTTGCCGTTGGTACCGGTCACCGCGATCACGCGCAGGCGCGCCGAGGGCTCACCGTTCAAGCGCGAGGCCAGCGGCCCGGCGAGGTTGCGCAGGCCCTCGACGGCCAGGTTCGGAACCGTCCACGCCGGATCCCACTCGAAGCCGTCGCGTTCCCACAGGACGGCCGAAGCGCCGCGCTCCAGCGCCTGCGGGATGTGGCGGCGGCCGTCGCCCTTCCCGCCGGGATAAGCGAGGAACACCTCGCCCGCGGCGAGCGCGCGGCTGTCCGTGGCGAGCGAGCCGGCGATCACGCCGCGCTCCCGCAACCGATCGATGACCTGGCTTGCTGGATCGTCCATTCCCCGTTCCCGGTCCGCCGGGCGGATGCCCGGCAGCGCTGGCAGCGCCCCCGTTTCAAATGCTTTCCCTGACTTCGCGCCCTTCGGGCGGCAATTCGACCGGCTTCATCGGCGCATCCGGCGGCACGCCCAGCGAGCGCAACGCGCCCGACATCACGGTCGCGAACACCGGCGCCGCAACCTCCCCGCCGTAGTACTTTCCCGCGCTGGGCTCGTCGATCATCACGGCGATGATCAGCCGGGGCCGCGACACGGGCGCGAAACCGACGAAGTAGCCGATGTACTTGTTGTGGTTGTAGGTACCGCCTTCCTGCTTGCGCGCGGTGCCGGTCTTGCCGGCGACGCGGTAACCCATGATCTGGGCGCGCGGCGCGGTGCCGCCGGGCTGCACCGCCATTTCCAGCATTGCGCGCACGGCGCGTGCTGTCTCGCCCGAGATGACCGGCTGCGAAGCGGGAGGCGCCTCCAGGCGGATCAGGGACAAGGGCACCAGGTCGCCGTCGCGCGCGAACATCGTGTAGGCGCGCGCCAGCTGCGTCAGGCTCACCGATATGCCGTAGCCGTAGGACATGGTTGCCTGCTCAATCGGCCGCCAGGTCTTGAACGGTCGCAGCCGGCCGCTGGCCTCCCCGGGAAATCCCAGTCGCGGCGGGGCGCCGAAGCCGACACGCTGGAACATGGTCCACATCGCCTCGGGCGCCAATCCCAGCGCGATCTTCGCGGTGCCCACGTTGGAGGACTTCTGCACGACCTGCGCGACGGTGAGCGGACCGGCGGCGTGCGAGTCGCGGATGGTCGCGGGCCCGATGGTGAGGCTGCCCGGCGCGGTCTGGATGATGGTGTCCGGGCGGACCTTGCCCGATTCCAGCGCGAGCGCGATGGTCACGGGCTTGAGGGTCGATCCCGGCTCGAAGGTGTCGGTGACCGCGCGGTTGCGCAGTTGCGCGCCGGTCAGGCGCGCGCGGTTGTTCGGGTTGTAGGTCGGCAGGTTCGCCAGCGCCAGCACTTCCCCGTTGGTCGCATCCAGCACCACGATGCCGCCGGCGGCGGCGCGGTGCTGCTCGACGGCCGCCCGCAGGCTGCTGAATGCGAGGTTCTGGATCTTCGCGTCCAGCGCGAGCGTCAGGTCGCGCCCGACCTCCGCCTCGTGGATGGATCCGACGTCCTCGACGATCTGGCCGAGGCGGTCCTTGATCACGCGCCTCGAGCCCACCTTGCCGGCGAGCTGCGACTGGAAGGCCAGTTCGATGCCTTCCTGCCCGATGTCCTCCACGCCGGTGAATCCCAGCATGTGCGCCATCACGTCCCCGCCCGGGTAGTAGCGGCGGTACTCGCGGCTCTGGAACAGGCCCGGGA
The DNA here is from genome assembly GCA_903909415.1 of uncultured Pseudomonadota bacterium. Next base: position 19,004 of record CAIVVS010000002.1, on the reverse strand, counting down.
CGCGCAGCTCGGCCACCTGGTCGGCGACCTCCGGCGGGATCTGGCGCTTGAGGTACACGAAGTCGCGCGTGGTGTCGGCGATGCGGCGCTCGATGTCCTGGGGCGGCAACTCCAGCAGCGCGGAAAGGCGGTTGAGCTGCGACTTCGCCAGCGTGACCTCGCCGGGAATCGCCCACACCGATTTCACCGGCGTGGAGATCGCCAGCGCCTCGCCGTGCCGGTCGGTGATGCGGCCGCGGTGCGCGGGGATCTCGATCACGCGGCTGTACCGCGACGCGCCCTTGGCCTGCAGGAAGTCGTCGTTCATGCCCTGCAGCCAGACGGCCCGCCCGATCAGCACCGCGAAGCCGAACACCAGCAGCCCCGCGAGCAGGCGGGAACGCCAGGTCGGCAGGCGCAGCGCGAGCACCGGGCTGGAGGTGAATTTCACCGCGCGGCTCCCGCCGGCACGGCACTGGCGAGGGCGGCGCCGGCATCCCTGGAGACGTCCTTCGCCGCAGGAGCGCCCGGACGCGCGCCATCCGCCACCGGCGACGGGACCACGGTCCCGGGCGTACCGGCGCGCGCGGGCGGCTGCGCGCCGGCGAACGCCGGACGCTCGACGATCTGCAGGCGCTTGGGGTCCGGGGCGCGCATGCGCAGCTCGCGGGTGGCGATGCGCTCGATGCGCCCGTGCATGGCCCAGGTGGACTGCTCCAGCTGCAACTGACCGTACTCCACGTCCAGGCTGCGCGCGCGTTCCTGCTGCTTCTCCAGTTCCACGAACAGCTTCCTCGCCTTGTGCTGGGACGTCACCAGTCCGAGCGCGCACAGCGCGAGCAGGACCAGCAGCGCGAGGTTCAGCCTGGCCATCAGGCCGCTCCGCCCGCGACCACACGCATGCTCGGCGCCGAATGTGGCGTGATCCGGGCGCAATCCTGCGCAGTCATGGCGCGGGCATGGAACGGCGCCGGCAACACGCCAGCTTCTCCGCCACGCGCAGCACGGCACTGCGCGAACGTGGGTTCGCGCGCACCTCGTCGGCACCCGCGCGCACCGGCTTGCCCGCCAGGCGCATGCGCGCCGGCGGCAGGTCGCTCGCGCGGACCGGCAGCCGCTCGGGCAGCACGCCCGGGCGCGATTGGTCGCGCATGAAGTTCTTGGCGATGCGGTCTTCCAGCGAATGGAAGCAGATCACCGCCAGCCGGCCGCCGGGCGCGAGCAGCTCCAGCGCGCGGGGCAGCGCTAGCGACAATTCTTCAAGCTCCTGATTGACGTGAATCCGTAGAGCTTGAAACGTGCGCGTCGCCGGGTCCTGGCCTGGCTCACGCGTCCGGACCGCCGTACCCACGAGATCGGCAAGCTGCCGGGTACGGGTGAGAGCCCCTGCTCCCCGAGCAGCAACAATCGCCTTTGCAATCTGTTTAGCAAACCGTTCTTCGCCATGGGTCTTCAGGACCTCCCCGATCTCGCCTTCATCCGCCTGCGAAAGAAACTCGGCCGCCGTCTGTCCGCGCGTCGTGTCCATGCGCATGTCCAGCGGCCCGTCGTTCCGGAAACTGAACCCGCGCTCCGCCTCGTCGATCTGCGGAGAGGACACGCCTATGTCCATCAGGACGCCAGCCAGCGGCGGCAAGGCCAGCTCGGCCGCGACGCGGTGCATCTCGGAGAAGCGCGCATGCACCAGCGTCAGGCGCGCATCGGAGATCCGCCTTCCCGCCGCTATCGCCTGCGGGTCGCGGTCCAGCGCCACCAGGCGCCCCTGCGCGCCCAGCCGCTCGAGGATCAGCCGCGAATGGCCGCCGCGCCCGAAGGTCGCGTCGATGTAGGTGCCCTGCGGGTCGCGCGCGATCGCCAGCGCCTCGACTGCCTCCGGCGCAAGCACCGGAACGTGCGAGGAGGCTGGCGCGCTCACTTGCGCCGGGGCGTCGCTCACAGCGCAAAGTTGTCGGTGCCCGGGGGCGGGGTGGAGCCGACCTGGGTCAGGGCCTGGCTGAGCTTGGTTTCCCAGGCCTGCACATCCCAGATCTCGAAGTGGCTGCCCTGTCCGACGAGCATCACGTTGCGGTCGAGGCCGGCGAACTTGCGCAGCGCGGGCGAGACCAGCAGGCGGCCCTGCGCGTCAGGCAGGAGTTCCTCGGCAAAGCCCACCAGCAGGCGCTGCCACCAGCGCGCCTCGGCATTGAACGAGGACAGGGACTGGATGCGCGCGCCGATCGGCTCCCAGGCGGCCTTGGGGTAGAGCAGCACGCAGGTGTCGGGGTGGGCGGTCAGCACCACCGAGCCGGAACCGGCCAGCAGCGCGTCGCGATGCCGCGTGGGCACGGCAACCCGCCCCTTGGCATCAAGACTGAGCTCGGTCGCCCCCTGGAACACCCTGTTTCCCCTTTGGCAGGGCAGGAATCGGGGCGTTTCTCACCCCAATTTCCCACCAATCCCTACAAATTACCACTTTAGAGGAATCGGAAACAGGGGTCAAGCAAAAGGGGAATTTATTTAATTGGAACAGTCACTTAAGTGCATTTCTTGGCCGAAATTCACGAAATTATAGTCGTGGAAATTCAATGGGTTACAAAATCAACCCAAAGTGGTTTCTCAAGACCGGAGCAAAGGACTAGGTCCATCGACGGGTGCGCGGGCGGGAACAACCCGCCAGGAACGCCACCACCGTGGGGCAGGGGTAGGCCGCGCGACGACGCCCGGGAAGCGCGCGCCCGGCCTCGGCGCAGGTTCAGTGCAGGTGCTTCTTGCTCGCCGCAGGCCGGGGAGACGGGCGCTCGGTGGTCTCGGTCGAACCGACCGGACGCGGTTCGCCCCCGCCCTGCGCGAGGCGCCGGTCGAACAACTGGTTCACCTGGCCCACCACCTCGCTGATCTCGGCATCGCCGAAGTGGCGCGCCAGCAGCGCGGTCAGGTCCTCGACCATGTAGCGGCGCTGCGTTTCCTGGATGGACTCGACGCTAGGGCCGACGAACACCATGCCGCGCTCGTCGCGGCCGTCCTCGAGGTAGTAGGTCACCTCCACGCCGGACGCTTCCTCGGAGAACGGGCACAGCGCCTCGAACGCGGACTCGAGCGCCTTCTGGAAATTGCGCCCGACCCACCCGGTCCAGCAGATCTCCAGCGTGCGCTTGCGCTTGTCGTAGACCACGCCGGGCTCGTCCTCGCGCGCGCTGCGCGCATCGCCCAGGTTGTCGATGTCGACGTAGGACAGCCAGGGCGCGAGGGCCTGCTCCAGTTCGTTCTGCGCCACGCCTGCGCGCAGCAGGACGTTGCCGTGTACGTGGACTTCGGTGTGCATGTTGCCCTTCCGTTGCCGTGCCCGGGTTATTGCTGCTAGACGCGCTCGATCACCACCGCGATGCCCTGCCCGACGCCGATGCACATGGTGCACAGCGCGTAGCGCCCGCCGGTGGCGTGCAACTGGTTGACCGCCGTCGTCACCAGCCGCGCACCCGAGGCGCCCAGCGGATGGCCGAGAGCGATGGCGCCGCCGTTCGGGTTCACGTGCGCCGCGTCATCGGGCAGTCCCAGGTCGCGCGTCACGGCCAGGCCCTGCGCGGCGAAGGCCTCGTTCAGTTCGATCACGTCCATCTGCGAGAGCTTCAGGCCGGTCTTCTCCAGCACCTTGCGCGCCGCGGGCGCCGGGCCGATGCCCATGACGCGCGGGGCCACCCCGGCGACGGCCATGGCGAGCACGCGCGCGCGCGGCACCAGGCCGTGCTTCGCGACCGCCGCGTCGCTCGCCAGCAGGATGGCGCAGGCGCCGTCGTTCACGCCCGAGGCATTGCCCGCGGTCACGGTGCCGCCTTCGCGCACCACGCCCTTCAACTTGGCCAGCATCTCGGCGGTGGTGTCGGGACGCGGATGCTCGTCGGTGTCGAAAACGGTCACGGCGCCCTTCTTGCCGGCGACGCTGACCGGCACGACCTCGCCCTTGAAGAAACCCGCCGCGTGGGCGCGCGCCCAGCGCTGCTGGCTGCGCAGCGCGAACGCGTCCTGGTCGGCGCGGTTCACCTTGTACTCGTCGGCGACGTTCTCGGCGGTCTCGGGCATCGCGTCGATGCCGTACATCGCCTTCATGCGCGGGTTCACGAAACGCCAGCCGATGGTGGTGTCCTCGATCTTCGCCGCGCGCGAGAACGCGCCCTCTGCCTTGGCCAGCACGAAGGGCGCGCGCGTCATGCTCTCCACGCCGCCGGCGACCACCAGGTCGTTCTCGCCCGCCTTGATGGAGCGCGCCGCCGTGCCGAGCGCTTCCATGCTCGAGCCGCACAGCCGGTTGACGGTGACGCCCGGCACTTCCTTGGGCAGCCCGGCCAGCAGCAGCGCCATGCGCCCGACGTTGCGGTTGTCCTCGCCGGCCTGGTTCACGCAGCCGTAGATCACGTCGTCCAGCAGGCCCCAGTCGAGCTTGGGGTTGCGTTCCATCAGGGCCTTCAGCGGCAGGGCGCCCAGGTCGTCGGTGCGGACCGTGGCGAGCGCGCCGCCGTAGCGGGCGATGGGGGTGCGGATGGCGTCGCAGATGAATGCGTTGTTCATGGCTGGGGAAAATCCGTCTGGGATCGGTGCCGATGGTGCGTGGCGTTGACAGGACCCGATAGTATAAGCCAGCATGCCTGCCCGCATTGACCGGGCGGCATGCGCCGCACTGGGCAGACACCGCTTCAGCACCCCTCCGGAGGCAGCAGAACCATGCAACTCGACGACGCATCGCAGGACCTGATTTTCCGCAAGGCCCGCTCGATCAACGCCTGGCTGGACAAGCCGGTTCCGGACAGCCTGGTGCGCGAGGTCTATGAATTGCTGAAATGGGGCCCGACCTCGACCAACAGCAGCCCGGCGCGCATCCTGTTCCTGCGCACCCCCGAGGCCAAGGCGCGCCTGCGCGGCGCGCTGATCCCGCAGAACGTGGACAAGACCATGACCGCGCCGGTGGTCGCCATCGTCGGCAACGACACGCGCTTCTACGAGCACATCCCCAAGCTGTTCGCCCACAACCCCGCCGCCAAGGCCTGGTTCGAGGGCGAGGCCAACCGCCCGATGGCCGAGGGCACGGCGGCGCGCAACGGCACCCTGCAGGGCGCCTACCTGATGGTCGCGGCGCGCGCGCTGGGCCTGGACTGCGGCCCGATCTCGGGATTCGACAACGCCAAGGTCGACGCCGAGTTCTTCCCGGGCGGGCGGATCCGGTCGAACTTCATCTGCAACCTCGGCTACGCCGACCCGTCGAAGATCATGCCGCGCAACCCGCGACTGTCCTTCGACGAGGCTTGCACCCTGCTCTGACCCGCGCCACCGCGCGCCGGATTGGTGCGCGGTGGTGCGACGCGCCATTGCGGCGGGGCATGGGACACCCTCCTTGGCGCCGTGTATCATCGATTCGTCAATCCGGCGTTCGTGGCGCGGGCTGCGACGCACAATAAGCTAGGAGGAGGAAACATGACATTCACACGCCGTACGTTGCTGGCCGCTGCCGGCTCCGCGCTCGCCCTGTCCCTGTCCGCACCGGCGCTGGCGCAGAACACCGCGCCCATCAAGGTGGGCGGCACGCTCGCCCTCACCGGCCCGCTGTCGGCCACCGCGCAGATCCACAAGCTGGTCGGCGAGATCTACGTCGAGCAGCTCAACGCCCGCGGCGGCCTGCTCGGGCGCAAGGTGGAATGGACCCTCAAGGACGACCAGTCGCGCCCGGACGTGGCGCGCACGCTGTACGAGCAACTCGTCACCGTCGACAAGGTCGACCTGCTGATCGGGCCTTACGCCACCGGCGCCATCCTGTCGGCGATGGGCGTGGCGCAGCGCTACAACAAGGTCCTGGTGCACCACACCTTCGGCATCCCCAGCCTGGCCAAGTACGACATGCACTTCCCGACCTGGGCGGTGGGTTCCAACCCCGAGACCACCTACCCGAACCTGGTGTTCGACGCGATGGCCGCCTCGGCCAGGCCGCCGCAGACCGTCGCGATCGTGACCTCCAAGTTCCCCTCGGTGCATTTCATGTCGGTGGGCGCGCGCGAAGTCGCCAAGAAGCGCGGCATCAAGGAAGTGCTGTACCTGGAGTGGGAGTTCGGCAACAAGGACTTCGGCGCCATCGCCAGCCGCATCAAGGAAGCCAACCCCGACTTCATCTGGGGCGGCGTGATCGCGCTCGAGGGCGTGCAGCTGCTCGACGCGCTGAAGAAGATCGACTACACGCCGAAGAACCACTTCCACTACCTGCCCTCGCCGGGCCCGATGGAGAAGTCGCCCGAGGCGAGGAACGCCCTGGCCGCGACCATCTTCGAGCAGCACCCGCCGTTCACCACCTTCCCCGGCGCGGCCGAGTTCGCGAAGATCTACAACGAGCGCGCGAAGAAGGCCAACCTGCCTGACATCGAGGTCGACACGCAGGCCGCGGCGTCCTACTCCGCCTGGCAGGTGATCGAGGCCGGCGTCAAGGGCACCAACAGCCTGGACGACAAGGCGATCGCCGCCTGGCTGAAGAAGAACCCGGTGCAGTCCATCCAGGGACGGCTGCGCTACGACGGCCCGAACAACTACGGCGATGACCTGATGCGCCTGAAGCAGAACCAGAACGGCAAGTGGGTCGTGGTCTGGCCCAAGGAATACGCCGCCCCCGGCGTGCGCCTGATGCAGTAAGCGGTCCGCGCCAGCGGATAGGGCACCCTCCGGGCCGAGCGGCCCGGAGGGGTATGCACGCCCCACCAGGCTCTGGAGGAGAACCGGGCTTGAACCACACCGTCACCCTGATGCCCAGCGGGCATCGCTACGAGGTCGCTCCCGGCCAGAAGATCCTGGACGCGGGCCTCGCCGCGGCGCTGGCCATGCCCTACAGCTGCAGGAGCGGCGTGTGCCGCACCTGCCTGGGCAAGGTGGTCGAGGGCCAGGTCGACTTCGGCGTCGTCCACCCCACCTACCTGTCCGAGGAGCACAAGGCCGAGGGCAAGGCGCTGCTGTGCCAGGCCACCGCGCTGTCGGACCTGGTGATCGAGATCCGCGAACTGGAAGGCCTGGCCGGCATCGTCGTCGGCACCGTGCCCTGCCGCGTGGTTTCCATCACGCACCCGGCGCCCGACGTCGCGGTGCTGGACCTGCGCCTGCCGATGAACGAGAACATGATGTTCGTGGCCGGCCAGTACGTGGACCTGCTGCTGAAGGACGGGCAGCGGCGCAGTTACTCCATCGCCTGTCCGCCGCAGCCCGAAGGCGTCTCCCACGTCGAGCTGCATATCCGCCACCTGCCCGGCGGGTTGTTCACCGACCGGCTGTTCGGCGGCGGCGTGAAGGAGCGCGAGGTGATGCGCTTCGAGGGGCCGCTGGGCACCTTCTACCTGCGCGAGGACTCCGACAAGCCCATCGTGTTCGTCGCCAGCGGCACCGGCTTCGCGCCAATCAAGGCCATGGTCGAGTACGCGCTGAGGAAACGCATCACGCGCCCCATGACGCTCTACTGGGGCTGCCGCACGAAGCGCGACCTGTACATGCACGAGCTGCCGGCGCGATGGGCGGCGGAGATCCCCGGCTTTACCTACGTGCCGGTGCTGTCCGAGCCGCTGCCGGAAGATGCCTGGACGGGACGCACCGGCTTCGTCCACCAGGCGGTGATGGCCGACCACCCCGACCTCTCCGGCGCGCAGGTCTATGCCTGCGGGGCCCCGGTAATGGTGGACTCGGCGCGCGCCGACTTCAGCGCGAAGTGCGGGCTGCCGCCGGAGGAGTTCCACGCCGATTCATTCCTGACCGCGGCCGACCGGGCCGTGTCGGACACCGCCTGAGGGCGGGCCCACCACCACTCACATCAACACCCGCCGAATGCCAGAACAACAAGCGGACAACCACAACACTGGAGGAGCAAGCATGATTCCCGGAGACGGCAAGGTCGAAGTCAGCAACCAGAAGTCCGTGGTCAAGCCCTACGTGATGTCCCACGGCACGCTCGAGTGCTACAGCCTGAAGGCCTCGCGCAAGTTCTACGAGGAGTTCCTCGGCCTGGAGTGCGTGCGCCACGCCAAGCCGGCGATGGTGGTGCGCTGCGGCCTGAAGTTCCACGTGGTCTGCGTGGAAGTCGGCGACGCGGTGCACCCGTGCAGCGTGCTCAACCACTGGGGCGTGGACGTGCGCAGCACCGCCGAGGTGGACGCGGCGCACAAGGCCGCCACCGAGATGAAGGACAAGTACGCCATCCGCCAGGTGCTGCCGGTGCAGAACATGCATGGCGTGTACTCCTTCTACCTCGAGGACCTGGACCACAACTGGTGGGAGATCCAGTACTACGACGGCTACCAGCACGACGACATGTACGACTTCGGCGACCGCTTCTCGATGGACGACGGCGCCGACGTGCGCAGCCTGAAGGAACTCGACATCAAGTCCAGCAAGTAGCCGGTTATGGCCGCCGCGCAGTTCACCCTCGCGAGCCTGCTCGCGCGCGGCGCGCCGGTGGCGGCCATGCGGTTGCTGCCGGCTGGCGGCGCGGGGGACGCCGACGGCCCCTGGTGGCCGTTGGCCGCCGCTGCGCGCGCGGCCGGCATCGAGGGCCTCGACGGCAGCCTGCCCGCGCTGTTCGACCGCTGGCAGGCTGCATTCCCCAGGCTCAAGCGCCTGGCGCGCGCGATCGCCACGGGGGGGCTGAAACGCGCCACCGCGGTGCCCGCAGCCAAGGCGCGCCTCGATACGCCGCTGCGCCATCCGCGCAAGCTGATCTGCGTGGGCGCGAACTACGCCGACCACCTGGCCGAGATGGGCGCGAGCTCCATCCGCAAGGTCCCGGGCGTGGCCCCTTTCTTTTTCCTCAAGCCGCCCAGTACCGTCATCAGCGGTCCGGGCGAGTCCCTGCGCATCCCGCGCGGGTGCAGCAACCTCGACTGGGAAGCCGAGATGGTGGTGGTGTTCGGCAAGGGCGGGCGCGACATCGCCCCGGACCAGGCGCTGGGCCACGTGGCCGGCTACACCCTGGGCATCGACTTCACCGCGCGCGACCTGTTCCACCAGCCCGACAGCTTCTTCCAGTTCAACTTCACGCTGGGCAAGTGCGCCGACGGCCTGACGCCGGTCGGCCCTGCCATCCTCCCGGCGGCCTTCGCCGACGGCGGCGACCTGCCGTTCGCGCTCTCGGTCAACGGCGTGGGCAAGCAGTCCTCCTCCACCCGCCACATGGTCTATACCCTGGCTGAGCAGATCGCCGGCGTCAGCCGTTCGGTGCGCATCGAACCGGGCGACCTGATGTTCACCGGATCCCCCGCCGGCGTGGGATTGCCTAGGGGTGAACGACTGCATCCCGGTGACAGGGTGCGCATCGAATCGGATAAGATCGGCGCCATGGAAGTGGTCATCCAGACTGCCGGGTGAACCTGCTTCCGCAGCAGCAGGCCGAAGCGCACAGGAACACCCAGAATCACTCAGAGTCACCCCAAGGTCCGGCACAGGACCGTGGCATCCGGAAGCACGGCATTCCGACACAGCGCCCGGCGCATCCGGGCAAACCACTGGAGGAGGCACCATGACCACGACTGAAAGCGCGGGGACCGATCGCGCGAGGACGAAACACGCGCTGCTGGCGGCGGCGAAGTCACTGGGAACCGCATTGGCCCTGGTCGCGGGCACGGCGCTCGCGCAGGGCGGCCCGGTGAAGGTCGGCGGCACGCTCGCGCTCACCGGCCCGCTCGCGGGAACCGGCGTGGTGCACAGGATCGCCAGCGAGATCGCGGTCGAGGGCATCAACAAGCGCGGCGGCCTGATGGGCCGCCAGATCGAGTGGGTGCTCAAGGACGACCAGTCGCGCGCCGACCTCGCGCGCACGCTGTACGAGCAGCTGGTCACCGTGGACAAGGTGGACCTGCTCATGGGGCCGTACGGCACCCAGGCCATCCTCTCAGCGATGGGCGTGGCGCAGCGCTACAACAAGGTGCTGCCGCACAACACCTTCGGCCTGCCCGCGCTGGCCAAGTACGACATGCAGTTCTCCGTCGGCGGCCAGGCCTTCGACATCGAGAACGTCTGGCCCAACCTGGTGTTCGACGCGGTCGCCTCGGCGCCGCGCCCGCCCAAGACCGTGGCCATCGTCTCCAGCAAGTTCCCCTCGGTGCACTTCGTGTCCAACGGCGCGCGCGAGGCGGCCAAGAAGCGCGGCATCAAGGAAGTCATCTGGCTCGACTGGGACTTCGGCAACCGCGACTTCGGCGCCATCGCCACCCGCCTCAAGGAAGCCAACGCCGAGTTCCTCTGGGTCGGCGCGGTCGGCCTGGAAGGCAACCTGCTGATCGACGCGATGAAGAAGGTCGACTACCGCCCGGCGCTGCAGTTCCACATGTTCCCGGCGCCCGGCCCGATGTCCAAGTCGCCAGACGGCCGCGGCGTGATGGCGCTCACCACCTTCGAGGAACACGCCCCGTTCACCAACAACCCGGTGGCCGCCGAGTTCGTGAAGACCTACAACGAGCGCGCCACCAAGGCCGGCCTGCCCGACACCTCGGTGGAGCTGATGGCGGCGGTGAACTTCGCCAGCTGGCAGGCGCTGGAGGCCGCGGTCAACGCGACCCGTTCGCTGGACGACAAGGCGATCGCCGCGTGGCTGCGCGCCAACCGGGTGAACACTATCATCGGCCCGGTGCGCTGGGACGGCCCGAACAACTTCATGAAGGGCACCGACCTGTACAAGGTCAAGCAGGTTCAGGACGGCAAGTGGACGGTGGTCTGGCCGAAGGAATTCGCCGCCCCGAACGCGCGCATCCTTCAGTGACGCACGCCCGCCACCCAGCCTGAACCCGAACGACGACGCGACGGAGAAGCCGCCTTGCCCAGCCTGACCCTGCTCGGACAGTCCATCCTGTCGGGCATCTTCATCGGTGCCCTCTACGGGCTGTTCGGGCTGGGCCTGTCGCTGTCGTGGGGGATGCTGCGCCAGATCAACCTGGCGCACTTCGCGCTCGCCTTCCTCGGCGCCTACCTCAGCTACCAGCTGGCCCACATGGGCATGGACCCGCTGGCGACGCTGCTGGTGATCGTGCCCTGCTTCTTCCTGTTCGGCGTGGCGGTGCACTGGGTGCTGGCGAAGTTCTCGGTGTCGCCGTTCAGCTCGCTGCTGGTCACCTTCGGCATGACGGTGATCATCGAGAGCCTGATCCAGTGGGTGTGGACCGCGGACTACCGGCGCCTGGAGTCGGAGTACGCGGCGGTGAAATACAAGGTCGGCTCGCTGTTCATCCCGCTGCCCGAGCTGCTGACGCTCATCGTGGCCGTGGTGCTGGCCGGACTCACCTGGGCGGCGCTGCGCTACACCGACCTGGGCCGCGCGATGCGCGCCGCCGCCGAGGACGGCCCGATTGCCTCGGCCTTCGGCGTGAACGAGAAGGCGCTGGCCCTGCTGCTCTCGGGCGTGGCCGCCGCCTTCGCCGGCGTGGCCGGGCTGTGCCTGGCGATGTCCTACACGCTCGCCCCCTCGCAGATCTACGCCTGGGTGGGCGTGGTGTTCGCCGCGGTGATGATAGGCGGCCTGGGCAATCCCATCGGCCCGCTGGTCGCCGGCATCGTCATCGGGGTGTCCGAATCCGTCACGCAGGCGCTGACCGCGCCGGCCTGGGCGCCGCTGGTGTCGTTCTCGCTGCTGATCCTGGTGCTGCTGCTGCGGCCCGAGAAGCTCTGAGGGGCGTGCCATGAACGCCCTGTCGCGCATCCCGGTCACCGCCCGCTTTGTCATCGCCGGCGCGGTGCTGGCCTGCCTGCCGCTGCTCAAGCTGCCGGCCTTCTACGAGTCCTTCCTGTACCTGGTGGCGCACTGGATCGTGCTCGCCACCTCGTGGAACATCCTGTCGGGCTACTCCGGCTACTTCTCGTTCGGCCACGGCGCCTTCTTCGGCGTGGGCATGTACACGACCGCGGTGCTGTCGGGCAAGCTCGACTGGCCGTTCCTGTGGACCCTGCCCGTGGCCGCCGTGGTGTCGGCCCTGTCCGGCATGGCGCTGGGCGCGGTGGTGTTCCGCGCCAAGAACGTGCGCGGCGAGCTGTTCGCGCTGCTGACCCTGGCGGTGACCTTCGTGCTCGCCACCATCATCCTGAACACGCCGATCGACGGCGGCCCGGGCGTGTACCTGAGCGCGGTGCCGGTGCCGGCGATCATGCCCTCGCCTTCCTCCACCTTCTACTTCCTCGCCATGTCGCTGGCGGTGATCACGCTGTGGGTGGCGTGGGCGGTGCAGCGCGCGCGCCTCGGGACCGGCCTGTTCGCCATCCACGACGACGAGGACGTGGCCGAGGTGATGGGCGTGCCGACCTACCGCTACAAGCTGGTGGCCTTCGGCCTGTCCTGCGCGCTGGCGGGCGTGGCCGGCGGCATCCACGCGATCTTCGTGTCCTACGTCACCGTGGGCGAGACCTTCTCCATCCTGGTGCCGCTGTACGTGGTGCTGATGAGCGTGCTCGGCGGTACCCGCCAGTGGTACGGCCCGGCGATCGGCGCGGCTATCGTCACCGCGCTGCTCTACGCCTTCACCGCGGGCGACTACGCCGTGGTCGGGCGCGCGCTCACCGGCCTGATCCTGATCGTGGTGATCCTGTTCATGCCCGACGGCGTGGTGGGACAGGTGGTCAAGGTCCTGCACCGGCGCAAGCTGAAGGCCGAGCGGGCCGCCGCTCCCTCCGCCGAGGCGGGCCACGGCGAGGCGGGCCATGGCGGGGCCGCGACCATCCCCGCGCAGCCGCGCGAGGACGGCAGGGCTTCCGGCCCGACGCTCACCCATGTCGAGCACGGCGAGGCCATCCTGGCCGCGCGCGGCGTGTCCAAGGCCTTCAGTGGCGTGCTGGCGCTGGACCGGGTGGACATGGAGATCCGCCGCGGCGAGATCCTCGGCCTGGTCGGCCCGAACGGCTCGGGCAAGTCCACCATGATCAACGTGGTGAGCGGCCACTACCGCGCCACCGGCGGCAGCATCCTGTACCACGGCAAGGAACTGGTCGGCCTGCCGGCGCACCGCGTCGCCCACCAGGGCATCGCCCGCACCTACCAGATCCCCCGGCCGTTCGCGCACCTCACGGTGCTGGAGAACGTCGCCCTGCCGGGCATGTTCGGGCACTCGGCGATGAGCCGCGCCGAGGCCGAGCGCGAGGCGATGCGCTGGCTGGAGTTCACCGGCCTGGCCGGGCGCGCCAAGGCCCTGCCCGACGAGCTCAACCTGCACCAGCGCAAGTTCCTGGAACTGGCGCGCGCGCTGGCCTCGCGCCCGGGCCTGCTGTTCCTGGACGAGGTGCTGTCAGGCCTCACGCCCTCGGAGATCGACGGCGCGATCCGCACCATCCGCGCCATCCGCGACCAGGGCGCGACCATCGTCTTCGTCGAGCACGTGATGCGCGCGGTGATGGAACTCACCGACCGCGTGGTGGTGCTGTCCTACGGCCGCGTGATCGCCGAGGGCGAGCCGCACGCGGTGATGCGCCAGCCCGACGTGGTCGAGGCCTACCTGGGCAAGCCCCATGGCCAGTGAGCAGAACATGACCGCATCCGCCATGAACACAGCCGCCGGCAACGCCCCCATCCTGTTCGAAGCCCGCGACGTCGAGGTCGACTACGGCGCCGCGCCCGCGGTCAGCGGCGCGTCCATCCGCATCGCGGCGGGCGAACTGGTCTGCGTGGTCGGCCCCAACGGCGCCGGCAAGACCACGCTGATCAACGCCATCGCCGGCCTGAACCGCATCGCCCGCGGCCAGCTGCTGCTGGACGGCAAGGACCTCGCGAAGGTGCCGCGCCACCAGTTCTGCGACCAGGGCATCGCCATCGTCCCGGAGGGCCGGCGGCTGTTCACCGGCATGAGCGTGCGCGAGAACCTGGAGATGGGCAGCTACCGCAAGGCCGCGCGCGCGATGCGCGCCGAGTCCTTCGAGCGCGTCTGCACGATCTTCCCGGCGCTGCGCCCCAAGCTGGACCAGCCGGCCGGGTCGCTCTCCGGCGGCCAGCAGCAGATGGTCGCCATCGGACGCGCGCTGATGGCGCAGCCCCGGCTGCTGCTGCTGGACGAGCCGTCCCTCGGCCTCGCGCCCTCCATCGTGCTGGAGATGTTCAACGTCATCGCCGCCATCAACCAGGGCGGCACCGCCGTGCTGCTGGTGGAGCAGAACGTGGTGATGGCGCTGGAGATCGCCGCGCGCGCCTACGTGCTGGAAGAGGGCCGCATCGCGGTCGAGGGCACGCCCGAGGAGCTGCTGGCCCAGGACCACATCCAGCGAGCCTACCTGGGGCGCTGAGGCGGCAACCCCGCGGTAACCGTCATCCCGGACGTCACCGGAGGTGGCGAGCCGGAATCCAGCGGCGTTGCCCTGGCCCAAACGACGCTGGATTCCCGCTTTCGCGGGAATGACCTAACTGCGCAGAGCCGGGGCGCGCATAACGCGGGACACCGTCATTCCGGACGGCGCCGCAGGCGGCGAGCCGGAATCTAGCGGCGTTGCCGTTGCCCGAACGACGCTGGATTCCCGCTTTCGCGGGAATGACATTACTTCGCGGGTCCGCATTCCGGACGGCGCCGCAGGCGGCGAGCCAGAATGAAAAAAGGCGCGGGGATGATCCCGGCGCCCTGTTCCGTTCCAGCGCCCTTGCAGGCGCAGCGCTTACTTCTTCTTGGCCTTGAGCTTCCTCAGCACGAAGTCGTAGTGCACGCTGGTCCAGCCCTTCTTCGGCTTGGTGCCGTCCGGGGCGGCGGAGCCGGCCGGGTGGCGCTCGAAGCGGCGGATCAGGGCGTTCCTCACGCCGAACACCGCGTCGGAATCCAGGTAGCGGTCATCGTGCGTGAACACGTGCGTCACCAGCGGGTCGTAGCCCGGGGCCATGATCAGGAAGTGCACGTGCGCCGGGCGCATCGGGTGGCGCGCCGAGGCCTTGAGCAGCTTGCCCACCGGGCCGTCGGTCGGCACCGGGTAGTAGCGCGGCTTGATGGTCCAGAGGTGGAAGGCGCCCTTGGAATCGGGCTTGAACACGCCGCGCATGCGGTGCGCGCCCTTCCACTCGGGCCGCTGCACGTCGTAGAAGCCGATGTCGTCCGAGTGCCACACGTCCACGGTCACGCCCTTGATCGGCTTGCCGGCGGCGTCGCGCACCGTGCCCGAGACGAAGCAGGGCGTGCCCTTGATGCCCTTGGAGATGTTCTCGCCCAGCTTGTACTTCGGCGCGTTCAGGCGGTGGAAGGGTCCGAACACGGTCTGCTCGGTCTCCTTCTTCTCGCTGCGGTGGTTCATCTGCGTGACCAGCGTGGACAGGCCCAGCGTGTCCGACAGCAGGATGAACTCCTGGCGCTTGTCGTCACTCTTGTGGCCGGTGGCGGTGAGGAACTGGATGCCCTCCATCCACTCCGCCTCGGTCAGCTTCACGTCGCGCGCGAACTGGTGCAGGTGGGTGACCAGGCTGCCCATCACCTGCTTGAAGCGCTTGCTCTTGGCGCGCTTCATGCGGTCGATCACCGCCGGGGTGATGGTCTTCTCGTTCAGGTCTCTTGCCGTCATGCTCGTCTCCGTTGTTTGGTGCTGCAGACTATCCTACGTCTTTGCGCGGCGCGATGCCCGCCATGTCCTCCAGCAGCTTCACCACCGCGACATAGTCCTCGCCGCCGCGGCCGCTGGCGATCACCGCCTGCATCAGCTGGCGCATGTGCGCCGTCATGGTGAGCGGCACGTTCCACTCCCGCGCCGCGTCCAGCATCAGGTCCAGGTCCTTGCCCAGCTGCGCCGGGGTGAAGGTCGGGGTGAAGTCGCGCGCGGCGAGTTCGCGCGCCTTGCTCTTCACGATGGGCGAGCCCACGGCGCTGGCGGAAATCGCCTCCAGCATGGTGTTCCAGGCCAGACCACCCTTGCCGCCCAGCGCCAGCGCCTCGGCCAGCATGCCCGAGGTCACCGCGATCATCAGGTTGATCACCAGCTTGATGGTCCTAGCCTGCTCGGCCTCGCCCACGTACATCTGCACCGGGCCGAAGCGCGCCAGCAAGGGCTGAGCGGCGTCGAAGTCCGCTTTCTCGCCCGAGGCGAACACGGTGAGCGTCGCGGCCTCGGCGAAATGGTTGTTGCCCGACACCGTGACACGCAGGTGGCGCACGCCGCGCCGTTCCGCCTCGGCCGCCACCTCGGCCGACAGTTTCGGGGACACCGTGCTGGTATCGATGTAGAGCGAGCCCGGGGCCATGGCCGCCAGCGCGCCGTCCGCCGACAAGGCGACGGCGCGCAGCGCCGCATCATCCGGCAGCGAGGAGAACACCACGGACGCGCCGCGCACCGTATCGGCCAGGCTGCCAGCCGCCTGCGCACCGGACAGCAGCGCCAGCCGCGCCGGCACGGTGTCATAGGCCCGCACCCGGCAGCCGACGGACACGAGGTGCCCCGCCATCGGCAGGCCCATCTTGCCGACGCCGATCCAGCCGACCGGCAGGTCCTTCAGCGTCATCCCGGACACCGGCGTGCCGCCGCGCTCAGGCCGTGCGCGCCAAACCCATCTCGCGCAGGATGCGCCCGCCGGAGTCGGCCAGCTGCGCCATGCGCTCGGCGAGCTTCGGATACGCGAGCTTGCCGGCGCGCTTGGCGAAGGCGCCGGCGATCATCACCGAGTCGATGTTCGCGAGGCTGGTCTGCGTGACCACCGAGACCACCGGGTCGTTCACCGGGCACATGTTGAGCTGGTCGGCCTGCACCATCACCAGGTCGGCCTGCTTGCCGGGGGCGAGCGAGCCGATCCTGTCTTCCATCTTGAGCATGCGCGCGCCCTCGATGGTGATCCACTGCAGCGCCTCGCGGCAGGTGATGCTCGCGGTGTCGGGCAGCTTGCCGGCCTTGGCCTTGGAATCGGCGTTGTCCATCGCGCGCTGCGTGGACAGCGCCACGCGCGCGACGGTGAACATGTCGCCGGAGATGCCTGACTCCAGGTCTACGCCCAGCGACGGCCTGGCGCCCAGCGCGCGCAGCCGACCGGTGATCGCGAAGCCGTGGCCCTGCGTCATCTCGGTCTCGGGCGTGAGCGAGAAGGTCACGCCGCGCTCCAGCATGAACTTCAGCTGCGCGTCGGTCAGATTGTTGCCGTGGACGATGTTGTTGTTGTCGCCCAGCAGGCCGGCCTGGGCCAGCCGGTCCCAGCCGTCGGGCGTGCGCGCCTCGGCGCCGGCACAGTGCATGGAGGCGATCAGGCCGAACTCGCGCGCCAGCTCGAAGTCGTGCACCGCGACGTCATAGGTGGAGTAATGCGGCCCGAGGATGGCCAGGCCCAGGGTCACACGGCCGTCCTTGGTGGGCAGGCGCTTCTTCAGGCGCTCGACCTCGGCGCGCGGGTGCGGCATTTCCCAGAACGGCTTGGCACCGGGCTTGGGATCGGGCTTGGGCGAGCCGTGGAAGAACGCGCCGCGTATGCCGGATTCGATGAGGCCGTCGATGCCGCGGTCGCTGTGGTCCGGCGTCGGGTTGTTGTGGCACCAGTCCACCAGCGTGGTGGTGCCGCAGTTGATCTGGTTCAGCGCGCCGACCAGCGTGGCGATGTAGATGTCGTCGGGCTTGAACTTGGTCGCCAGGCCCGCGTGCATCTGGCGGAAGTACTCGAGGATGGTCCAGTCGCCGGCCACGCCGCGCAGCCCGGTCTGCCAGGTGTGCTGGTGCGCGTTCACCAGGCCGGGGATGACGATGGCGCCGGGCGCGTCCACCACGGTCGCGCCGGCCGGCGCGGCGAGCTTGGCGCCGACGGCGACGATGGTCTCGCCGTCCACCAGCACGCAGCCGTCCTTGATGTCACCGAGCTTCGGGTCCATGGTGACCACCCAGCCGGCGCGTATCAGTGTCTGTGCCATCGTCCTTCTCCTCCTGCGCGGGCCCCGTGAAAACCGCCCGAAAATTCGTTAAGTGGCTGTTTTAATTGACTATTTCAAGAAAGACCGTCGGTGACCTTGGCCTTCTCCGGCTTGAGTTCGAAGTTCGCGCCGGCGGCGATCTCCTTGATCAGGATGGCGAAGTCCACGTCCTTCTTCAGCTTCGCGGTGCGCCCGGCCGAGTTGGAGATCGACTCGCGCGTCGCGGCGGCGGCGGGCATCGGCACCGCGTACTTCTTGGCGGCGGCCATGCCCAGGTCCATGTCCTTCAGCAGCAGCTTGGGCGTGAAGGTGACTTCCTCGAAGTTGAGGTTCACCAGCACCGGCGTCTTGTAGCGGGTGTACATGGAGCCGAGCACGCTGTTGTTGATCGAGTCCAGGAACACGTGGCGCGGGATGCCGGCCTTCTCGGCCATCACCGTGATCTCGCACAGGCTCTGGATGATCACGCCGAAGATGGTGTTGTGCGCGATCTTCCACACGCGCGCCAGTTCGCCCTCGCCGACATAGGTCACGCCGCGGCCGAACATCGCGAGGTAGGGCTCGGCGACCTTGAACGAGGCCTTGGGGCCGGAGGCCACCACCCACAGCTTGCCGGCCTTGGCGACCTTGCCGTTGCCCGACACCGGCGCGCACAGGTAGGCCACGCCTGCGGCCTCACAGCCGGCGCGCACGGCGAGCGAGCCTTCCTCGGAGATCGAGGAGTTGTCGATCACCATCTTGGGCTTCTTCCTGCCGGTGAGCAGGCCGCCCTTGCCGAACAGCACTTCCTTCAGGTCGTCGGTGGTGGACACCATGGTGAACACGATGTCGCAGCCGGCCAGGTCGGTGACCTTGGTCACCACCTTGGCGCCGTGCTCGGCCAGCGGCAGGGCCTTGGCGCGGGTGCGGTTCCAGACCGAAACGTCGCAGCCGTTCTTCAGCAGCCGGTAGGACATGGAAAAGCCCATGCGCCCCAGGCCGATCCAGCCGATGCGAATTTTCGCTGCGGCTTTCGCCGGCGCCTTCGCGGGGGCGGCTTTCTTCGCGGGAGCGGGTTGCTTCTTGCTCGTGGCCATGTCTCTCATCCTCGGTGCGTGGGGTTGTCGACGTTGTTGAAAATGCGCGTGCTTGTCTGAAGTTCAGTCGGGCCGGCGGCCCTGCCAGGCGTCCTCGAGCAGCGCGCGGATGCCGGCGCGGTCCACCGGCCGCGGGTTCCAGTACGGC
>CAIVVS010000001.1 GCA_903909415.1 uncultured Pseudomonadota bacterium | reverse complement strand
TGGCGCCGCGCCTGCGCGCTGCATTACGTCACCAACGCCAACCGCTTCGTCAATCCGGCGCTGCCGTACGACGAGGCCGTGGTGGTTCGCATCACCTGAAGGAGTCCGACCTTGGATAAGCCCAACGATACCCTGCAGCGTTACGTGCTGGCCGTGGCCTCCCACCTGGCCCTTTTGCTGGCCTGGTACCTGTTCGTGAAATTCGGCGACGTGCCCAAGTACGTGATGCCCTCGCCCGAGGCCACGCTCGCCGCGCTGACCGACGGCAGCTACAACTGGTGGGGTAACGCGCTGGTCACGGGCACCGAGATCTTCGCGGGCTATTTCCTGGCTTTGGTCGTGGGCGTGGGCCTCGCGCTGGTGTTCACCTGGTCCCGGCCGCTGGAGCAGTTCTTCCTGCCGCTGCTGGTGTCGCTCAACATGATCCCCAAGGTGGCGCTCGGGCCGCTGATCATCGTCTGGTTCAAGTACGGCGTGTTCCCGAACTCGATGATGGCGTTCTCGATCTGCGTGTTCCCGATCCTGCTCACGACCGCGCGCGGCCTGCGCGAGATCGAACCGGACCTCCTCGACCTGGTGC
Organism: uncultured Pseudomonadota bacterium; assembly: GCA_903909415.1. The sequence goes on along the minus strand of CAIVVS010000001.1, from coordinate 1,455 downwards.
GCGCGCTGAAGGGCTCGCGCTGGCAGCTCTTCACCAAGATCCAGCTGCCCGGCGCGATGCCGTACATCTTTTCCGGGATGAAGGTCGCGGCCATCCTCGCGGTGGCCGGCGCGATCGTCGGCGAGTTCCTCGGCTCGGACAAGGGCCTTGGGTACCTGATGTTGCAGGTGCAGGTGACGCTGGACACCCCCGCAATGTTCATGGCGGTGATCCTGATCACGCTGATCGGTGTGGTGTTGTACGGTTTCGTGATGGCGATGGAGCGCTGGCTCGTGGCCAAGGACGCGCGGCTGGACTGAGGGCAGCCATGCCGATCTTTTACGGGGACATCCACAACCACAATGCGCACGGCTACGGCGTGGGCTCGATCGAGCGCAGCCTCGATGTCGCGCGCACGCACCTGGATTTCTTCGCGTTCACCGGGCATTCCAGCTGGCACGATATGCCGGCCATGGAGGGCGGCCGCGAGCGTCACTGGATCGAGGGGTTCAAGCGCCTGAAGGACACCTGGCCGCGGGTGCAGGGTGTGATCGCCGACGGCAATCGCGACGGGGAATTCTGCGCCTTCCTTGGGTTCGAGTGGCATTCGTCCGAATGGGGCGACCAGTGCGTGGTGTTCCCGGAGGACAACCGCCCGCTCTTCTACGCGGGCGATGTGGGGCGGCTGCGCCGCTTCTGCGTCGACGAGAAGGCGCTGATGATCCCGCATCACCTCGCCTACCCCAAGGGCGTGCGCGGCGTGAACTGGGACGTGTTCCACGAGGACTGCACGCCCGTGGTGGAGATCTTCTCCGAGCACGGCAACTCCGAACACGATCGCGGCCCTTTCGACATGTACACGCACTCGATGGGCGGGCGGGAGACGGCTAACACCGCGCGTGCCGCGCTGGATGCGGGCAAGCGCTTCGGGTTCGTCGCCTCGAGCGACGACCATGCGGGATTCCCCGGCGCCTACGGCGAAGGCCTGATGGCGGCGGTGGCCACCGAACTGACGCGCCCCGCGCTGCTGGAGGCCATCCGGGCGCGCAGGACCTATGCGCTGACCGGGGACCGCATCGAGGTTGAGTTTTCCGTCGACGGGGCGCCGATGGGGGCGGCCATCGCGGCCGGCCGGCAGGCCGAGGTGGCATTTTCAGTGCGCGGTCGCGACGAACTCGACGTGGTCGAAGTGATCCAGGACGGCCGCGTGGTCCATCGCGTCTATGCCGATGACCTGCCGGACGAAAGCCAGGTATTTGCGCGCCCCGTGCAGGTCCGCCTCGAGTGGGGCTGGGGGCCGTGGGGCGCGCTTGCGCTGGAGCGCATCTGCGACTGGGCGATGGACGTGTCGGTGTCTGGCGGGCGCATCGAGCGCTTCTTCCCGTGCCTGTCCTCCATGCCTTTCGACGAGCAGCGCCGCCACCGCTTCGAGCGCAGGGGCGAGGCCGGACTTGCGATCCGCTCGTACACCTCGCG